>JBKHES010000055.1:0-13980 GCA_046540695.1 Desulfobacterales bacterium
ATAAAATCAAGGCTCATGCCCTGAAGACCTTTAGGAGGCCGGCACCGTCGGTTTTTATAACTAGTGACTTTCCATATTAAAGAGAAATTGAAAAATCCGCCGCGGCTGTTGTTTTCAAGTATTTTTTCAGCGGACTCCTGTTTTAATCAAAAACCTTTTCTTCTTTTACAGGCTGTGATCAAGAACAATTTTTCCGAAGGACTCTGCTTTCAAAAATGCCTTCAAAGCCGAGTCAAGATCCCTGCGGCTGATATCCCCTGCTGTTTCCTCTGTCCTGGGACAGGCCCACTCTCCGGCAAGTTTCTGCCAGACAGCCTTTTTGTCTTCCATGGGAATTTCAACCGAGTCCACGCCCAGCAGGTTTACCCCCCGCAGGATAAACGGCAGCACGGTGGTTTCCAGCTGGGTGCCGGCCACCAGGCCGCAGCAGGAAACAGAGCCCCCCGGCCGGATCTGCTTGAGCAGCTCTGCCAGGGGCCCGTTGCCCACAGTGTCCGCGGCATTTGCAAACCGGGGTTTGACAAGCGGTTTTTTCCCGGGTTCAAGGGCCTCGCGCCCGAGGACTTCAAAAGCCCCGAGTTTTTTCAGTTCTTCTGCACGGTCAGCCTTTCCGCTCACTGCAGCCACCTCAAATCCTATCTTGGACAGGATTTCCACTGCCACGCTGCCAACCGAGCCGCTGGCACCGGTTACCGCCATTCTTCCCTGATCGGGCGAGGCTCCCATTTTCAGGAGCTTGGTTACGGAAAGACCTGCGGTCAGGCCTGCGGTACCGTAAATCATTGCCGTTCTTGCATCCCATCCTGCAGGTATCTGCACGCACCAGTCAGCCGGCACTCGGATGTACTGGCCGAAACCGCCCGGTGTGTTCATTCCCAGGTCATAGCCGGTCACTAGCACCTTTGTACCCTCGGCAGGTCTGCCCCCGGATTCAACCACTTCACCTGCGGCATCAATGCCCGGCGTATGAGGGTAGCTGCGTGTAACCCCCTTGTTTCCTGTGGCTGAAAGGGCGTCCTTGTAGTTCAGCGAGGAGTGTGTGACCCTGATAAGTACTTCGTTTTCCGGAAGATCCGCCGTGTTGCAGGTTTCTTCCCCTCCTGTGTGGCCGTCTTCATGCTCGTGGACGCGCCATGCCTTGTATTGTTTTTCAATTGCCATGGATTCCCCCTCTCCCCGGGCTGCCGGGTATCAAAGGTGTTATTTGAGTTGGTGGTGTTAAAGGATTCTGCCTTTTGTTTAAATATATTCCCGGCGGCGCGCAAGTCAAAGGGGTAAATATGCTGCAGGCCCGGATATTTGACAGTTCCGGGAGGCGGAAGTATCTTTTTTAAGCAAAACAGGCAGGAAGCAGTGTAATTTCAATTTAAACAATACAAGGAGGTTTAAAATGTATGACAAGGATGAAATCTGCCAGAAGATCAAGGAGATATACCCTGATATAGGCGAGTGCGGAATCGATGTGAGCGTGGATTATGATAAAGAAAAAAAGGCCTGGATTGTTGATCTTAAAAAAGATCAGCATGAACTGACAACCCACCTGGAGCCGGAGGACGCTGAAACCTGCATGCAGGGAAAACAGTGCATCGGTCTGGGTATGCAGATTGCTCAGTTAAAAGACAACATCAAAAGATCCTGAGCTCCTTTAACACTTCTGCAGAAAAAATTTTTACCGCATTGCCGGAGGCATGGCCCTGCAGGTGAGGTTTGTGAGCCGGAACCCGCCTTGCAGGGCTTTGCGTTTGCCTCAGGCCGCTGCAGAGGTTTTTCCCCGCTGTAACCCCACCGCCGCCTGTCAGCAGGTGTGTCATAAAATTGAGACAATTGCTTGACCGGAAATTCCATGATGATATGCTGTGCCTTAAACTTGTGACTGCAACAACAGGACAGAAATACGCCCGGGGGCTCTGTCCTGCAACAGGCTCTTGAACCATTGCCGGGGGCGAAAACATGCCTGAAGAAAACCTGACCAGTCTGCTGGCGGAAAAGCAGAATCTCGCGCGGATCCTGGATAATTTAAAGGAGGGCATAATAGCCCATGATTTAAACAGGAGGATCTTTTTCTTCAACCACGAGGCGGAACGCATTACCGGCTACAGCCGCGATGAGGTCCTGGACCGGGACTGCCACGAGGCTTTCGGCGAGCCGTTTTGCGGACGCAATTGCCTATTTGACGACAACCGAGAACATGACACCGAAAGCCTTCCTGAAAAGATCGAGTACCCGGTCAATGTAGTTACAAGGGATGGCCAGGTCCGGAAGGTGGAAATGTCTGTTTCGCCTATACGGGAGGATTCAGGCAGGATAGTTGGGGTGCTGGCATCGATCCAGGATCTGACGGAGCTTTTAAAACTGCGGTTTAAGACCGGCGAACTCACAGGGTTTTCAAACATAATAGGCCGGGATCACAAGATGCTCCAGATATTCCAGCAGATCCGGGATCTTTCAGTATACGACTACCCGGTCAACATCTCGGGAGAAACCGGAACGGGCAAGGAACTGGTTGCAGAGGCCATACACAGCGAAAGCAGGAGAGCCGGGGCCCCTTTTGTCCCGATTAACTGCGGCGCCCTTCCTGAGGGACTGATCGAAAGCGAGCTTTTCGGTCACGTTAGGGGGGCTTTTACCGGGGCGGTGCGGGATAAGAAGGGCAGGTTCGAACTCGCCCACACCGGCACAGTGTTTTTAGACGAGGTGGCAGAGCTTTCAAACCCCATGCAGGTAAAGCTGCTGAGATTTCTGCAGAGCGGCAGGTTTGAAAAGGTGGGCGGAGAAAAAACGGTTTCAGTGGATGTCCGCGTTATAAGCGCCACAAACAGGGACCTGCACATGGAAATCAGTGCGGGAAGGTTTCGCGAGGATCTTTATTACAGGTTAAACGTCATACCCGTACACCTTCCCCCCCTGCGCGAGCGCAGAAACGACATTCCCCTTCTGATCGAGCATTTTCTGCGCCAGGCCGCCAGCGAACACGGAGACAGCGCTCCGCTTGCGGTGACAGACGAGGCAATTACCCTTTTGATGGAGTATGACTGGCCCGGCAATGTCCGTCAGCTCCAGAATGTTCTGCAGTTTGCAGTGGTAAAAAGCGGGGGGAAAGTGATCAGGCCGTCTGATCTTCCGGCCGAGCTCCGGGCGCACCAGCCGTCAGTCAGGCGGCGCGGACCTGATAAAAAGCTCGACGTTGAAACAGTTAGAACAGCCCTGCAAAAAACCGCGGGAAACAAGGTCAGGGCTGCAAAGATGCTTGAGGTCGGTCGGGCGACCTTATACAGGTTTATAAGGGAATTTCCTGAAGCCGTGCCTGAAATTAAATAAGCGCCGGCCTTTTTTTAAAGGTGCCAGGCAATGGCGGTGCCCAGCCTTATCATTTGTGTGTCTATATCCACGTCATACGCAAGTATTTCAACGCCGTCTTTAACCGCCTGTCTCAACTTTTTTCCGTATTCCGGGTCAATGTGGTCTGCGGGCCTGAATTGCCGGGCATCCATGCGCTGTATCAGGTAAAACATGAAGCACCTGTGTCCCTGTTTTACCTGGCGCCGGAGTTCATCAAGGTGATTTCTTCCACGCTCTGTCTTTGCATCAGGGAAATAGGCAGTATTGTCTTTTACAAGAGTGCAGTTTTTTATTTCCACATAGCACGGCTGCAGGCCGCCGCCCTCCAGTTTCAGATCGAACCTGGTGCTGGCGCCTGCCCGGACCTCGGCCCTGACCGAATCATAGCCCGCAAGTTCAGGAATCACATTTTTTTCAGCGCACTGCCTCACCAGCCGGTTTGGCACCAGGGTGTTTGTGCCCACAAGTGAGCCGGGCATTTCAATCAGCTCCCAGGTATATTTCAGCCTGCGCCTGGGGTTGTCTGATTCAGAAAAATAAACAGGTCTCCCCGGCTGGCTGCATCCTGCCATGCTGCCTGAGTTGGGGCAGTGGGCGGTTATTGTTTCTCCGTTTTCCGTGCGTATGTCTGCAATGAACCGCTTGTATCGCCTGATCAGGGTCCCCGTATAAAGACGCGGCCATTTTATGAAACAAATCTGTGCCATGATCCGGTTTGATACATGAAAAAAATGAACATGCAAAGACATTATTTTCGCCACGGGCAGCAGCGTGAATGCCGGCCATAACATATGCAGCCAATCCCTGCTGTCTCTGGGGAAAACCTTTGGCATGTTTATTGTAAGTTATTTTTTAAGAGCGATCGATTTTTTTTAACAAAGGCAAGCAATTAAAATGCAGGTCATCGTGAATTTATGGATCTGGGGTATTGAATCCGGCTGACGAAAATATTAAAAGGACACTGAGACTGGTAAAAGCCATGCTCAGGCTGGCAGACCAGGGAGATGCCCACAGACAGGACGTGGGCTGCGGCGTGCTTTACGGAATTGTAAGGGACGCCGGCTACAAGATCAAAAAAGCGGCTGAAGCCGAAGAACAGGCACATGAAAAAAGGGGCAGAAGGCGTTAAACATTGCGGTTGCCCGGGCTCTGGCTGGATGAGGATCAATACGCTAGTAATCGGGTGGCAAAAAACAGCAAAGGCATTATTTTTGTAATTGCCGGTTATTTTAACCCAGAACAAGGACGGAGGAAATGATGGCTGCATTTGATTTCAGCGCGGACGACATTTTTAAGCTGGCAGAGGAAATCGAGGTAAACGGAGAGCACTTCTACCAGAAGGCTGCAGAAGATGTATCAGATCCCAAGGGCAAGGACATGCTGCTTGGACTTGCGGATATGGAAAAAAATCATTTGCGTATGTTCGAGCAGATGCGAAGCGAGCTCAAGGAAAGGGAAAAAGCCGAGACAGCATTTGATCCCGAGGGCGACGCGGAAAAATATCTAAAAGCCCTGGCTGACATAAGGGTGTTTTTTGAAAAGCCCATTGATACTTCTTCCATGGAAAATATTTTAAAGGCCGCCATCCAGGCGGAAAAAGACTCCATTGTCCTCTATGTGGGAATGAAGGAGCTGGTGCCTGAAAAATACGGGAAAAACCGGATTGAAAATATAATCAAGGAAGAGATGGGACATATACGTCTGCTGGGCGGCGAGCTGACAAAGCTGAAGAAGTAACTGCCTGCGGCTGTGTCCCGGCGGAAAAATCTAATTATACGGAGGTGTTTTTATGGCAAGCTGGAGATGCAGCAAATGCGGATATACTTTTGAGGCTGACGCGCCGCCGAACCAGTGCCCTTCCTGCAAGGAAAAGTGCGAGTTCGTGGATAATTCCTGCTATACCCCGGATTGTGAGGATTCCGGCCGCGATGACCGTATAGGATCCAAGCAATAGGAGAGGTTGGAAAAATGGCGAAAGCTCTTGTTGCATACGCCACCCGAACCGGCCAGACGCAGCAGATTGGCGAGCTGGTGGGAGAGGGCATGCGTTTTGGCGGAATCGAGGTCCATGTGGCGGATGTGAAAAACATCGCCTCGGAAAAGGACCTTGAAGGCTATGATGTCTACGTGTTCGGTTCTCCGACATATCACGGTGACATGCTGCAGAGCATGAAGACCTTTCTTTTCCTGGCGGAAAAGGCGGATCTGAAAAACCGTGTTGGAGGCGCATTCGGCTCATTCGGCTGGAGCGGTGAGGCGGCAGAGCGGATTTTTGACACCATGAAAAATATTTTCAATATGAACATGGCCGACAATCCCCTGATGCTGAAAAACAGCAGTCTCGGAGGAGGCATTAAGATGGCTCAGGACTACGGCAAACAACTTGCCGCCATGCTGGAAACCTGATAACCGCCGGGTCGGGCTATGCCCCCTGATCCCGAGAGAAAAAATCATGGGAGGAAAAAACAGAGTCTTCTTAAAAGGCTTTTGCGTGATGGTGCTCGTGGTGTGCTCAGCAGCACTGGCTGCGGGAACGTCTGAATCCGAAAATGATGCTTCTGACAGGGGAGCGGACATGATCACACTGCAGGGAGGCGCTCCGGGCGATGTGCCCTTCCCCCACGAACTTCATCAGCAAAACCTGGAAGACTGCAAAGTCTGCCATGATTCGTATCCTGAAAAAAAGGACGCGATAAGGGACAGGCAGAAGGCCGGCGAGCTTAAAAGGCAGCAGGTTATGAACAGCCAGTGCATAAAATGCCATGTGGCCCGGCGGACTGAATCAAGGGCCTCCGGCCCCACAAAGTGCCAGAGATGCCACCTGCGGTAAAACGGGGATTTCTACGGCTGCGGGGCATTTATAATAAGGTGCTGTTTTTATTCAAACAGCAGATGTTTAACCCGTAAAGCGCAAAGGAGGAAACTTATATGGACAAGTATGTATGCACCATATGCGGTTACGTCTATGATCCGGCACAAGGGGATCCTGACAACGGCATCGAACCCGGCACAAGTTTTGATGCCCTGCCTGATGACTGGGAGTGCCCTGTATGCGGCGCACCCAAGTCGGATTTTGAAAAGCAGGGATAACCCGGGAGAATTCCGGTTTCGGGTCCGCATCCCCATGTTGCGGGGGTTGCTGCCTGAAACCGGCCCGGTGCCGGAAAAGCGCGAGCATAAAACCTGAATACGGAATTCCATATTCGGGTTTCGAATTTATATTTCTGGTATTTGAACGCGTTGAGCGGCAGGGATAACAATAAAACAGTAAGGACAAGATGGTGAGGCGTCATGAAACCTGTTGAGATTGCAAAAGGGGTTTACCAGGTAGGGGTTCAGGACTGGAATATCCGGGATTTCCACGGCTATTCCACTGACCGTGGAACCAGCTACAATGCCTACCTTGTAGTGGATGAAAAAATAGTTCTCATTGATACGGTGGAAAAGAGTTTTGCAGACCAGATGCTTGCAAATATCGAGGCTGTGGTGGATCCGAAAAAGATTGATTTCGTGATAAGCAACCACACCGAGATGGACCATTCAGGAGCCCTGCCCAGGGTTATGCATTATATCGGCGAGGACAAGCCGGTGATTTGCTCCAAGATGGGCCACAAGAATCTTTCACAGCACTTTCCCCAGAAGCTGAACTACAGGCCGGTTGAAAACGGGGAAGAGCTTTCCATAGGCAGCCGGCAGCTTGTGTTTCTCGAAACCAGGATGCTGCACTGGCCTGACAGCATGTTCACATTTGACAAGACTGAGGGGATTCTTTTTTCAAGCGACGCATTCGGCCAGCATTATGCCGGATACGAAATGTTTGACGACGTGATAGACCATGCCATCATGCCCCATGCAAAAAAATATTTTGCCAACATCCTTCTCCTGTATGCACCCAAGATCCTGAAGCTGGCCGAACAGGTAACCGAGATGGGTCTTGATATAAGGATGATATGCCCGGATCACGGTATTATCTGGAGAAAGGATCCTGCCAAAATAATCAACGCCTATGTTACCTGGAGCAAGCAGATCCCCATGGACAAGGCAGTGGTGGCATATGATACCATGTGGAAAAGCACCAGGATAATGGCTGAAAACATTGCCGACGGCATCGCCGAAACAGGCGTGGCTGTCAAGCCGATACATATAAGAAGTTCTCACAGAAGCGATATCATGACCGAACTTCTTGATGCAAAGGCCATTGTCATAGGCTCTCCGACCATAAACAACATGATCTTTCCCACTGTGGCAGATCTTTTGACCTATGTAAAGGGACTGCGGCCCAAAAACAGGATCGGGACCTCATTTGGCTCCTACGGATGGAGCGGCGAGTCGGTCAAGATCATCCGGGAAGAACTCGAGGCCATGGGAGTCGACATCATTGATCCGGGCCTGAAGATACAGTACGTGCCGGACGCTGATGCAGTGGCACAGTGCGTTGATTTCGGCAGGAAAATCGGCAATGCTGTAAAAAAAGGATGACCGGCAAGGTGCCAGAACCCGATGTCGAGCTTTCAGACTGCATAAGATGCGGGGTGTGCGAGGATATCTGCCCCGGGGTCTTTGTGATTACTGATGCCGGCTATGTAAGGGTGGTGCAGCTTGAGGATTATCCTGAGGACTGCGTTGACGAGGCGATTAAAAACTGCCCGTCAGACTGTATCAGATGGATATGATCAATATACCGGCAGGCAGGAGACAGGTTATGAGCGAGAAAAAAGTAGCACTGTTTGTATTCAGGGATGATCCCATGTGTTTTACGCATGTGCTTTTAAATGCGCTTGACATGGATGAGCGCGGATATGACATACGCTTAATCATGGAGGGCGAGGCCACAAAGCTCCTTCCCGGCCTGGAAAACGAGGGCACCCCGTTTTCCAGGATGTGGGGCCAGGTAAAGAGCAGGAACCTTGTTGCAGGTGTCTGCAGGGCCTGCTCAACCCAGATGGGAACCTCGGATTCAGCTGAAAAACAGGGCCTGGCATTACTGGATGACATGTCGGGTCATCCGTCTTTTGCAGGATTCAGGGATCAGGGCTGCGAGATAGTGGTGTTTTAGGCTTGCCGGGTCACAGGGCTCTAAAGGAAGAGGTGAGGCGTCTGCTTTCCGCTGATGACAGGAGTCAGGCGCTTTCAGAAATATCAGTATACAGGCCGCGGCAGGTCATAAATTCCCTGATCTCCTGTTTTTACGATTCTGATCAACTTGTGCGGTGGCGGGCAGTGGCTGCTGCCGGAGAGGTTGCAGCCGGGCTTGCAGACTCGGACCGGGAATCAGCCAGGGTGATTATGCGTAGGCTGATGTGGATGTTAAATGACGAGTCAGGAGGCATAGGCTGGGGGTCTCCGGAGGCCATGGGCGAAATCACTGCATCAAGTCCTGCCATGGCATCAGAATACGCAAATATCCTGTGCTCCTTTGTTAATCCGGGGTGTAACTTTCTGGAGCATCAAGGGCTTCAGCGGGGCGTGCTCTGGGGGCTGGGCAGGCTGGCCCAGGCGCATCCTCAGCGAGTGCGCTCAGTTGTGCAAGATATTGTTCCCTTTTTTTACTCAAATGATCCCGTGCACCGTGGTCATGCAGCATGGGCTGCTGGCAATGCCTCAGACATCCGGGCAGTGGGAGCCCTGGAGGAAATGTTTTCCGACAAGGCGGATATCGATTTTTTCGAAAACTGGCATATCATGCGGATTTCCGTCGGGCGGCTGGCCCGGGATGCCGCAGGCAGGATTTTTCAGGCCGGAAGGGAAAGCTGATGTATGTTCTCGGACTACAGGGGAGCCCCAGGTTAAAGGGCAACACTAATTTTCTGCTCGATGCCTTTCTCGCAGAGCTTGAAGGCAGGGGGGCTGTAACGGAAAAAATCCATGCAGCCCGCGTGAACGTTGAGCCCTGCACCGGGTGCGGCTATTGCGAGAAAAAGGGTGTATGCGCAATTTCAGATGATGACATGTCCAACCGCATCTATTTTCTTCTCAGAAGAGCTGATGCAGTCGTGCTTGCCTCGCCGGTTTATTTCTATAATTTTCCCGCGCGAATCAAGGCAGTGATAGACCGCACCCAGACCCTCTGGTCAAGAAAGTACAAGCTCGGCATGCAGGACCCGGGGCGATCCCGGCGCCGTGGATTTATGCTTTCAGTGGGCGCCACAAAGGGCAGAAACCTTTTTGACGGAATGAGCCTTACAGCCCGCTACTTTTTTGATGCAGTGGGCGCGGAATTTACAGATTCCCTGACATACCGCAGAATCGAGGAAGCAGGCGAGCTGGAAAAGCAACCCGGGGTGTCAGCAGATGCGGCAGAGGCTGCAAAACGCCTTGATCCGCTTTTTTCGCGCAAAAAAATACTGTTTGCCTGCAGGGAAAACGCCTGCCGCAGCCAGATGGCATCCGGGTTTGCCGCCTATCTTGCAGGCGACCGCATAGAGGCGCTTAATGCAGGCAGTACCCCGGCGGATTCTGTCAACCCGGTAATGATGGAGGTCATGGCTGAAAAGGGCATAGACATGGGCTATCGCAGTCCCCGTTCCATAGAGGACGCCGTGGCAGAGAGCAAACCTGACATGATAGTTACCATGGGATGCGGCGAACAGTGCCCCTATATCCCGGGAGTCTCATATGTTGACTGGGACCTGCCCGATCCTTCTGGCCAGGATACTGATTTCATGCGCAGGGTGCGCGACGAGATAGAAAAAAGGGTGCAAAAGCTTATTGAGGATCAGCAGTGATCAGGTCCGTTTTCAAAGGAAAATTCCTGGAAGCCTGAATTTTCAAGATCCACGTAAAGCATGCGGTTTCTAAGAGCCCTGCCGCGGCCCAGAAGTACCTTGACAGCCTCCATGACTTCAAGCCCGGCAAGGATCGCAGGGGTGACACCCGGCACACCCATGACAGCCTCGGGCGAGGCTTCAGGGCCGGGAGTCTGGCCGCTTTTTCCGTAAATCACTTCAAGTCCGGGATCATGGGGAAATATGGTCATGACCTGCCCCTCGAAACCCGCGATCGCAGCGTGTATCATTGGTATGCCGGCCTGCCTGCAGGCATCTGAAAGCGCAAGCCTGGAAGGCACGTTGTCAAGGGCGTCCACTGCAACATCCGCGCCTTTGAGAATCTCTGCTGCATTTTCGCCGGTAAGCCCGGCGTGGAAGGTGGTTGTTTCCACAGCAGGATTGACAGACATGAGCATGTTTTTTGCAGCATCGGTTTTGGCAGTACCCATGGTTGGGGTTGAGGCTGTGAGCTGGCGGTTTAAGTTGGACTCCTCGAAAACGTCAGGATCTGCTATTACAAGCCTGCCGATTCCCATGCGGGCAAGCAGCATCAAAACATTTGCCCCCAGGCCTCCTGCACCGATGACTGCGGCGCAGGACCGGGCGAGTCTGAGCTGCTCGTCTGCAGAAAGGCTTTGCGCATTGCGCAGATATCGCAACGGCCATATACCCGCGTCAAGAGAGGCAATATAGGCCTGCCGCAGGGTGGAGCCGGATTTGCGGGCTGCCTGCAATGCCTCGGATTCGTTGATCACGCTGACGTTTCTTTGGGCCGGGTCCTTGATTTTGCGGGCCAGGCCTGCGATCATGTTTTCAAGTGTTTTATTTTCGCTTTCAGTACCGATTTTTTAACCCTTAAAATATAAAAATTGCAATGGAACTTGAAGTCTATCTCTATGCCTCTCTGGCAAAATACCTCCCGCAGGACGCGGCTGACAAACGCGTCATGGCGTCTGCCCCGGAAGGCAGCACTGCAAGCGACATCCTAAAGCAGCTTGATGTCCCTGAAAAAGAGGTTAAAATCGCGTTTGTAAACGGAGTGCGCAAGGGCCTTGACGCCAGGGTTGCACACGGCGACCGGCTGGGGTTTTTTCCTCCCGTCGGCGGAGGGTAGCCTGCGAGCCTTGAGCCGCGGAGTATAACAGCAGAAAGCGCAGGATCATGCATAAAAAACCTGTCAGCCCTTGTCTGCTAGCACCTCAAGCCTGATGTCCCCGTTTTTTCCCTCCAGCAGCTGCGAAATTTGCCCGGGCCCGGCGGGCTTGCCGTCAATAACTGCCCTGCTGCACTCCTTTTCCAGCACCCCCTGCTGCTGCTTCCAGAATTTTGAGAACTCCTGTGCGTCCATGTAAATTCCCTTGGCAAGCACGGCTTTGCCTAAGTCTTCTGCCACCTTGTTGAAAAGCTTCAGGGTCACGACAGCCGGTTCGTAAGGGTTTTCTGTTTCCCGGAGGCCCGGGTTTTCCATATACTCGCATCTAAGCCCGCTGTACATTCCTTTTTTCCTGAAAGCCGCACCGAAAACCCCGGGCATGGCAGCTGAAGCAGCGATGGTACAGGGCCCCCGGACAAGGGTGTTTTCAATGTCGTCCACTGCGCGGCAGTCCATGAAAACGGTCTGGATGCTGTTTTCTATGTAATCTTCGCCTACAGGCAGTACTTGTTGAAAAAGCTCCTTCACAGAGGTGCCCGCAGGTACTTCGAACCGTATGCCCCGAGATGTGAGAAGGCGTAAAAGGGCGAGCCGTTTGTACGGAATTGTTATTCTGACTTCTGCTGAAGGAATTATTGCCATGAAGGATTCGGGAGCCGCATTCAACAGAGGTCCGGCCCTTAAGGGACCGGCCTCTGTTTGTATGATTCGATCCGGAGGATCAGAAGTTATAAACGGTGTCCAGGTCATTGTCGCTGACCTGGAAGGTGATGTTGTGGGGCTCAAGTGCCTCTTTTCTGAAATATTCGGGCAGCCGGTCGTCTTTCGGGCCGAACCCTGCACGCTCATTGAAATCACGCTCGAGCTTGAGGATTTTTTTGCCCATGTCAGTTACGTCGTCTGCAGTGAAATCAAGCCCGTGAAACGAGTTGATCATGTCGAGCATTGCCTGGAAAGTCTCCTGCTGGTCAAGGATTGCAAAGGCAATGAACAGGCACATTCCGGTTGAATCTATGGCGGCTGTTGCCACCTGAAGGTCCCGGGAGAGCTCTATCTGTCCCTCCGGCTTTAAGGCGTCCACGTTTCCCCCGACACCGAGCAGGTTTGCGGTAACCGCGTATCCTGCAGTATGATCCGCTCCCATGGTGGACGTGGCGTATGTAACGCCCATACCCTGTACCGATCTGGGGTCGTATGCAGGCATGGACTGGTTTTTAACCACCGGCACCCGCTCCACGCCGAAGACCTTGCCCGTAACTGCGGCGCCGCTTCCCAGTATGCGGCCCAGGGGCGTGCCCTTGCCCACTTCCTTTACAAGTTCAATGGCCCTGTTTGAATCGCCGAATTCCGCAAGCCCTGCCTCCATTGCAACTCCAATGGTGGCGCCCATTTCAATCGTATCCAGGCCGAAGTCGTCATCCAGGCGGTCGAGCATGGCGATCGCGTCCAGGTCGTCTATGCCGCAGTTGCCGCCGTGTGCCCAAACGGTTTCGTATTCAGGCTGCTTGGTTAAGTAATGGCCGTCCTTGTCCATCCATATGCCTGAACACCGGATAACGCATCCCCTGTGGCATCCGTGGGTTGCCTTGCCGCCCCTTGCAGTCTCGGTTTCAGCCTGGGTCTCTCCGCTTATTGCAGAAGCGCCGGCAAACCTGCCGGTCTTAAAGTTGTAGGTGGGATAAGCACCTGCCTCGTTTACCACGTTGGTAAGAACGTTGGTTCCGTATGAAGGAAGACCCTGGCCCGTGACTGCGTGGTTTTTCAGGCCCCCCACAAAGGTCTTGTTTGCTTCCTTGAACTTTTCCGGGTCCTTTGGGGATCTCATGGACAAGCCCGAATCATCGAGCACTATGGCCTTGACGCCCTTGCTTCCCATGACAGCGCCGACACCGCCGCGGCCTGCATGCCTCGAGGGGCGAAGCTCCATGTCCGTGCATGCCACGGTTGCAGCACCAAGCTTCATCTCCCCGGCCTGGCCTATGGAAAGACAGCAGAACTTATCTCCGTATTCTGCCTTGAGGCGCTCCACAGCATCGTAGTTCCCGGTCATTTTCAGGTCGTCAGCGGGCAGTATCTCAACGCCGTCCTTGTTGACAACTATCTTGTAGAGCTTGTCGTCTGCGGGCTTGCCCTCAAGTACAATTGCGGCGTACCCCAGCCTTGCAAGGACCTGGGCCGGCTGTCCGCCCGAGTTTGCTTCCTTGATGCCTCCGGTAAGAGGGCTTTTGCACCCAACCGAAATTCTGCCTGACATGGCTGCTGAACTCCCGCTCAGCAGACCCGGGGATATTACGAGCTTGTTGTCTTCGCCCAGGGGGTGGCAGAGGGGCGGGACTTCTCCGGCTATGATTGCCGAGGTCATGCCGCGGCCGCCGAAACCCGCGTAGTCGCCGATGGGTTCGGTCCTGGCCGCAGGCGCCTGCTGCGGGCCCATCTGGATTCGTAGAATCTTGTCCATGAAAGCACCTCCTGATAAAGGCTGGTTAAAAGCAGGGAAAGGCAAATTGTTTTTATTCCTCTATTTTTATGCCAAACAGAGCCGATGTCAAGCTTATTGATCATCTTATTCCATCCCGGGGTCCGGGTCTGGTTTTCTGCCGTATTTTCCGTCCCTGTAGCATTTGACGGCATAACGGTCGATATGCCTGCATACCCCGCGGATCAGGCTTGCCTCTCCTGCGCGCAGTTGCAGCCTTGAAAAAAATCTCCTGAAACTGTCCA
>JBKHES010000056.1:0-13349 GCA_046540695.1 Desulfobacterales bacterium
GAGCATCAGGAATTTGAATTCCGGATTTGGAGTTTCGCGCGAATGATATGCAATTGTTGCAGAAAGCAAGGGGATACCCATGAAACTTAAGATACCTGATTACATCAAATCCATTAAGCCGTACAAGCCGGGCAAGCCCATAGAGGAACTGGAGCGGGAATACGGTGTTTCAGGCTCGGTAAAGCTTGCCTCCAACGAAAATCCCCTGGGCCCGTCGCCCAAGGCAGCGGCTGCCATGTCGGATGCAATGGAAAGGATGCACAGATACCCCGACGGCAGCGGTCATTACCTGACGCAAAAGCTTTCACAAACCCTGGGGGTTAAACCGGGAAACATCGTTTTGGGCAACGGGTCTGACGAAATAATAGGCATGCTCACCAGGGCGCTTCTCCAGGCCGGAGACGAGGCCATAATGACCTCTCCGTCCTTTCTTATGTATGAAATAATGGTGCGATCCACCGGTGCAAAACCTGTTTTTGTACCCCTGAAATCACTTTTTGCAGATCTTGACGCAATTGCCGGGCAGATAACGGAAAAAACCCGCATCATCTTTTTAAATAACCCTGTCAACCCCACTGGCACGATTATTACAAAAGAGCAATTCAAAAGCTTTATAAGCAGGGTGCCCGGACATGTAGCGGTTGTCATAGACGAGGCCTATATAGAGTTTGCCTCAGACCCTGACTGCCTGGACGGAATTTCTTACTGCAGGGGCGAGCCGGCGGTTGCCGTGCTTCGTACCTTTTCCAAGGCATACGGGCTGGCAGGCATACGCATTGGCTACGGGGTAATGGACGAGGACCTGGCGGGTATTCTGCACAGGGTGCGCCAGCCTTTCAATGCCAACCTGCTTGCCCAGGAAGGGGCGCTGGCTGCCCTGGATGACCCGGATTTTCTGGAAAAAACCTTATCACTTGTCCGCACCGAGCTTGAGTTTCTTTATGAAGAGATGGAAAAGCTGGGGGTGAACTATTTTCCTTCACAGGCCAATTTTTTTCTCATAGACGTGGGATGCGATGCTGACGCCTTTTTCG
Organism: Desulfobacterales bacterium; assembly: GCA_046540695.1. Classification (GTDB taxonomy): domain Bacteria; phylum Desulfobacterota; class Desulfobacteria; order Desulfobacterales; family Desulfosalsimonadaceae; genus Desulfosalsimonas. The sequence continues at coordinate 1,035 of JBKHES010000056.1, forward strand.
AAAAAATGCTTCGCAGGGCGGTGATAGTGCGCTCCATGGCTTCTTACGGCTACCCTGAGTATATAAGGATTAACGCCGGGACCAGGCAGGAAAACCTCAAGTTCGTGGAGGCTTTTACAGACGTGATAAGGCAGATGAGGCAGCAGTCATGAAAGATCTGCTTATTGTAATAGACGGGCCGGCAGGGGCGGGAAAGACAACCGTGAGCAGGGCGCTTGCAGAGCGTCTGCACTACAGGTATATAGATACAGGAGCCTTGTATAGGGGCGTGGCCTGGGAGATCCTTGAAAAAGGGGTTGACCCTGAAGACGATGATGAAATCTCGGAGCTCCTGGGAGTTCTGGATCTGCGTTTTGAGCGTACTGAGGAAGGAACGCGGCTTTTTTCATCAGGCGTTGATATAACCGATTATATACGCACCCCGAAGATCACGATGCTTGCTTCTGCGGCTTCGGCAAAGCCGGCGGTCCGCAGGGCCCTGCTGGACGTCCAGCGGGAGCTTGGAAAACAAAAAGCAGCCGTGTTCGAGGGCAGGGACATGGGTACGGTGATATTTCCGGACGCGGATGTTAAGTTTTTTCTCACCGCGGATCTCAGGGAGCGGGCCAGGCGACGCTTTGAGGAACTCAAACAGACAAGCCCCCAGAGCCTTGAGCAGGTGGAGCAGGAGATGCAGCAGCGCGATGAAAACGATTCCGGCCGTGAAACAGCTCCGCTTAAACCCGCTGAAGACGCTATAAACGTGGATTCCACAGGCAAGACCGTTGAGGAGGTCGTCGGGGAAATGGTCGGCAGTGTCAATGCGGCAGCCGGGCTGTAGCAATGTAAATTAATTATTGTGTTTTTGTTTTTCCTCTGTTAATGAAACGCACTTATACTACCCCTTTACAGGGGAGTATCATAAAAAGGCCAAAGGGGGTATTGCTGTAAATGGAAAATTTTCAAGAAAACACAGAAAACACAGACTTCAAGGAAATGGAAGACACAGCCGGCATGAAGGACGACACGGATCTGGAGGCGGGCGGGGATTCTTCGGAGCAGTCCATGGAAGCCCTGCTTGAGATGTACGAGGAAAGCATCAAGCGCTTCGAGGAAGGCGAGGTGGTCAACGGGCGGATCATATCCGTTGATAAAGACCACGTCCTGGTTGATGTCGGCTACAAGTCCGAAGGGCTGATTCCCATCCACGAGTTCAAGGACGGAGACGGAAACGTTGACGCTGCAGTCGACGATGATGTCGAGGTCATGATCGAGTGGTGGGACGAGGAAGAAGAACGCGTGCTTCTGTCCAAGGAAAAAGCCGCCAAGGTGAAGGTCTGGGATGCAATCAAGGATGTTTACGAGGCCGAAAGCACCATCGAGGGCGTGATCACCAACCGGGTCAAGGGCGGTTTTTCTGTTGATATAGGGGTGCAGGCCTTTTTACCGGGCTCACAGGCGGACCTGCGGCCCATCCGCAATCTTGACGAAATGGTGGGCAAGACATTCGAGTTCAAGGTCTTAAAGTTCAACCGCAAGAGAAATAATATCGTGCTTTCCCGCAGGGTGCTGCTCGAAGCAGAGCGGGAGACGAAGCGCTCCGAGACACTTGCCTCCATAGAAGAAAACAAGGTGATGGAAGGCACGGTCAAAAATATAACTGAGTACGGCGTGTTCGTGGATCTCGGCGGAGTGGACGGACTGCTGCATATAACCGACATTTCCTGGGGGCGTGTAAAACATCCTTCGGAACTTTTTGCCATAGGAGATACCATAAAGGTAATGATCCTTTCCTTTGACCGGGAAAACGAGCGGGTATCACTTGGAATGAAGCAGCTGGTACCGGATCCCTGGACCTTTGCAGAGGAAAAATACCAGGTGGGTACCCATATTAAGGGCCGCGTGGTCAGTCTTACGGACTACGGCGCATTCGTGGAGGTGGAAGAAGGCATAGAGGGCCTGATTCATGTTTCTGAAATGTCGTGGACCAGAAAGATCAGGCATCCTTCCAGGGTGGTCTCGGTGGGCGACGAGGTTGACGCTGTTGTGCTCGACATCAAGCCTGAAAGCCGCAGGATTTCCCTTGGTATGAAACAGACAATGCCCAATCCCTGGGATGTTATAAGCGAAAAATTCCCGGTGGGCTCCGTGATAGAGGGCAAGATCAAAAACATCACCGAGTTCGGCGTTTTCATAGGAATAGACGACGACATTGACGGCCTGGTTCACATATCAGACATTTCCTGGACACGGCGCATAAAGCATCCTTCTGATATTTACAAGAAGGGAGACACGGTCCAGGCAAAGGTGTTAGACATTGACAAGAGCAACGAGCGATTCTCCCTCGGCATCAAGCAGCTCCACGACGATCCCTGGAAAACAGTGGGCGAGCGCTACCCCGTGGGCACGGATATAAACGGCACGGTCACGAACGTAACCGACTTCGGCATATTCGTGGAGCTCGAAGAGGGAATCGAGGGGCTGGTACATGTCTCCGAGATCAGCAAGGAAAAGATCAAAACCCCGGTCGGGATGTATAGCATAGGCGATCAGCTCACCGCCCGGATAATAAATATCAACACTGAGGAGCGCAGGATAGGTCTTTCAATCAAGCGGCTGGAAGTAGACGACGAGCAGGAGATACTCCATGAATACGTCAACAATTCAAAAGCCGCACCTTCGAGCTTTGGCGAACTGCTCAAGGAAAACCTGCGTGAAAAGTTAGACGGGGATACCCGCGCATCTGATAAACAATCCCCTGAGGCACTGCAGGCCGCGGCAGCTGCGGTACAACAGGATGAAAGCGGAGAGGAAGCCGTAATCCGGGAGCAGGGTCCGACAGAAGACCAGGACGGAGAGGAAGATCTCCACTAAATTCCGTCTTTAAAAATCGACCGGCGGCATGATCGTAAACATGACACAGGGGGCAGGCATGCAATACCAGCATGCCTGCACCGGTGTTTAGATCCGCCGGTTTTTTAGTTCAATTTCACAAAAAGGCTGGCAGCATGTTTTCCAGAAGACATCCGTATTTGTTTTTTCTTCTGATGATGACAGGTATCATCGCCGGGTCAATTGTTGTGGTATCGGTTCTTTCATTTTTTTCAGGCGACAAGGCTGAAAGCGGGTTCGGGGAAAAAGTCGGGATCGTGGAGGTAAGCGGCGCCGTGCTTAACCCTGAACCCGTGATTGACAGCCTGAAAAGGTTCCGAAGGGCAGGCGGCATAAAGGCCATAGTGGTGAGAATTGATTCCCCCGGCGGGGCAGTGGGACCGTCGCAGGAAATCTACAGGGAAATCAGGAAAACAGCCGATAAAAAGCCTGTAATAGCATCCATGGGTACCATTTCCGCCTCAGGCGGATATTATATAGCGTCTTCGGCAGACGGCATAATGTCAAACCCCGGCACAATAACCGGAAGCATCGGCGTGATCATGGAATACGCCAATTTCCGGGAGCTGTTGGAGAAAGTCGGGGTTTATCCCGTTGTTATCAAGAGCGGCGAATACAAGGACGTCGGCTCGCCGCTGAGGGAGATGGACAAGGATGAAAAAAAGCTTCTCCAGGACTTTGTGGACGGAGTCCACAGCCAGTTTGTTGATGACGTGGCTGAAGGCAGGGAAATGGACAGAAAAGAGGTGGCAAAGATAGCGGACGGCAGGATATTTACGGGCAAGACCGCACACGATCTCGGCCTTGTGGACCGCCTTGGAAATCAGGAGGACGCCGTGGACTGGGCTGCGGAAAAAGGCGGAATAAAGGGCCGGCCCGAAACAGTGCGCCTGCCTGAAAAAGAGACCTCGTTTATAAAATACCTGCTGGAGACAACAGCCGCCCAGGTTCGTCAGTGGCTTGCTGAAGCAGAAACGGAACAGATTTCAGGCGGCTACATGTACGACCCAGGCACAAGGCGGTAACCATTTGTTAATTGCCCGGCTATATAATGTTAAGATCCCCGAGGCCCTCTCTTAAGATCTCGGGCTCGTCGCCGATAAGCGAAATTACGCTTGACGGCTCCGCCGGTACAGGGCCGCCGTCAATGACAAGATCCAGGCTGTTTTTAAAATATTCCTCTATAAATGAAGGGTCGTTGAATATCTCGCCTTCGGGTGTTGCCGCCGTGGTCGAAATCACGGGATGGCCCAGGTTTTTTACAAGTTCGATGCAGATATTGTGTTCCGGCACCCTTATGCCCACGGTTTTTCTTTTTGCAAGCATGATCTTGGGCACCTGGCGCGAACCCTCCAGTATAAACGTGTATGGTCCGGGAAGCAGGCGCTTCATGGTCTTATACGCGTAGTTTGTGACCTTGGCGTAATCGCTGATGTTTTTCAAATCAGAGCAGATAAAGGTAAACGGCTCGCGGCGGTCGCGTTTTTTGAGCCGGTATATGCTTTCGATGGCTTTCTTGTTCATAAGATCGCAGCCTATTCCATAGTAGGTGTCGGTGGGATAGGCGATTATTCCGCCGTCATTTAATACTGAGACAGCCCTGGAGATCAGTCTTGGCTGCGGATTTTCAGGGTTTATGCGGACCATCATAAGCGTTTCAGGCTTTCTTTTTTTTATGTTTTGAGTTGATGAGAAACTGCCATTGACTTTATATTTTAAACATTTAATTCTGCCAAACAAAATATGATTTTTTTTGACTGTTGATGGCGTCTTTTGAAAACTTATTTTTTAAGATTCCGTCATTGTTAAATTACGGATCCTGTATTTTCCTGAATAAAATAATATAATTTTGCCGGAGGGTGGTAATGGAGAATCAATTACTTCAGGAAGCCTATTCATTTGACGACGTATTGCTGCTGCCGGGTTATTCGGACGTGGTGCCCAATGCCGTGAGCACCTCCACCCGGTTGACCAGGAATATAGACATTAATATCCCGATAGTCAGCGCAGCCATGGACACGGTGACTGAGGGCCGGACCGCCATCAGCATGGCCAGGGCCGGGGGAGTAGGTTTTATTCACCGCAACATGAGCATAGAGCGTCAGTGCCGGGAAGTACGGCACGTGAAAAAATCTGAAAGCGGCATGATAGTGGATCCGGTGACCACAGAGCCGGAGGTTCCAATACGCAAGGTTCTAAAACTCATGCAGCAGTACCGCATATCTGGAGTGCCGGTCACCAGGGGCGACAGGCTTGTGGGGATAGTCACAAACAGGGACCTGCGATTTGAAACCGACATGGAAAGGCGTGTCGAGGAGGTGATGACAAAGGAGAACCTGGTCACCGTGGCCGAAGGCATAGGCCTGAAAGAGTCAAAGAAGCTTCTGCATGAGCACCGCATTGAAAAGCTTCTGGTGGTAAACTCCGAGGGCAAGCTCACCGGGATGATCACCATAAAGGATATAGAAAAGCTCAAAAAATACCCTGACGCATGCAAGGACAGCCTGGGCCGGCTCCGCGTGGGGGGCGCGATAGGTGTAGGAACTGACATGGAAGCACGCGCTGAAGGACTGGTGCAGGCAGATGTCGACATACTGCTGGTGGACACCTCTCACGGATTTTCCTCTAATGTAATAGATGCAGTGAAAAAGCTGAAAAAGATGTTTTCCGGGGTTGACATTATAGCCGGAAACGTGGGCACCCCCGAGGGGGCCGAAGCCCTGGTCGAGGCAGGTGTGGATGCGGTGAAAATAGGCATCGGGCCCGGCTCCATCTGCACCACCAGGATAGTGGCAGGCATAGGAGTGCCCCAGCTCACAGCCATCATGAACTGCAGGCCCGTGTCTGACAAGACGGGTGTGCCCATAATAGCGGACGGGGGAATCAAGTATTCGGGAGATCTCACCAAGGCGCTGGGCGCTGGGGCTCATTCGGTGATGATAGGCGGCCTGTTTGCAGGAACAGAGGAAAGCCCGGGTGAAAAAATCATTTTCCAGGGAAGAAGCTACAAGGCATACCGGGGAATGGGGTCTCTGGAGGCAATGCAGGAGGGAAGCAGGGACCGCTATCACCAGGGCGAAGAAGTTGAGGCTGACAAGCTGGTGCCCGAAGGCATAGTGGGCCGTGTTCCTTACCGGGGCACCATAGGGGAAAACGTTTATCAACTGGTGGGCGGATTAAAGTCAGGCATGGGCTATGTCGGCAGCAACTCAATCGAGGAGCTGCGCGAAAAAGCACGTTTTATAAAGATAAGCCCCGCGGGACTGCGCGAAAGCCATGCGCATGATGTAATTATTACCAAGGAAGCACCCAACTACAGCCTCGACTAAATTTTTTCGGGGTGCAATGTCTTTGGAGTTCTGAGAAGTTATAAATCCGAAATCCGAATATCGAAACTCGAAACAAATTCGGAACAAATTCGAAATCTTAATAACGAAATTCACGCGAGGCATCCCAGGGGGATAAACAAGTCCGGATAAATGAACGAAAAGGCAAAAACGGCAAATTATGATCTCGAGGAAAGAACGCTTGAATTTGCCAGAAATGTACGGTCTTTTGTTAAGCCTTTGCCTAAAACAGAGCTTACGATAGAAGACATGAAGCAACTGGTCCGATCTTCCGGATCCATTGGAGCAAATTATATTGAAGCCAATGAAGCTTTAAGTAAAAAAGATTTTCTGAACCGGATCAAGATCTGCCGTAAAGAGGCCAAGGAAACTGCTTACTGGTTGAAGCTTGTTGAAACCAATGGACCCGGAAATGATAAGATTCGCCTCTCGCTTCTGCAGGAAGCCGCTGAATTAACAAACATCTTTGGCGCCATTTACCGAAAATCGCAATGATTGTGATACGGCCGCGGTTTTGATAATTTTGAAATTCGATATTCGGATTTGTTTCGGATTTCGAATTTCGATATTCGAATTTATTGTTTGAGGTTCCTATGACTACCAACCCCTCCGGTTTTGTCCACCTCCACGTACATACCGAATACAGCCTCCTGGACGGGGCGATTCGGATCGGGGACCTGCTTGAGCGGGCAAAGCAGTATGAAATGACTGCAGCCGCCATTACAGACCACGGCACAATGTTCGGGGTGGTTGATTTCTACAAGCAGGCGGTCAAGGCCGGCATCAAGCCCATCATCGGCTGCGAATGCTACGTTGCCCCCCGTACCCTGCATGACAAGACCCCTTCTGACCACCGGGAAATGAGCCATCTGCTTTTGCTCGCGCAAAACCAGACCGGCTACAAGAACCTGTGCCGGCTTGCCACGGTTGCCAGCGTCGAGGGTTTTTATCACAAGCCCCGTATTGACAAGGAATTGCTCAAGGCCCATGCCGGGGGCCTGATCGGGATGTCTGCCTGCATCAAGGGCGAGATTCCCATGCGTATACTCGAAGGCAGGCTGGAGCAGGCAGAGGAAACGGCACGGTTTTACTCCGGTCTTTTCGGCGAGGACAATTTTTTTCTCGAAATCCAGCAAAACGGCATGGAGGAGCAGGAGAAAGTCAACCGCGCCCTCATAGACATGGGGCAGCGCCTTTCCATACCAGTGGCCGCAACCAACGACTGCCATTACCTGGATGCCGGTGACGAGCGGGCTCACGAGGTTCTGCTGTGCATCCAGACCGGAAAGACAATGCAGGATGAAGACCGCATGCAGTTCGGTGACGGGGAACTGTATTTCAAGTCAGCCCTGGACATGGAGGCCGCGTTTCCGCATTGTCCGGAAGCCATTGCAAACACGGGAAAAATCGCCGAGCGCTGTCATGTGGAGTTCGATTTCAACACCCTTCATTTCCCCAGGTTTAACCAGCAGGACGAGCGCTCGGAATCAGATCTGTTTGAAGAAAAGACCCGTGCCGGGTTTGCAGAGCGCATGGAAAGGATTCGCCAAAAAAACCCCGGCGTGGACGAGTCAGTTTACAGTCAAAGGATTGATTACGAAATCGAGGTGATCAATTCCATGGGTTTTCCGGGCTACTTTTTAATAGTGGCCGATTTCATAGAGTACGCAAAAAACCGAAAGATTCCGGTGGGCCCGGGCAGGGGTTCTGCTGCCGGCAGCCTGGTGGCCTACGCCCTGGGCATCACTGATATTGATCCGATTGAAAACGGTCTTATATTCGAGCGGTTTTTAAACCCCGCGCGTCTTAGCATGCCTGATATTGACGTGGATTTCTGCATATACGGAAGAGACGAGGTTTTCCATTACGTGGTTGACCGCTACGGCGGCCCTGATTACGTGGCCCAGATCATCACATACGGAAAAATGAAGGCCCGGGCGGTAATCCGCGACGTTGGCAGGGCTTTGAATATCTCTTTGCGCGAGGTCGACGAGATAGCCAAGATGGTTCCGGAAACCCCGGGCATGTCTCTGGAAAAAGCCATGGAAATGGAGCCCGGGCTTGAAGAAAGGGCCGGCTCGGATCCCGCCATAGGAGAATTGATCAAAATTTCGCGCTCGCTGGAGGGCCTGAACCGTCACGCATCCACACATGCTGCAGGCGTGGTCATAGGAGACAAGCCCCTGGTGGAGTATCTGCCCCTGTATAAAGGAAAACGCGGGGAAGTGCTCACCCAGTTCGACATGAAAATGGTGGAGTCCATAGGCCTTGTGAAATTCGATTTTCTGGGCCTGCGCAATCTCACCATCATGGCAAACGCGGTAAACATAATCGAATTACAGGGAAAAACCCCGCCTGATCTCGGCAACCTGGATCTGGGAGATGAAAAAACATATCAGCTCCTGTCTGCCGGCAATACCACCGGGGTGTTTCAGCTGGAAAGCTCTGGCATGAGAGACCTTCTGGTCCGGATGAAGCCAGAGAGCTTTGCCGAGGTTACCGCGCTTGTGGCGCTGTACCGGCCCGGCCCCATGGGCAGCGGCATGCATGACGACTACGTGGAGAGAAAGCACGGCAGAAAGGCTGTTGAATACCTCATACCCGAGCTGGAGCCGATCCTGAACGTGACCTACGGCGTGATTTTATACCAGGAACAGGTAATGAAGATCGCCGGAGATGTAGCCAATTACTCCATGGCCGAAGCAGACAGCCTTAGAAAGGCCATGGGAAAAAAGATCCCCGAGGTAATGGCCGAGCACAGGGACAGGTTCATAAAGGGCGCTGTTGAAAACGGCATTGACGAGCAGAAGGCCGAAGAACTCTTCGAACTAATCGAGACCTTTGCCGGCTACGGTTTCAACAAGTCCCACAGCGCGGCCTATGCAATGATCGCATTCCAGACGGCCTATTTAAAGGCGCATTTCCCGGAAGAGTTCATGGCGGCTGTTCTCACCTCTGAGATGAACTCCTCTGACAACGTGGCCAAGTACATTGCAGAGTGCCGAAACATGAACATCGCCATTCTGCCGCCTGATATCAATGAAAGCGACAAGGGCTTTACTGTTGTTGACGGCAAGATCCGTTTCGGCCTGGCTGCCGTGAAAAACGTGGGCGAGTCCGCAATTGACTCGATCCTTGAAATCAGGAGCCAGGAAAGGTTTGCCTCGATTTTTGATTTCTGCAGGCGCGTGGATCTGCGCAGGGTAAACAAGCGTGTGCTTGAAAGCCTGATACAGTGCGGGGCGTTTGATTCAATGGGATACAGCAGGGCGGCCCTTATGGCTTCGGCTGAAGACGCAATCGATTACGGCCAGCGCGTGCAGAAGGAAAAAAATGATCCGCAGATGTCGCTTTTCGGCGGGGCCAGCAATGAGGCCGATGCTGTAAACGCCCCGTCGGTGGAAGACATCCCGGAATGGGACGAAAAGCACCTGCTGGAACTGGAAAAAGAGGCAATAGGCTTCTACATTACCGGGCATCCCCTGGACGAGTACCGCGATCTCATGGAAAAGTACGCAAACGTGGACGCCCTTTCCATAAAAGAAGACCGGACGTCTGACCAGGATATCGTGAGAATCGGCGGCATTATAAAAAACATCAAGACGATCATGACGAAAAAGGGCGATCCCATGGCGTTCGTGGATATAGAAGACATCCACGGAGCAGTGGAGGTAACTGTTTTTCCCAAGCTTTATGCAACGGTGCAGGATCTTCTGGCGATTGACACGCCTGTTTTTGTCCAGGGCCAGGTACAGAAAAACGAAAATTCCGCAAAAATACTTGCAGACAGCGTGGTGCGCATAGACGAGGCGGAAACCAAGTGGGCGGCAAGCCTTCATATACGCGTGGACACCGAAAGCGTTCAGGAAGAAACCCTCGGGGACCTTCTCGGCGTGCTGCAGAAATATCCGGGGCCCTGCAGGGGGTTTCTCCATGTATGCATACCTGCAAAGACTGAAACCGTTATTTCGCTGCCCGAGGAAATGAAGCTCAAGGCAGGCGTGGACCTTCGCCAGGAGGTCAATTCCCTTCTGGGCTATGACGCTGTATATACCATATGCGCCACGGTAAACAACTCCCAGCAGGCGGGAAACGGAAACGGAAACGGAAAAAACGACAAAAACGGCAGGAACGGGAAGAAAGGCAAAAAGGCCAGCCCCGGGAAAAAAAACGGCAGGAAGACAAACGGCGCGGGAACCCGGGTGAAAACAGCTCAATGAAAACAAATCCGATATTCGCGCCAAGCACCCCTAAGGGATAAACAAATCCGAAAATCAAGTGACCTAAGCTAAAAGATCAGGGAAAACCTGTTTTGGTCATTCGGATTTTTCTAATTCGATATTGTTTCGAATTTCGTGCTTAGATATTCGGATTTATGTTATCAAGCAGCCATGGCTGCTTCAAATTTGTCTCCATCCTGAAGAAATCGAAAAACAAGGATTGTCAAAAATGCAGGTTCCTTTACTTGACCTTAAGGCTCAGTATCAGTCCATCAAAGACGAGTGCATGGCGGTGACTGAAAAAATCTATGAATCCCAGCATTTTATCCTCGGCCCCTATGTTGAGCGTCTTGAAGATGAAATTGCCGCCTACTGCGGCACTAAGTATGCCGTGGGAGTATCGTCGGGCACTGACGCCCTCCTGCTTTCCCTTATGGCAGCGGGAATAGGCGCGGGTGACCGGGTGATAACAACGCCTTACACGTTTTTCGCCACCGCCGGGTCCATTGCACGTGTGGGCGCGGTCCCCGTGTTTGCTGACATAGATCCTGAAACATACAATATTTCCCCGGAGCAGATAGAAGCCGCGCTCCGTGACATGGACAAAAATGAGCTCAGTACGGTAAGGGCGGTAATGCCTGTGCATCTATACGGCCAGTGTGCTGACATGGATCCGATTAACCGGATTGCCGGGGAAAACGGCTGGCTGGTGATCGAGGATGCGGCACAGGCCATAGGCGCGGAATACAAGGGGCGGCGTGCAGGCTCGATGGGAGACTACGGGTGTTTTTCGTTTTTCCCCTCCAAGAATCTGGGCGGATTCGGAGACGGTGGAATTGTGACCACCAACTCGCCCGAAAATTACGAGATGTTAAAGATCCTGCGCGTCCACGGAGGGCACCCCAAGTATTATCATAAGTATATAGGAGGCAACTTCCGCCTTGACGCCCTTCAGGCGGCAATTGTTTCAGTAAAGCTTGCCCGTCTGGATCAGTGGACCGCAGCCAGGCAGGAAAACGCCGCGCGCTACAGGAAGATGATAGATGATGCAGGGCTTTCGGAAAAAGTTGCGTGCCCCGCGGAAATCCATGACAGGCACATTTACAACCAGTTTGTGATCTCTGCTGCAGAGGGCAGGGACGAGCTGAGCAGGTTTCTTTCAGACGCGGGAGTGGGAAACGAGATTTATTACCCGGTGCCGCTGCACCTGCAGCAGTGCTTTGAATACCTGAGATACGGCAGGGGACTGATGCCCGCCTCGGAGACGGCGGCAGACTGCACCCTGGCTCTGCCGGTTTACCCTGAGATGAGCCGGGACCAGCAGGAATACGTGGTGGAGCAGATCCGGGCGTTTTACGCAGCAGGGGCTTGATGGCACCGTACCATCTAAAATCAGGCTTCTAACATCGTTCAAGGTGCAAGGTGCAAGGCTCAAGGTTGATGGCACTGTAAAAAGTCGCAAAACTGTTGTAATCGCTAAACAATAAAAAATAACCTATTGATTTTACTTAACACTTAATCACTTAAAACTTAACACTGCCTGTAAAAAAGACTTTTTACAGGCTTGTCAAATTTATGGTTGACAAAGGCGGGCACGAGATGTAGAAAGCATGAATCCATCTCATCGAAGCCGCTGTTTTTCAGCCTCGGTGGCGGCAGCGGCTCTGCCTGATGTTCTTTTAAAAAATTCAATTAAAGTCAAATTTGTTGTTGACAGGCCGGGCGGGAAATTATATATATAAAAATTGTTTCCGCCGGCAGGCGGGCACAGGTTTGAAAAGGCGCGGGTTTTGTTTTCCGTCTTAGAAAGACGATACAAAAAGCGCCTTTGATCTCTGAAAACTAAATAGTGGCAATAAGCGGGCCGAGATAATTTC
>JBKHES010000057.1:0-13302 GCA_046540695.1 Desulfobacterales bacterium
CGGGGGTTTCAGCAGGGCGCCGAAATTTCCCATGCCCCCGCTACTGGATTTTCTGCTTTTTTACCACAATTATCGCGGAGGTGATGATACGGGGAAAAAAGCCCTTGAAATGGCAGTTCATACAATGAGACGGATGGAAAAAGGCGGAATATACGACCACGTGGGAGGAGGTTTTCACAGGTACTCCACCGATGAACGCTGGCACGTACCTCATTTTGAAAAAATGCTCTACGACAACGCACAACTCATAAGCCTTTATCTGAGTGCCTACAGTATCACGGGAGAGGAGTCTTTTGCACGGACCGCGAGAAACAGTCTGGATTACATATTCAGGGAAATGACCCATCCCGGCGGAGGGTTTTACTCCGCGCAGGATGCAGACAGCCCTGAGTCTGATCTTTCCGGTACGGGTGAAAGCCAGGCCGGGGGCCGCAAGGTTGAAGGGGCATTTTACGTATGGCGCAAACAGGAAATTGATTTCCTTCTTGACGAGGATTCAGCGGCGATTTTTTCATATCACTATGATGTCAGGCCTAAAGGAAACGCTGAAACCGATCCTTTCGGCGAGTTTGAGGACAAAAACATTCTGCATGAAACCGGCAGCATTCAACAGACAGCCGGGCATTTCGGCCGAAGCCCCGGCGAAATACAACAGATTCTCGACTCCGCCCTCAGTAAGCTGCTGGAAGCCAGAAACAGGCGTCCTGCGCCGCATGTGGACGACAAGATACTCACGGAGTGGAATGCGCTTATGATATCCGCGCTGGCAAAAGCCGGCCGGATCCTGGGGGATGAAGAATATATAAGCGCTGGCAGACGGGCGATTGATTTCATCAATTTGGAACTGATCAATGAAGACGGGACCCTGTTCCGCAGGTGGCGGGACGGAGATTCTGCCGTTGCCGGGCTTGCAGGCGATTATGCCTTTTTTGTCCGGGCTCTGCTCGACATGCATGAAGCAGTCGGTGATGGAAAATACCTGGCACAGGCTAAAGACCTGGGCCGCCGGATGCTGGATGGTTTTCATGATCCCGAAAACGGCGGTTTTTTCATGACCGCATCCGGCCATGACCCGAATCTTGTAATAAGGGCAAAGGATTTTACGGACGGGGTTCAGCCTTCCGGGGCTTCTGCTGCAGCCATGAATTGCATACGCCTTTTTCGGATCACAGGAGACAGGCTTTTTTCCGATGCAGCGGCCCGGAGCTTTTCAGCTGCAGCAGAACGAATAAAGAGACACCCGCAGAGTGCGCCCCACCTTATAGAGGCCCTGGGGTATTTTCAAAATATAAACAGTAAAATGGAGGAGTGATTTATGGCGCGCAGCTACCGTTTGAAAGCAAAATGCCCTCAGTGCGGGTGCAGTGCTGTCATGCACCTGAGCCACGAGGAGATACAGGAGCGCTTCGGCGACGTTCCCAACGCGGAACTGGAGTGCGCCCAGTGCATGGAAAAATATGAAGTAGCCATGAAGGATGCGTGTCCTGAATGGGACCAGGAATGCAAGCAGATGAGGTAAGTCACCGGCATTCCGTAACCAAAAAAACAAACAAGGAGGGAAAGAATCATGGATGTAAAGGATTTTTGCAGCAGCATGCAGTCTGAATTAACCGCATGGAAGGCAAGATTGTTTGATATAGCAGTCAAGGCTGACAATCTCGGTACGGAAGACAAGGGCAAGGTGTGGGAGCGTTTCAACGACATGAAAATTCTGGTCTCCGATCTGGAAGACAAGATCGAGACTCTGAGAACTGAGTGCCCGTCTGAATGGAGCCCCCAGAAAAAGGAAATCGAAAGCACAAAAGAGGACGTGCGCTCAAGGTATGAAGACACAATGCAATATATAGGCAAGGCGAGTCCTGTTTCCGTACCCGGCTAAACACGCTTCCGGGTACAATTGTTTTTCAGCCTTATGGATGCGGCAGCTTTTGAGGCAATGCAAAGGCTGCCGCATTTTTGGGCAAAGCCAGGGCAAAGGGTTGATTTTTGGAGGACGAATTCGCTTCCCTGGCCTGTTACCGGCAATTGGCGGTAACAGGCAATGAGGTTTTGCATTGTGCATATTCAGTGTTAGTTTTGCAAATACTGGTCATTTATTTACGGACATTTTGATAGTAATGCGGGGAGGGAAAAGATTATGGAATTCAGGGAAGTTGTTGAAAACAGGCGTGCCGTGAATTTTTTCGACCCTGAAAGAGATGTTTCGGATGAAACCATTAAAGGGATTGTCGAAACTGCTGCAAAAGCTCCCTCCAGTTTCAACCTGCAGCCGTGGAATGTGGTTGTATTAAGAGACAGGGAGGAAAAGCTGCGGCTCCAGAAACACGCCTGGGATCAGCCCAAGGTAAGCGAGGCTCCGGTAACCCTTATAGTGCTTGCCGACATGGAAGGCTGGCAGGGCGGTCATCCGGTAGTGGAAAAAAATTTTGACTCACTGGTAAAAATAGGTATGCTTACCGAGGATCGGCGCGACTGGTTTTTAAATGCGTGCAAAAACCTCTACGGTTCAAGCACTCAGCGGCAGACAGCCTTTGCGTGCAAGAATGCCGGATTTTTCGCCATGAATCTTATGCTGGCTGCAAAGGATCTGGGAATAGATACCCATCCCATGGACGGGTTTGATCCAGAAGGAGCGAGAAAGGAGTTCAATATTCCTGAAAAATACTGGATTCCCCTTCTGATATCAATGGGATACTTCCGGTCTGATAAGACCCTGCTGCCGCCGAAATGGCGAAAGTCTTTTGATGAAATTGCAGTAAGGTTTGATTGATAATGCAAACAGGGAAATACAAGGAGAAATAAAGATGGCCGATGAACCCGATGTCAAGGTATATGCACTTAGTACGTGCGGTCATTGCAAAAATGCAAAAAAGTTTCTCGACAGCTGTGACGTGGAATATGATTCCGTGGAAGTCGACAAGCTGGACGGAGAACAGCGACAGGCCATCCTCGATGAAGTCAGGGAGCTGAATCCCAGGTGTTCGTTTCCCACCATAAGGATCGGCGAAAAGGTTGTCGTGGGATACAAGGAAGACGAGATAAAGGAGGCGCTGGGTATTTCATGAATGTTGAAGAACTCTATGAAAAGTTAAAAAGCGTCCAGGAGCCCAAGGGCTATTATTTCAACAGGGACAGGGATCTTGTTTTTGAACTGTTAAACGGACTTCTTGAAAACAAGGAGCGTTACGGATACATGAGCTGTCCGTGCAGGCTGGCTTCGGGAGACAGGGAAAACGACAAGGACATAATCTGCCCGTGCGACTACAGGGAGCCGGATGTCAAAGAATACGGCAGCTGCTACTGCCATCTATACGTATCCAGGCAATGGAACGAGGGCAGTATCCCCCACGTTGTGGTCCCTGAACGCCGGCCTCCCGAGAAGATGAAATAAATCGGTGAACCCCGGGCTTTTAAATAAACCCTGACTCCTGCATTAGGAAAAATGAGCGATATTGAACCTGTAGAGCGAACCTTGGATATCGGGGATGCGGTTATTGACTATCTCGATTACGAGTGCGGAGGCCCCCCGCTTTTGCTCCTTCATGCAACCGGATTCATGCCCCGCCTCTGGCATCCGGTTGCCAAAGAGCTTTTCGGCTCCTTTCGCGTGATAGCCCCTTATTTCTGCGCCCCCAGGGATTCCGATCCGGAAAAAGGCGGGCTCAGCTGGAAACAGATTGCAGAGGACCTGGTTGCTTTCTGCAGGCGGCTTGGTATTGCCAGGCCTTACGTGGCAGGGCATTCCATGGGAGGCGCCGTGGCAGTTATTGCAGCCGGCGCACTGGGCATGGAGATGGAGGGCATGGTTTTAATAGAGCCCATCATCCTTCCGGAATCCTTCTACAATGTCAAAATAGGCGTGGATGATCATCCCCTGGCGTCAAAATCCATCAGGCGCAGAAATCACTGGAAAACCCGCGAAGAAGCCATGCAATACCTTGAATCAAAGCCGCTGTTTCAAAGATGGGACAAAGAAGTGCTCGAACTCTACATCCAATACGGAATGGTGGACTCGGAACAGGGCGGGCTCTGCCTGGACTGCCATCCAAGGCAGGAGGCCTCGCTGTTTATGGGCAGCATGCACTATAATCCCTGGCAGGTGATACCAAAGATTTCATGCCCCGTACTGGTGCTGGAAGGCGAGAACACGGAAAACAGGGGATTTATTGATTTCAAAAAGCCAGCCGGCCTGTTTGCCCGGGGCAGGCATCAGGTGGTGGCAGATGCCGGCCACCTTATTCCCATGGAAAAACCCGGTGAAACTGCTTTTATCATAAAGAGGTTTTTACGCCATGAGCGCTGAAAACAAGTGCCGGGAAAACTATGAGTCAGGCAAACCCGTCAAAGACAGCCGCGTAATTGTCTCCCAGGTGATGGAGCCGGCGGATGCCAACCCTGCAGGCAATGTTCACGGAGGCACGATCATGAAACTTATTGACAACGCGGCAGGCGTTGTATCGATTCGCCATTCCAGGTGCAACGCTGTCACGGCCTCGGTGGACAGGCTGGATTTTCACTATCCCGCTTTTGTAGGGGATTTGCTTATTCTTTTTGCCAGTCTCAACCTGACCGGCAGAACCTCCATGGAAATCGGGGTCCGCGTGGAGGGGGAAAACCTTATGAGCGGCAGGCGGCGGCATATCGCGTCAGCCTATCTAACCTACGTGGCACTGGATGAGCAGATGAAACCCCGCAGGATACCAAAAGGAATTCCTGAGACCGAGGAGGAACAAAGGCGCCACAGGGAAGCCAGTGCCCGCAGGGAGGCGCGTCTTGCAGAAAAGAAATCCGAGGGCGATCCGAGAAGGCACGCAACATGACTCTTGATTCCAAAGACCGCGAGATACCTTTTAAAAACTCCTACTGGGTCAGCCACGGCAGGCTCCTGGCAGGCGAATACCCGCTTTCCTTTAACCCGGATCTGTCCCGAAAACGGCTGCATTACATGTTTTCCCTGGGAATACGCAGGATCATCGATCTGACTGAGCCCGATGAGATACTCCGGCTTGGTACATCGCATCCCTCTTATTCAGAACTGGTAAAAGAGGTTGCACGGGGCATGGACGTAAGGGCTGAATACATATCCCTGCCGGTGCTCGACTTTGAAGCCCCTGTCAGGGAGACAATGGTCCGGATACTTGACATGATCGACGAGAGCCTTGATGCAGACAGGCCGGTGTATGTTCACTGCTGGGCCGGAATCGGAAGAACAGGGACAGTGGTAGGTGCGTGGCTTGTCAGGCACGGCCATCCGGCGGATTTTTCCCTTCTTGATGCAATTGCCCAGATGCGGATCCACACTGACAACGCGTTCATGGAATCTCCCCAGAGCAGGCAGCAGCGGGATCTCATCCTTTCCTGGGTAAGATACGAGTAATATATTTTCACCCCGAAAATGCCCTGCCGCCCCTGATCCTGATACTGCAGATAAAATCCCCTTGCAACAGGTTCAATAAGTTTCCTATAGTATGGATTTTCAATCTTATGCTCAATTCCGGCTTCACGGAACAACTGAATCAAGCACAACAAGGGGGTACATATGACGGACAAAGCGGTGGTAATCGGTGCGGTTGCAGCAGGATCCAAGGCGGCATGCAGGTTCAAGCGCCTGCGCCAGGATGCCCAGGCAGTATTGATAGATCAGGATAAATACATCTCTTACGGCGGCTGCGGCATACCCTATTATGTGTCCGGAGACGTAAGCGACGAAAAGGAGCTTCGCTCCACCAGCTTTCACATGGTGCGCGACGAGTATTTTTTCAGGGCAGACAAGGGCGTGGAGGCCATGACCGGAACCCGCGCGCTTTCAATTGACCGGGAGAACAAGACCGTGCGCATCGAAAAGCCCGACGGCACTCAGGAGGATCTTTCCTATGACAAGCTCATGCTCTCAACAGGCTCAAGGGCAAAAAAACTGCCAATACCCGGCACTGACCTTGAAAACGTCTTCAGCGTTGCAGGCCTGCAGCCGGCCATGTCCATAAAAGAGCAGGTTACAACAGGCAGGATTGAAAAGGCGGTGGTAATAGGCGCGGGTTTTATAGGACTGGAAATGGCCGAAGCCCTTTCTGACATGTGGGAGATTGAAACCTCTGTGGTTGAATACTGCGACCAGATCATGCCCGGGTTTGTCAGCAAAAATCTTTCTCGGATGGCGCAGCACAAAATGGAGGAAAACGGCGTGACCTTCTACCTGGGCGAATCCGTGGAGGAAATCCTGGGAGATGACGGAAAGGTGAGCGGAGTTAGAACGTCAAACCGCACACTTGAGGCACAGCTCGTGATATCAGCAGTGGGCATTGAGCCCAACAGCGACCTCGCGCTGCAGGCGGGCCTGGAAGTGGCACCCGGCGGCTTTATCGTTGTAAACGAGCGCATGCAGACCTCGGATCCGGATATATATGCAGGAGGGGATTGCGTTCAGGTGACCAATCTGGTTACCGGCAAACCGGGATACTATCCCCTGGGCTCGATTGCAAACCGCCAGGGACGGGTTATCGGCACGAACATGGCGGGCGGTGATGCCCGGTTCAGGGGTGCTGTGGGCAGCTTTGTGGTCAAGCTCTTTGACGGCGCTCTTGCAGGAGCCGGACTGACCCCTGAAACCGCCGCGCGTGAAGGCTATGACGCGGCAGGTATCCAGGTGGGGCAGTTTGACAGGGCTCATTTTTACCCTGAAAAGGAAATCATATTTTTGGAGCTCGTGGTTGACAAAAAGACCCGCCGGGTGCTGGGTATCCAGGGCTACGGCGGGGAGGCAAGCGGCATGTATGCAAGGGTGAACGCGGTTGCTGCACTGCTTGCCTATCAGCCGGCAGTAGAGGATATAAGCAACCTGGAACTTGCCTATTCTCCTCCGTTTGCCTCAGCCATGGACATTGTAAACGCCGTGGGAAATGCAGCGGAAAATTACCTGGAGGGCAGATACCAGCCGGCACACTTTCAGGATTTCCTTGAATGCTGGAACGACACCGACTGCGGCAGGTATTTTTTCCTGGACTGCCGGGCAGAGGCGGATGCAAAGCCGTTTGAGGAAAAGTATCCTGATATCTGGAAAAGCATCCCCCATGATCAGTTAAAAGACAGGATAAACGAGGTTCCCAGGGACAAAAAGCTGGTTCTGGTCTGCAACACAGGAGTTCGCTCCTATGAAACCCAGGTGAACCTGGCAGCCGAAGGCATCACTGACACCCTTAACGTGGGTACCGGCGTTGCAGGCCTGAAGTCCTGCGGAATCCGCTTTTAAAATGTTTAAAATAGGGGGGCGGATTTAAATCCGCCCCCTCAGCGCTATTGTGTTTGCTCCATTTTGATGCCGTACAGGGCGTAATACGTCACCGGCACCACCACCAGGGTAAAAAGCGTGGAAGCAAAAAGCCCGAAGATCAGCGCCCAGGCAAGGCCCGAGAAAATCGGGTCCAGGGTGATGGGCCAGGCCCCCAGCCCCGTGGTAAGGGCGGTCAGCACTATGGGACGCATGCGGATGGCTCCGCTCTGTACTATGGCCTCCTTTACCTCCATATTGTTTTTCAGGGCATCCTGGATGAAATCTATGAGCACCACGGAATTGCGTATAACTATCCCTCCCAGGGCTATCATGCCTATCATGCTGGTGGCGGTGAAAAAAACCAGGTTGTCATATCCTCCCACAATGCCCCCGGAAACTATATTCAACAGCCAGAATCCCGGCATAATGCCGATAAGTGTAAGCGGAATTGCCATCATTATCAAAACAGGCATTAAAAATGAGTTGGTCTGAAGAACCATCAGGATGTAAATGCCTATTAATGCAGCGGCAAATGCAATCCCCAGGTCGCGGAAGACCCGCAGGGTGATCTGCCATTCGCCCTCTCCGGCCCATTCAGCGCGGATGCCCTCGGGCAGCGGGTTTTGTTTCAGGCTTCCCTGCATGCCGAGAATGGCCTCTGCTGGCGCGCGGCCGGCCATTTCCGCTGTAACGTAAGCCACCCTGTCAAGGTTCTTGTGATAAATCGGCTGCTCGTTGGAAACGCGCTCTGCTTTTACCAGCTCTCCTAGCGGAACCGTCTTGCCCCCGGATGCGGCCATGGGAATCTGCGAAAGGCCTGCAAGGCTGCTTCGGCTTTTTCTGGGCAGTATAACCTTTACGTGCAGGGGCTGGCGTTCGTCCGGGGTATGCACCGTGGCGGAATTGTCCCCGCCAACAGCCATCTTTAGCGAAGTGATGATTTCCCTTGTGGAGATTCCGTGCAAAGCTGCCTTTTCACGGTCCACGACAAAATCGATTGTTTCGTGCTCATCTTCGCTCATATCGTCTATATCCACAACGCCCGGCTCTTTGGCCATTATTTTCTTTATATTATCAGTGGCTGCCACGAGCTTGTCATATGACGTGTCAACAGAGCTGTACAGCTCTGTTACTATTGTGGCCAGAACCGGGGGGCCGGGCGGGACCTCCACAAGCTGGATGTCAGCATCGTGTTTTTCCGCGATTTCCGT
This sequence comes from Desulfobacterales bacterium, assembly GCA_046540695.1. Taxonomy (GTDB): domain Bacteria; phylum Desulfobacterota; class Desulfobacteria; order Desulfobacterales; family Desulfosalsimonadaceae; genus Desulfosalsimonas. The sequence continues at coordinate 8,479 of JBKHES010000057.1, forward strand.
CAGGTCGTTTCTCAGGCGCAGCAGTATCTCGTGGCTCTGCATCTTTCTTTGGCTTTTTTTAAGCAGGTTTACACGGATATCGGCCTGATGGGGTTGTTTTCTCATGTAATACTGGCGCACCATGCCGTTGAAATCCATGGGAGAGGCTGTTCCGGTGTAGGAAGTGAAGTTTTCCACCTCTGCCACGCCCCGGAGATAGCTTTCAAAATCTCGCACCACCGAGTCAGTGGATTCCAGTGTAGTGCCCTCGGGCATGTTTATGACCACCTGAAATTCATTTTTATTGTCAAACGGCAGCATTTTAAGCGGCACCATGCGAAGCAGAACCAGGGATACGGACACGCCCATCAAAACAAGAATTACCGCAAGCAAAAGATACCTCAGGGGCCTGGACCTGAGAAAAGGGGTGACGACCTTGCGGTAAATCTTCAGTATCAGGGTGGGAATGCCTGTGTCCTCAATCCCGGCGCCGCTTGTTTGCGTGCCTGCAGCAGGGTGATTGCGCAAAAGCCTGTAGGTCATCCAGGGCACAACCGTAAGTGCGCAGAGAGTGGAAAAGGTCACGGTCAAAGGTACGTTAGCGGCCATGGGTGCCATGTAGGGGCCCATCATGCCCGTGATGAAAAACATGGGGGTAAAAGAGATTATAATGGCAATGGTGGAGATTATAACCGGGGGAAGCACCTGGTTGACCGCGAAAAGGGTTGCTGAAAAGGGGTTTCGCTTCCTGCTGAAAATATGCCTCTGAATGTTGTCAACATTGGTAATCGGGTCGTCTACCACCAGGCCGAGGGAAAGTATCAGCGCAAACAGTGTCACGCGGTTTATGGTATAGCCGAGAAGGAAATTGGTAAAAAGTGCAAGGCTGAAACTCATGGGAACCGCAACCGCAACAACCAGCGCCTCGCGCCTGCCAAGCGCAAATGCAAGCAGCAGAACCACCGTAATAACCGCAAAGACAAGTGAACCCAGCAGGCTGTTTACCTTTTCCTGGGCATTGTAGCCGTAGTTGCGCGTAACTGATACTTCCACGTCATCGGGTATGAACTCGTTTTTGAGCTCATCGAGTTTAGCCAGGATGTTTTTTGAAACGTCAACCGCGTTTGTGCCGGCTTTCTTTGCCAGGGCAAGGGTCACGGCAGGATAGGTCAGGGGCTGGTCTTCCAGCTCGTTTTCCTGCCGGTGCCTGCGGGAATGACCGAAGCGCGTATATGACTCCGCCTCAGCCGGTCCGTCGGAAATTTCTCCCAGGTCCCGCAGGTAAACCGGCCTGCCGTCGCGTACTCCCACTACAAGGTTTTCCACATCCCCGGTGGAGCGCAGAAAGGAGTTGGTCGTGACCCTGTAGTTGCGATTTGCCTGGTCTATATCCCCGGCCGTGGCTGCTGAGTCAGCGCCCTGCAGAGCCTTTTGAACCTGAATAAGGGGCAGGTTGTATCCCTTCATTTTCTCGGGAGACAGCTCCACCCGTACTTCCCTCGGGCGGCCGCCAACCACTTCGGTACGGGACAAGTCTTCGAGCTGGGACAGGCGCCAGAGAGTCTCTTCGCCTATACGCCGGAGCTCGTGGTCGCTGTGGCTGTCGGAGAAAAAGGTCAGGTTCATGATCGGCACGTCATCGATTTCCAGAGGCTTGATTACCCAGTTGCTAACGATTGGGGGCACTTCATCGGAATGCATGCTGATTTGGTCATGCAGCTTGACCAGTGACTCCTCCATGTCTTCGCCCACGTAAAAACGAACCGTGATAACGGCAAGGCCTTTTTGGGAAACCGAATAGACATATTCAACGCCCTCGATCTGCCAAAGGAGTTTTTCGAGTTTGGTTGCCACCAGCTTTTCAACTTCAGCCGGACTTGCCCCCGGGACCTGTACGTGAACATCAGCCATGGGAACCACGATCTGGGGGTCTTCTTCGCGAGGTGTTATCATTATTGCGGCTGCGCCCAGGCATAGTGCAATAATCAGAAACATTATGGCGGGAGTGCCGGAGAGAAACGGTCTGACTATGCCGCCGATAATACCCCGGGGAGCGTCGTTGCTATCGGTGGTCATCGCTATTGCTCTCCTCTGTCAGCACTGTCTCTTCTCCGTTTAAGCCGGCAAGCACTTCAACCTTTTGATCATACCTGCTGCCGGTTTTGATGTAGCGGTTTTCCCGGCCGTCTTCCGTCCTGACAGTCACGAGTTCGAGTTGTCCCACCCGGCGGACCGCCCCGGCCGGCACCAGGATCACCGGCACCTTGTCATACGGGATCATCAGCTTGCCGTACATGCCCGGATACGCGCCTTCAATCCCGGGCAGGCCTGCCTTGACGAGAAAGGTGCGGGTCTGCGGATCAGCATAGGGAACAACCTCCTCCACCCGGGCCTCCACGATCTTATCAAGGGTGGTGATCCTTGCTTTAAGGCTCTTTCCGGGCCGAACCCTGCTTATCAGAGTTTCCGGAACATGGGCCTCAATTATCAGTTCATTGTCTGTTCTTACCTGCAGCAGGGGTTTTCCGGGCGAGGCCATATCACCGGGATCAGCCATTCGCCTGAGCACCCTTCCGTCTGCAGGCGCCTTGATTTCAGTGTAGCCCAGAGCGATCTCAGCTTTGACAACCGCTTGTTCAGCCATGGCGACCCCTGCTTTAGCCCCCTGCAGGCCCTTTCTTTCGCTTTTCAGTCCGGATTTTGCCTGTAAAAACCTGGATTTTGCCTTTTCAAGCTGTTCCTCCGTGGCAGCTTCTCCTTTGTAGAGTTTTTCAGTACGTTCATAGGCAGACCCTGCCTCTTCAAGGGCGGCTTTTGAGGCGTTAACTGCCTGCTTGGCCTGCTGTTTTTTTGATACTGCATTTTTAAGCGACTGCCGCGCCCGGGAAAGTTCGGCCTGCATTTCCCGGTCATCGAGTTTTACCAGCAATTGGCCGCTGGTTACCTCCTCTCCGTCATTAACCAGGACCTCCTGGACCTGTGCTGATATACGGGGCTCGATGCGGGCGCTGGTGCGCGGCTCCAGGGTGCCCACTGCATCATACCACTGCGTCATGTTTTCAACGGTAACTTCTGCAGTCCCTTCATCACCGTGTTGTTCCGGCCTGTCAGGGCCTGAAATGGTTCCGGGTCCGATTTTTCCGCTTGTATACAACCAGAGCAATCCTCCGGCTGCCGCGATAACCAGGACCCCTGTAAGGGATATGACAGCGATGCGCTTGTTTTTTACCATAACCTTTGCCTGTCGGGTCTCAAGAGATTGTGACTGTATGCGATATTATCAATTTTTTCTGTCAATAACGCCTGTTGCCCGGCTTACTTCCGCCATGGCGCTTATCCTGTCGTACCTGGCGGATACGTCCCTCACCATTGCACGGTTGCGGTCTAGCTCGGCCTCCAGGTAGCGGGTAATGCTTGCGGCGCCGTTTTCGTATTGACGCTTAACAAGCCTGTATGACTCCCGGGCCGCCTCCACGCTGCTTTCTGCAACCCTGCAGCGGGACCGGGCCTCTTCAAGATTCAGGTAACCGTTTTTTACATCAAGTTTTACTTCCTGCACTGCCTGGCGGTCTGCTGCCATCATTTCCCTTACCCTGGCGTCAGCATGGTTGACACGGGCGCTGCGCGAAAACCCGGTGAAAAGGTCCCATCTGAGCATGAGCGCTGCGGTCCAGTTTTCCCTGTCTCTGTCATAGTCCAGGCCTGAATCGTCAAAATAGTATCTTCCTGTAAGATCAAGGCTCGGCAGATAGGTGGTTCTGGCTGCATCAAGGCCCATGCGGGACTTGACAACCTGCTGGCGAGCCCTGGCCAGTTCCGGGCGGTTGTTTAAGGCCATGGCAATGCCTGCCTCGTAATCTGGGGGTATTTCAGAAACCTGCTTGTCACCTGAGACCAGGGTGTTTTTACGGTATTTGAACTGTGAGGGATCAAGGCCCAGAAGATTGGCCAGGCCTGCAAGGGTGAGTTTATACCGGTTTCTGCTTTTTATAACCCGGTCCCTGGCCCTGGCAAGGCGAACTTTTAAAGACATAACTTCCGCTTTAAGCGCGCTGCCGCTTTCATGGCGAAGTTCTGCAAGTCTGAGCTGTTCGGATATGCTTTGTTCGGATTGTTCGGCAATACTGATAAACTCCCTGGCTGCCATGGCGTCATAAAACGTCCTGATTACCCTGGCGGTGAGATCGTTTTCGATTTTCTCGCGCTCAAGACGGGAAGCTTCTATGTCCTTTTCCGCCATTTTTTTTTCCAGGTAGTCTTTTCCTCCGTTAAACAGGTTCATCCTCGCCTCTATTCCTGACTCGAAATTTTCAAACCAGCCCGGATCGTTGAAATCCACATTTTCCGGGAGCTCTCTCTGGTCGATTTTTTTAAACAGGTAGGAAGATGGTGCATCGCCCTGCATGTATTCGGTATAAACCGATGCCCTGGGCCAGAATTCAGATTTTGCAAGAAGGAGCATGGCACGGGATTGTTCGATCCTCCATGCAGCCCTCTGCAGGTCAGGGTTATTTTTAATGGCTATATCAATGGCATCTGAAAGCGACAATTCATCGTCAATTTGTGTTACACGGGGAGATTCGTTCTTTGATTCCTGCTTTTGCCCGGTTCCGGCTGTTTTAACCGGGTATTGTTCCCGGATGTTCTCGTAATTGTAGCGGCTGCTGAAACCGCAGCCGGTCAGGAATATAAGAAGCAGGGAAATCGTCAATAACACTGGGGCCGGAAAATGGCCGCGGCAGTACGAACAATTTTTAACCACAGACGCAGAAAGCGATTTCATACATCCTCTTTTTTCTTTCAGGTATGCCTACAGCTAGTATTTATTAAAATATAATCATGCAG
>JBKHES010000058.1:0-13064 GCA_046540695.1 Desulfobacterales bacterium
TTTTTTTGTTCAATCGCCTTTGGGTGCTTATATTTAATGACAAACAATCTCTTATAACAAATTCTTTAACACGCATCATTAAAGGAGGGAAAAACATGGCACCAGAGATATCAAGCACCCCCCAGCACTGCCCCGGGTTTCAGCAGTTCAAGAACCTGAGTTCATTTACATGCAGATGCCCGGAATGCGGAGCTGAAAATGAAATTTTCTCCGACGAGTTCGACAGACCGCACAAGTGCGACAAGTGCAATGTGGAAATCGACTTCACGCAGTGCAGCCTGGAATCCGCGGGCAAGAGCAACGAACCGAGGTAGTCAGGAGCAAAACACCATGAAAAGCCCCCTTTTTACGGTTTGCGCCGCAAAAAGGGGGCGGCTTTTTTTACGTTTACTGCTTCCGGTAAAGGGGTGACATGCTGCGCAGGGTCTGCACCGTGCCGGAAAGCGAGTCAAGGAACCTGTCAATATCCTCCCGGCTGTTGTCCATCCCCCAGGAAACAACAAGAGTGCCCTGGGCGTCCGCATGGCTGAGTCCCAGTGAAAGCAGAACGTGTGATGCCCGAAGCGATCCCGTGGCGCATGCAGACTTGGTGGATACCGCCACGTTTTCCTCATCCAACATCAGCATAACGCTTTCGCCCTCGATGTATTTAAGGGAGATGTTTACCAGGTTGGGCAGGCTGTGTTCCAGGTTTGTGTTTATTATGTATTCGTCAACATGCTGCGGCAGACGGTCCACAAGGTAATCCTTGAGATCCTGCATGTGCCGGCGGCGTTCATCCATGTGCTTTTTTGCAAGCTCTGCGGCCTTTGCCATGCCGAGGATGCCTATTATGTTTTCCGTGCCTGCGCGCTTGTTGTTTTCCTGTACCCCGCCGTCGAGCAGCGGAAATATACGGGTGCCGCGTCTTATGTATAAACCGCCCGCCCCCGTGGGTCCGGAAAACGGATTGGAAGCAAAGCTGACAAGATCAGCGTTTAACTTTTCAACGTCAACAGGCACGACCCCCACTGAATCCACTGCATCACAGTGAAAAAGCACCTTTTTTTCCCGCGTGACCGCGCCTATTTCCTCCACGGGCTGAATCGTGCCGGTTTCGTTGTTGCTGTGCATAACCGACACCAGGACGGTATCATCGGTTATGGCGTCTTCAACCGCCCTGGGATCAACCCTTCCGGAGGCGTCAACCGGAAGGGATGTAGCCTTGAAACCCTGGGAGGAAAGTCTTTTCACGCTTCGGACTACCGCGTTGTGCTCTATGTTGGTGGTCACTATATGGCTGCCCTTGTCTTTGTTGGCAAGAGCCGCCCCCTTTACCGCGTGATTGACCGACTCGGTTCCGCAGGAAGTAAACACGATCTCCTTGGGATTGGCGGCATTGATAAGACCCGCCACTGTCTCCCTCGCCTCGGCCAGCAGTTCTGCCGACTTTTCCCCGGCTTTGTGCTGGCTTGAGGGATTGTGCAGATCGCTGTTTATGGCATCGGTCATGACCTGCTTTACTTCGGGCAGAAGCGGGTTGAAAGAAATATTGTCAAGATTGATGAAGCTCATCCGCGCCTCCGTTTTAATGCTCTTCCTCGGTTAACTCACGCTGGCAGGCCTCGCAGAATTTTGCAGCCTCGCCTATCTCCACGTCGCAGTACGGGCAGTAGCAGTTTTCGCCTTCTGCATGCTCGTGTTTTTCCTGTCTTTCCTCCGGCTTTCTCTCCACGCCGGCCTTTTTGTCCTCGTAGTTCTGAATGGCCATGTGAAGCGCATCCGCCCCAAGGTTGGAGCAGTGCAGCTTGTTTTTGGGAAGCCCTTCCAGGGCCTCTGCCACGTCCTTGTTGGATATGTTTCTGGCCTCGACTATGCTTTTTCCCTTTGCCATTTCGGTGAGCATGCTCGACACCGCAATGGCGGATCCGCACCCGAAGGTCTGGAACTTGATATCAGATATCTGCTCGTTGTCATCAACCTTAAGGTAGATTGTCATCATGTCTCCGCAAAGCGGGTTGCCTACCTCTCCCACGCCGTCCGGGTCCTCGATGACGCCCACGTTTCTCGGATTCTTGAAATGATCCATGACTACTTGATTATACATATCGTTTTCCTCCGTGTTTGATGGTTGTCTTTCTCCATTATAATAAGCATTGAATCTGCAATGTAAAACAATCTGAACTGCTCTCGTTTTCACCGATTTTCAGATCAATGGGCTGGAGCAATTATCCGGATCCTGTTTTTTTTCAACATCGGTATCGGGATCGGGTTTCGATACCGATTTCGATCCCGATACCGACCCTGGACTTCCCTGGAAGTGTTCCCCCGGGGCCGAGGCCCGGGACCGCGCACTTCAAATAACTTTTTGCCGCATGCTTACCGGGACCGGGTTCTAACACTAACTTTTTTTGAAATTAGTTAGAAGTCTGATTTCAGATGGTGCAGCAGCGCTTGACCGAGGGATCAGGTGTAGTTATCTTTAAAATACAGAGCCCATTTTCTTATTCCGCCTGCTTCGCATCTTCATCTCTGTGACCGGAGTTTCACCGCCGCTTTTCACGCCCCGCTACAAGGGGCTTTAAATAAAGCTATCCCCGGCATCAGTGCCGGGCATTTTCCGCAATCATCCATCCAGAGGGGGGAAAAGATGAAAAAGCAACTTTTAAACTATGAAACACTGCTGAAGGTAAGCGGCGCAATTTCCCATTCCAGGGACCCGGAGGAGGTTGTGCTCATTGCCGTGGAAAGCATCGCCAGGGCCCTGGACGTCAAGGGGGCGGCCCTGTTCCTTGTCAACCGGGAAACCAGGGAACTCGAGGTTGCCTCCTCATTCGGCCTGAGCAAGGACTACATAAACAAGGGCCCTTTAAGCGCACTTAAATCCATCTCCGAATCGCTGGAGCACGGTCCGGTTGCCATCTATGACGTCACCGACGACCCCAGGATACAGTATCCTGAAGAAGCCCGGGCTGAAGGGATCTCGTCAATCCTGTCTGTACCTGTCATGATCCAGGGGCGATCCATAGGCGTGCTGCGTGTATACACCGCCGAACCCTGGGAATTCACCCTTGAGGATGTAAATTTCGTGCAGGCAGTGGGCAGCATCACAGGAATGGCCATAGACATGGCACGTCATTACAAGGGCATGAAACAAAGTATTGACGCGCTCAGGGAAATGCGCACAACCGGAAAAGGCGGGGCGGACACCGGGCGCGCTCAAGACCCGGCCTAAACAAAGCGCAATCTTGTTTTTGAAATCGGGATCGGTATCGAAATCGACTCCGATCCCGATCCCGATAAGACTGTAACGGCATAACAACACACTGATAATTCTTCACCTGGAACTGCAGGCAAAGCGATCGTATGGTTGATTTTCACACCCGGCCTGTGATATCAGGAACATATTGATTCCAATCCGGATCTCACTGCCCGAAGGGGGATATCCGTATGCTCGCTTTTCTGCCCGGGCCCGTACGCGGCGCAATTGCCCTGCTGTTCTACAGCGCCAACACCATTTGCTGTTTTGTTGTGCTCCTGCCTTTTGTGGCTGCCAAAGCAGCAATACCGCATGAAGGCACCCGCCACTTCCTCACGCGGGTTCTCACGGCAATTGCATGGGTGTGGATTGAAATAAACAGCCTCATACTGCGTGCAACCCAGAAAATTAAGTTACGGACACAAGGCCTCGAGGGATTCAACCCGCGCTCTTCCTACCTGGTAATAAGCAACCACCGCTCCTGGGCGGATATCCTGGTGCTGCAGCACCTTTGGAAACACAGGATCCCGTTTCTCAAGTTCTTCCTCAAAAAGGAGCTCATCTGGGTCCCGCTTCTGGGAATCGCATGGTGGGCTCTTGATTTTCCGTTCATGAAGCGCTACTCAAAGGAGTTTGTTAAAAAGCACCCCGAGCTTAAGGGAAAAGACATTGAAACCACCCGCAGGTACTGCGAGAAATTCAAAAAGTCGCCCATCTCGGTTATAAATTTCCTGGAGGGAACCCGGTTTGACGAGCAAAAACGCCGGAAGCAGGGCTCGCCCTACAGGCACCTGCTTCTGCCCCGCGCCGGGGGTACTGCGGTGGTCCTGTCAGCAATGGGAGACTGCCTGGAAGCGATCATTGACGTTACGATAGTTTATCCGAAAAACGGGTCGCCTCTGCCGTTCTGGGACTTTCTCAAGGGAAAAATCCCCGAAGTGATTGTCCGCGCGCGCAGGCTGGAGATACCGCCTGAATTTGTAGGCCGCAATTACGAGGAAGACGAAGAGTTCAGACAGGATTTCCGGGAATGGATAAACAGTCTGTGGGAGGAAAAAGACCGGCGTATTGCCGCCATTCTGGACTCAGAGGCAGCAGCATGATGACAGCTTCCAGGAAACTCCGGGGCCGGGATTAGTTTTTGAAGCGACATTGAGCGCTCTTGCGGTCAGGAGCGAAAAAACCGATCCCGGCCGCAGGGCTTTTTTCCCGCAAAAACATGGGACTATGTGAGAAGCTTTTTACGAGAACATCAAAGAGGAGGTGAAGAACCGATGACACAGCAGGGTCCTGAACTTAAAACAGCATACACGTTTAAAGATTTCCTTTCCTGGGCCCTTCTGGCCCTGGTACCAGTTTTGACAGCCATACATGCCATATCAAGAGCATCGCTTATCTGGACGGCTGTCTATATCGTGGTTCTGGCGGGCTGCCTCCTGGTTGTTCACAGGTTTTTCTGCACCCATTGTCCCCATTACAAAAACACGGGCAGGACAACAAAGTGCATTTTTCTGTGGAACTTTCCTGCCGTTTTTGAGCCAAAAACAGGTGCTGCGGGTTTTATGGAAAAATCAGCAACAGCACTTGCCGGGATCGTGGCGGTGGCTTTTCCGGTTTACTGGCTGCTTGCGCTCCCCATTCTTTTAGCGGTATACTTACTTGCCTGGGCGGTTTTGTTTATATTTTTAAACAGGTATGAATGCATACGCTGTATCTACAGGGAATGCCCCATGAACCGGGCTGATGACAAACCCTGACTATAAGGCTGCCCCGGTGCTTTTCCTTATGAAGTTCTTTCCGTAATTCTGTGCAAAAAATGCAAGCCCCGGAACCTGGACCAGATAGGCAATGACAAGAACAAACATTACTGCCGCTGCCTGGTCCACGGTAAACGAGGAAAGAGCTATTGCAATGGAAATATTTACATGCCTTGCCACAGAAGTATAAACAAGCACCAGCCCCTTTGCGCTGTCAACGACATTTTTCCTCACAAGCTGTTTCATCCATAAAACAGAGGCGGCATACATGAGCACATAATACAGAAACACGGGTATCACGGCAAATAACAGGGTTTTGTAGTTGTCAAGCAGCATTGCGTTTCTCTGCTGCGACATTACAAGGAATATAAGAACCAGGATTCCCGCTCCGGACACAGTTCCGGTGTTCGGCTTGACCTTTTCCGAAAAAAAGCCCTCACCCTTGAATCTTATTATCAGTTTCCGCAAGATTCCCCCGAGGATCAGGGGTATGAAAAATACCGTAAAAATGTTTCTGACTATCATGAACGTATTGATTTCAATGAATTTGTCTGCAAGCAGGGGAAATATGACAGGCAGACCTATGAATGCGGCAAACAGAATGTTAATTGGGGTTAAATAAAGCGCGGTGGCAAGGTTGGCTCCTGAAAATGAAGTCCAGGCAACACTCATCGAACTTGTCGGGATGAGCGAAATCAGTATAAGCCCTGTAAACAAAAGCGGCTGATCCCTTAAAAACAGGGAGCCTGCTGCAAAGGCAAGCGCAGGGGAAACCAGGAAATTTAAAAAAATGCTGCAGAAAACCGGCCTGGGCTCCTTGAAATGTGCGAATATCTCGGCAAAATCCGTGTTGATCATCACCGGAAGGATCACGAAAAACACGACAATGAAGATAAGGTATGATTTCGGGGTATTGAACCCTCCACAGCAATATACCACGGAAATGCCCGCCAGAAGGGCAAGAACTATAAAATAATGCAGATTTTTCTTAAGAAACATAAAAGAGATCCATATTCAGTTTAAAATTACAATCCTGCTGTCACTGTCCAGAAGCATGCTTCTTGCGTATATGAACCCTCCGAACCCGGTGCCTGCAAGAAGCAGGGCCGCAGGCAGAATAAGAAACATTGCAAGTCGTTTTTTCAGGCTGTCAGTCACTGCCTATGACCTCGTAGATTTCAACCGGGGTCTTATACCCCTTTACCGTGCGCATGCCCCTTGACCGGAGATTAAAACCGCCTTGCAGCATGTCCCGCGTATCCCCGGAAATCAGGATATCCGCCTCGATTTCCTTTGTCAGTTCCTGGATCCTGGAGGCAGTGTTTACGGTGTCGCCTATGAGGGCATATGAGGGGTGATTCCTGCTGCCGGTGTTTCCCGCAAGCACCGGTCCCGAACAGATCCCCACCCCGTGGGAAAAGGGCGGCTTGCCCTCCAGCCGGCGCTTTTCGTTGAGATCCGCCAGGCCCCGGCGCATTTCAAGGGCGGCCTTCACAGCCCTGCCTGCATGATCCTCAATTTCAAGGGGGACCCCGAAGACCGCCTCCATTTCATCCCCCACGAACTGCAGCGCCAGCCCGCCGTGAGCCCTTACGGCCTCCTCCATTTTGGTGAAATAATCGCGCATGCTCAAAATCACCTCCTCAGGAGGGTTTGCCTCCACGTAGGCAGTAAAGTCCCGCAGGTCAGCAAAAAGCATGGTGGCGATCTTTTTCTCCCCGTCCAGGGGTATCTCACCTGAAAGGATCTTGTCGCGGATCTCCGGTGTTACGTATCTCCCGAAAGACTCCCTTACCCGTTCTCGTTCCGCCAGGCCCTGGATCATCCGGTTGCCCGCATCCGCCAGCACCCCGAGCTCGTCGTTGGACACCACCCTGATCCTGGTTGAAAAATCACCCTTTTCAACTTCCTTCATCACACTGAGCATTGTTTCCAGGGGCTCCACCACAGAGCGCCCCACAAGAACGTTTAACCTGAATCCGATCAAGATAAAAATCGCGCACAAAACCAGGGTGAAGAAAAATACGTCATTGACGAGCTCCCCGGCATCTCCTCCGGCCCCGCCCGGGGCGTTGCTGACAACGAAGGCGAGGGTCACAACAAGTATGAGCATGGGGGTCAGGGTGCCTGCGAGGTTGAGCAGCCTGATCCTTCGCATTACGTTTACCTTGAACGCCCCTGCAACATCTGTCAGCCCGCCCTCGGGGAAAACCAGGGGAATTGAGATATGCCTGGTATAGCTCTCAACTATAAAAAACGACAGACATGCAGTGATCAGGCCGATCATCACGGACCTGAAAAAAAGCAGGCCCACGATGCGGAAATCCATTTCAAAAAGGCCGAAGAACCATGAATAGGCCACAAGCGCCACCGGCACGATTATATATACTGCCAGGTTGGCTGAGGCAAGAATAACAGGCAGGTTTAAAACCCGCCTTTTTATGTGATCCTCACTGTATCTCGTACAGGTCTCGCCGGCCGCGCTGGCGGAAAGAAAAGAGCACACAGGGCACTGAAACCAGTACTGCAGGCCGGCCACTGCAAGGAGGATAAACGGAAACAGGATTACAAGATACCTGCCTGCGTCATTTTCAAAAAGGGCCCTGCCCAGCCAGTCGGAACCCAGTGGCGTGAAGAAATTCAGGACCAGGATTATTGCAAATCCCAGCAGGTTGGCACCGATGTTGCGCAAGTAAAGCTCAAAATATATCTTCCAGCGGGGAAAATCTCCGTTTTTAAAATCAGGCTCCATATGAGTTTTCCCCGCCCGGATCCTGTATCACATTTGCCAGCCCCTCGATCCTGAAACCCTTTTCGGATGCAAAATCGCGAATTAACCGCACTGCTTCGCTGTTTAACCGCTTCTGCCGCTGCGGTATATTCACCCTGAAACCCAGATAAAACGGGCCAAGAAATTCCGGCTCCCCCTGGTACTGCCGGTGAATCCCGGTGTGGGGGTGGGCATACAGCCAGCGCAGCTGCACGGAGGTAAGCGAGTCTTCGGGCATGCTCTCCAGGAAGCGCTCCATGTCACGCAGGTCACGGTCTTCAAGGTTTCCCCACCCCAGGATCATGTTGCCGTTTACCTTGATTCCGTATCTTTTGCACAGCCCGAGGGTTTCAAGTATGTCTTCGGTTGTTATGCCCTTGTCCATGTATGCAAGCATCCTGTCAGACGGAAACTCGATTCCTATACCCAGGGTAAGTTCCGGGAATTTTTCCTCCCTTTTTGCAAGCACCTTTGCAAGGGCGCGGTTTTCAGCGGCTGAGCATCGCATGAAAGTCCTGTATTCAAGGTCTTCGCGTACCGGCAGGTTTGCCAGGACATCCTTGATATATTTCGGAGTAATAGAGCCCGTATTGAGCCGGACTATTTTTCTGCCCGGGTGATCCAGTTCTGCAAACTCGAAACCGATTTTTTTTCTCTGCCTGAAAAGCTCCCTCGGGGCCTCCTTTATGTTGCAGTAGATGCATCTGCCCCAGTAACAGCCGTTGTCCAGGGTATAGGAGATATAAACAGGGTCCTGCGGGCTGACAAAGTCCTCCGGTAGGTCCAGGCGCCACGTTCCGGAAAAATCCGGAACGCCGAACAGGTTTTCCACGCTTTTGCCGGTAATAGTAAGGTTTTGCGGAAGTTGCGCATCCTTTGATACTTCAAAGTACAACGGTTCCCAGGTTTCAGCGTCGCATCCACGAGCTGCTGCCACCGGGCCGCCTGCAACAAAATTTATCCCGGGATACATTCGCGCCCACACATATGCCTGGTAAAGGTGATTTATATAAGAAGCGCTCACGTACACGGTAGCTTTTTCCACAGGAAGCTCCCGCGAGGTGTAGGTCTTTTCCATGTACCATTTTTCACTTTCAGGCTCATGCTCAACCCACCATAACTCCCCTCTGGATCTGCAAAGATCATGGGTGTCTGAAAACCCGTTTGCAAGATCCCAGTAACCGCGCCTGGAACGGCTTAAAAACTGTATAAAAAGTTCATCGCTCATGTTAAAAACTCATTGCTCCTCAAGCTTTTTTCTGATTGTTTTTGCAATATCGTGCCTGCCCTGTTTTTCCAGCAGCGGTAAAAGCTCGATGTAAAAAGGCTCCCTGTGGCGGATATTGATCTTAAACCCGTCAAACATATCAGGGTTAACGTCGTTTTCCTCGAATGCCCCGGTTTTGTCAAGCACTCCCAGTGCTGCAAGCCCAGTCATGGTGCGCACGCACTTTTCGCATTTTCCGCAGTTGAGCCTGTCCTCAACATTTGCAAGGCAAACCCTCATGTTGTCCAGCCCAGGCTGCCATCCCGCAACCACGCGCATCTTGTCCAGCCTTGAAAATGCGGCGTCCCTGTGCCTTATCCGCAGGTTAAAGCTGGAGTATTCAGGGTCCAGCATGGGATGGGAACCGCAGGGGGCAAGGTTTTCAAAATCATAGGACGAAGCTATGTAGAACAGGTCCACCCTCGGGGAAAAGGCGTGTCCGACCGCGGCAAGCACCGCGCCGAAAAAACGGTTGAGCCACAGCTCCCGGTCATCGCAAAGGTGCCTGATGTTGGTGTAAACCGGAACCGTGGCCACCCCGGCCGCGGATGCCACGTTCTGCATTGCTGCAAGGCCCCTGTCAAAAACATGGTACTTCATCCCCCTTGCAGGCACCCCGCCTATGTCAAATCCGTGCACAAAGAAACAATCCCGCACGCGGCCGGGATGGGCACGTGGATAATTGCGCATGTTTATTCGCAGGGCTGCAATGGAGTCGATTCCGCCTGAATAAAACATTCCCGCACGCGTTTGCCCGCGCCCGGAGCCCCGTGCACTGCCGGCTGTTTTTTGCGGCTCCACCCGCAGGGGCTGATATTCTCCGCCGGTCCAGACCCGCATCAATTCCATTACGTTGTCCAGGCCCTCGAGCAGGCCGGGACAGACCTCGCCTTCCACGGCGATGCGCTTTTCCCCGAAATGAAGCGCTGGTATTATGCATCCCGAAAGAAAGGCATCTGCACTGACATGGATTCCATCTGAATATTCGTCCGGGGTTTCAATGAAAACCCTTTTTTCCGGCTCGCCGCAGTCCTCCCATGTCACCAGGGCCTCGGCCCTTGTCCTGCCGTTTTTGCTCTTTATATCCGGATCCCTGATCTGCATGGAACCCCGTCAAATAAACGAAAGTGCAAAATCGATTATCGCCCCGGCAACATCTTTGCCGGTGGCCTGCTCAAGGCCCCTGAAGCCGGGGGAGTAATTAACCTCTATAACCCACGGGGCCCCGTATTGGTCAATTATCACATCCACCCCCGCAATATCGAGACCCACTGCAAGCGCGCTTTTAACCGCTGTCTTTTCAAGCCCGGGAGAAAGTTCAGCGGCGCGGATTTCGCCGGAGACGTGAAAGTTGGACCTGAAATCCCCGGTGTTCGGCTCAAGCTCCATTGCCGCGGAAACCTTTCCGCCAACGACCAGCACGCGAAGGTCCCTGCGATTCTCCGGGGGAATGAACCGCTGGATGAGCAGGCCAACACCTGGTTCAAGGTGCGTTGAAACAGCAAGGTCTGCATCCGCTGGCCCATGAAGTAAAAAAACCTCTGCTCCCTGCCTTCCACTGGGCTTCTTGGCAACCACCGGGTATCCCCCAAGGCGCTCCACGCCCTGGTACAACATGGGGGCCGAATTTGCAAACACGGCATCCGGGGCCGGGATGCCGTGTTGTGAAAGATCCTGAAGGGTGAGAAACTTGTTTCTGGCAACCGTAATGGCTGAAACGGAGTTTAAAAGCCGAATGCCCATGGCTGCAAAATGCCGCAGCACGCCAATGCTTGACTCTCCGATCTGGGCGCCCTGCCTGGGCAGGATAACACCCGGCAGGCCGTTTTTTTCCATGCCCGAGATGCCTGCGGCTCCGTTTATTATAAACGCTCCCGCATTGTATGGATTAACCAGCCCAAGGCTGCAGCCCTTTTCCCGGGCCGCCTCCATGAGCCTGCGATTGGGATGATAATCAGCCCCCTGTACGGTTATTACGCCTATTTGCATCCAGGACCGTCCCTGTTCTGGGGTTTTATGCCCCGGGAGTTTTACAGGCTGATCACCCCGGCGTCGCAGACGAGATTCACGAGTTCCGCAGCAGTAGCCATTCTTGCGCCCTCGATAAGGTCATCTTCCGAGAGCCGCCTGGCCTTTGCACAGGGGGTGCAGGCAAGAATTGGCACCTCGTGGGCCTGGAGATATGCAATCAGGTCGTCTGCCACATCCCCGGTGGCAGCCCGCAGATTGTCGGCGAGTCCCTTCTTTGCAATGTAGACCGCCTCGTCGAGCAGGAACAGGGTCACGTTTTTGCCTTCCTTATGTGCCACGGTTGCAAGATGCACCGCCCTGGTGGACCTGTTGGGGTTGTCGGTCCCGCAGGATACTGTTATCACGACGTTGTCTGTCATGCACTCTTCCTTGCTGGTTGTGTTTCATGCATTATTGGCCGCATCCGTGGGAATCCTTTTTCAGTCGTCTGTCTTTCTTTTACCCGTTTCCGCGGGATCGCCTTCATAGCCCAGCTCGCGAAAATCCATCACCCCGTCCGGGCTGTGGCAGTCCAGGCAGGAAAGGGCGTCTTCCTTGGGCGCCACCTGGTGGTTCAGGCGCCAGTGCATAATGGTTTCGGCAAATGCCACCTCGCCTGAAAACTCCAGTCCCGCGGCCTGCATTCCTTTCTCTGATGCTTTTTCCCAGTCATAGTTTTCAAAATAACCACCCTCGCCGTAGAGCTTGGGCACTATCTTGTAGGTATGTTTTTTATCAGCAGGTTCAACGCCCCTCATAAGCTTGTAGGGGGTAATTTTTGCCTCAGGATCGTCTATGTCGCCTTCCGGCGGATTCAAGTAAGTCACCCCGTCAAGGTCCATGGAATCGCCCTTGATATAGCGCCTGTGTTTTCCGTTGTACCACTCGTAATCAGGGGTCAGGTTTTTCTCCCTTACCAGCAGGCCTTTTTTCCTGCTTATAAACTTCTCCTTCTCGTCTGTTTCCTCTATTACCTCATTTTCCCCGCCGCTTTCGGACCAGTCCCAGAGAGTTGTGGTTTTTTTCTCCCTGGCGTACTTCGGGATATGGCACGCCTCGCATGAAACCGCGTCAGAATGGTCGTTTAACTCGTCCATGAGGGGCGAAGACGAGTCATGTGGGCTTTGCCCGTGGCAGTCTGTACAGGCGACCTTTCCCTCGCTGACCGAGGCGGTTGTGCTCCTGCCCGCGATTTTATGATCCTCGGTGGTATGGCACTCCTGGCAGGTAAAATCCAGTCCTCCCATGTGCACATCGTGTTCGCGGGAAGGATCAGCCAGGGTGGAGTCCATGTCCCCGTGCTTTACGTTGTCTCCGCCGCCGCCGTACCAGTGGCAGGTACCGCAGTTGGAACGCTCCGGCTTGCCCACGCTTTTGGCTGCCTCGGCGAGATCCACGGATCTGTCCGCCTGCCCGCAGGCATGGTCGTCTTTTTTATAGGTCCCGCTGTTGTCGTGGCACACAAGACAGTCCGCCACCGCGCCGTTTTCAAAATCGAAGGTCTCGTCCTCCATTCCGTAGCCTGCATGACATTTGGCGCAACTGCACCAATTGGATTCTATGCTAACTCAGTAATTGTTCAAAAGCTCCCTCTTGCCCAGCTGAGTGCCTTCCTCAATGCCTGCCACATGCGGCGAAGGCCCCTGCCAGAGCCAGTGGGCCGATTCCATGAAATCGTCTGCCTGCTCCTGGTGGCACTGCAGGCATTCGGCGGTTACAGCCGGGCCGTCCTCGTAGAGGTTTTTCATATATTCGCTGTGGTCTTTACCAGCCTCAGCGGATGCTGCAATTAAAATAATTCCAGTCACGCACGCAAGCAGACGCATTTTTTATTCCCTTCTTTTCCGTATTCAGTTAATGAACTCCGGGCTCTTGAAATCCGGGATTGTATACATTTACCAGAGCAACTATATCCTATTACACCTTCAAAATCAAATCGATATCGGGATCGATATCGGGTCTCGAATTTAAAACCAGATTAAATTCCTTATTTATCGATCCCGATCAGGATAGCGATTCAGA
>JBKHES010000059.1:0-12911 GCA_046540695.1 Desulfobacterales bacterium
CTCAATTTAGGAATATTAAGAATCCGGGCCCAGGTAGAACCGGTTCCAGACCGGGCTTACTATTATTTGATTTACGCACATGTGCGGAGGCTGCTCGGCCACCCATTTTATGGTCCTGCCAAGATCCTCGGATTTCAGCATTTTCTCGCGGATTTCAGCCGGAGGCGGCACAGGTCTTTGCTCCATTATGGGGGTATCTACCTCGCCCGGGCATATTACGCAGGCACGGATGCCGTTTTTGCATTCCTCCAGGTTCAGGGTCTCGGTAATGGATACCATCGCATGCTTGCTGCCGTTATAGGCCGGCCCCACCACGGATGAATTGTATATACCGGCCCAGGAGGAAATGTTTATTACCAGCCCGTCTTTCTGCTGCCTCATAAATCCGAGTACGGCCTTTGTACAGTAAAAAGTGCCGTCAAGGTTGATTCTGATCACCCTGTCCCAGCCCTCAATGCTCTGGTCTTGCCAGAACCGGTTCCGGGTATTGGTGCCGGCGCTGTTTATCAGGATATCTATTTTGCCGTGCCGCTCTGCAATTGCTTCTGCAGCCTTACGCACCGCCTTTGCATCGGTGACATCCAGCGGCATGATCTCCGCCCTGCCGCCGCTTTTCTTTATGGTTTCGGCCTCTTTTTCCAGCACGTCGGTCCTTCTGCCGGACATCACAACTATGGCACCTGATTCTGCAAGCGCCCGGGCCCCGGCAAGTCCTATTCCTGTGCCCGCGCCGGTTATCCAGGTTATTTTCCCGTCAAGATTTACCATGGATGCCTCCCTGTTTTAAGGTTGCAAAAAGAAACGGTTTGCATTAGTTGAGGTTGAATCAAATTGAATTATGTTATAATTGTGGCACAGATTGTTTGCATTTAAAACCTAAATTGAGCGTTTAACAAAATCATGTTTTTAAAAATCTCAATTTAGGTAAAAGTTAAATCAGAATCGGACTGCGCCCCGGGGACAAATCAAAAGCCCGGAGGCCGGCGCTTAAGGTAAAGGGGATTTATAAGTGGGATATCTTTGGTTTGTAACGGTTTTGTGGGCGTTTTCATTCAGCCTGATCGGTGTTTATCTTTCCGGGCATGTTGACAGTTATTTTGCTGTATTTTCAAGGACTTTTCTGGCAAGTCTCATGTTTTTGCCCCTGATAAGGTGGCCGCGGGTTTCTTTGGGGCTGGCTGTCCGGCTGATGGTAATAGGGGGCGTCCAGCTCGGCTTGATGTTTATATGTTTCTACAATTCGTTTTCCTTTCTAAGTGTGCCGGAAGTGGTTCTTTTTACGGTATTTACCCCCATCTACATCACCCTGCTCTATGACCTGTTAAAGAGGCGCTTTACCCTGTGGTACCTGGGTACCGCTGCCGTGGCCGTGGCCGGGGCCGCGGTAATCCGCTATAATCCGCTGGGCCAGGATTTTGCTGCCGGTTTTCTGCTTGTCCAGGCCTCAAATATCTGTTTTGCGCTCGGCCAGGTGGCCTATAAGAAACTAATGGAAAAAAGGGAGGAATCCGGCCTGGATGTTTTGCCCCAGCATTCTGTTTTCGGATTTTTTTATCTTGGAGCGCTGATTGTTTCTGTTGCCGGATGGCTTATCTGGGGTGATTTTTCCATGATGCCGGCAACCTCTGTTCAATGGGGTGTTTTGCTGTGGCTCGGCATTGCCGCCTCCGGCATTGGCTATTTTCTGTGGAATAAGGGTGCCACCATGGTCAATCAGGGGGCGCTTGCAGTAATGAACAACGCCCTGGTCCCCGCGGCCCTGGTGGTAAACCTGCTTATCTGGAACCGGGATGAGCATCTTCTCCGCCTGCTGATAGGCGGAGGGCTTATCCTGTTTGCATTGTGGTTTAACGAGTCATGGGTTAAGCCACGGGTGGAACAAAGGCGAGCGGGCCTTTTTCATGGAGCATCTTAGAGCGGCGCATCCTTCTTCCAGGCCTGGCAGGATGTTTGTAATAACCATAAAGGGGGGATCATGGGAGATTTTGCCGAGTATGAAAACTATGATGCAACAGGGCTGGCCGGACTTGTACGGGATAAGGAAATAAGCGCACAGGAGCTGTGCAGGGAGGCTGCTGAAAGAATCGATCGTCTTAATCCAAAGATCAATGCAGTGGTAACAAGAATGGACGAGCAGGCAGGCAGGGCTGTCTCAGATTTGCCTTCTGATGCCCCTTTTGCGGGGGTTCCGTTTCTTCTCAAGGATTTGATGGCAAATTACGCCGGGGTGCCTACATCTTACGGAAACAGGCATCTTAAAAACGTGGCGGTCGATCATGACAGTGAACTTGTTATCAGGTTTAAAAAAAGCGGTCTTTTAATTTTGGGCAAGACAAACACCCCGGAGTTTGGCCTGACAGGCGTAACAGAGCCCGAGGTTTTCGGCCCGTGCAAAAATCCATGGAATACTGATCATACGCCCGGAGGCTCAAGCGGAGGGTCTGCCGCGGCAGTAGCCTCGGGGATAGTTCCCATGGCTTCGGGCGGAGACGGTGGCGGCTCCATTCGAATTCCCGCATCCTGTTGCGGGCTGTTCGGGTTAAAGCCCTCCAGGGGCCGAAATCCGACAGGGCCGGATTTCGGCCGGGTATGGCAGGGAGCGGTGCAGGAGCACGTGATCACAAGGTCAGTCCGGGACAGTGCGGCAATGCTGGATATGACAAACGGCGCGGATAAGGGCGCACCCTACGAGATAAAATCGCCTGAAAGACCATACGCCGATGAGGTGCAGACATCTCCGGGCAGTCTCAAGATTGCATTTAGCACCAGGTCGCCTCTCGGCACCCCGGTACATTCAGACTGTATAAACGCGGTGGAGCAAACAGCCCGCCTGCTTGAAGACCTGGGGCATCATGTTGAAGAAGCCGAAACAGGGGTTGACGGCCCTGCTCTGGCAAGAAGTTACATGACCCTGTATTTCGGCGAGGTGGGGGCGGATATCAGGGAACTTGAAACGGTTCTGGGACGCAAGGCGCGCCCTTCCGATGTGGAGCCCCTTACCTGGATGCTCGGTATGCTGGGCAGAAGTTTTTCAGCAAGCCATTTTGTCGGGGCCATGCGCCAATGGGACAAGGCAGCAAGGGTTATGGGGGGATTTTTTGAAAAATACGATTTATATCTTTGCCCCACAATAGCGGTTCCTCCTCCGAAAATCGGGGAACTGGCCATGGCTTCCGGGGAGGCGGCCATGGTAAGAGCGGTAAATACCCTGCGTTTGGGCGGATTGCTTAAGATTTCAGGGGTTGTTGACCAGATGGCGGAAAAAAGCCTGTCAAAGATGCCTTTTACGCAGCTTGCAAACCAGTGCGGGCTTCCTGCCATGTCTGTTCCGCTCCATTTAAACGAGGAAAATCTGCCCGTCGGGGTTCAGTTTGTTGCACGCTTCGGTGATGAGGCCGGTCTTTTCAGGCTGGCAGGACAATTGGAGCAGGCAAAACCCTGGTTTGACCGCCTGCCGCGGTTATAAGCATTTTCTTAACACTTAATCACTTTAAACGTAACACTGAGGAATTTTTTTATGATCTTACAGAAACCGGGAAAAGTTACAGAGCGTATAACTCTTCTGGGACGCAGGGAATCCAATGTTTACTGTCTGGACGGGGATTCGGAATCCGTGCTCATAGGCGGTGGCATGGTCTATATTGCGCCGGACGTAATGGATCAGATCCGGGAATTGGGAATAGATGAAAATAAAATCAAAAAAATCCTTATCCTGCATTCCCATTTTGATCACTGCGGGATAGTTCCTTTTTTAAGGAAAAAATGGCCCTGGGTTCAGGTGGCAGCATCAGAGCCGGCAAAGGCAATTTTGAAAAAGACCAGGGCGGTTGAAACCATCCATGCCATGAACCGGGAGGCTCTAAAGAGGCGCAATATGCTTAAAAAGGCCGAAGAAGAAGGTTTCGCCGATTTTGAGGGCATTGAGGTTGAAGAAGTTTTAAAAGAAGGCCAAAGGATCTCATGCGGGGACCGGACCCTTGAGATACTCGAGGTGCCCGGGCATTCCTCGTGCTCGATTGCGGTCTACGTGCCCGAAGAAAAGGCCATGTTCGGCTCGGACTCAGGCGGAATTGCATCCGGCAATGGAATATTTCCTGCGGCTAATTCGAATTTTGACAAGTATCAGCAGAGCCTGGAAAAAATGGCCGCCTATGATATAGATGTTTATCTGGCGGAACACTACGGCGCCCGCACCCATGAGGACGCAAAAGAATTTCTCCCTCAGTCCATAAGGGCTGCAGAGCAGTTCCGCAAAAAGATTGAACAATCCCTGGACCGCACAAATGACCCTGAGAAAACCGCAAAAGAGCTGACTGAAGAAAGAATGAAAAACGCGCCTTCAGAGTTTCTGCCCGAAGACGTAGTCCACATGATAAACAGCCGGATGGCAGGATTTGTTTTCAACCAGCGGACAGGGAGAAAGGCCTAGTCGACCCAGTTAAGGGTGCGCTCCACCGCCTTTTTCCAGTTTTTGACGTCCTTTCTGCGCTGTTCTTCGGACATGGAAGGGTGCCATGTTTTGCCAAGGGTCCAGTTCTCCTTTAGGTCATCGGTGCTTTTTGCAAACCCGCTGGCCAGGGCTGCTGCGGATGCTGCGCCCAGGGCCGTGGTTTCCGTGATTTTCGGCCTTACCACCGGTATGCCCAGGATATCTGCCTGGAACTGCATGAGAAGTTCGTTTACCACCATTCCGCCGTCTGCTTTCAGGCTGCTCATCTTTATTCCGGAGTCCTTTTCCATGGCTTCCGCCACGTCCAGGGTCTGGTAGGCCACTGCTTCGAGCACGGCTCTTGCAATGTGGCCCCGCTTTATATAGCGGGTAAGGCCCACTATGACCCCGCGGGCGTCGGATCTCCAGTACGGGGCAAACAGCCCTGAAAACGCCGGGACAATGTAGGCCCCGCCGTTGTCCCGGACCGACCTGGCCAAAGGCTCTATCTCTGCTGCATGTTCGATGAACTCCAGGTTATCGCGCAGCCACTGGACCAAAGCACCTGCCACTGCAATCGATCCCTCCAGGCAGTAGACCGGCTTTTCCCCGCGCACCTGGTAGGCCATGGTGGTCAGCATGCCGTGACTGCTTGATACCGGTTGAGTTCCCGTATTCTGGAGCAAAAAACACCCGGTTCCGTATGTGTTTTTGGCATTGCCCACGTCAAAGCATGCCTGACCAACCAGGGCTGCCTGCTGGTCTCCCAGAGCGCCGCATACAGGGACTTGCGCTCCCAGGGGGCCGTCCTTTCCGGTGGTGCCCCAGGTGTTGGAATCAATCGAGGGCACGATATCCGGCAGCATCTGCCTGGGAATGTTTAATATTTCCAGGATCTCATCATCCCAGGACAGGGTCTCGAGGTTCATGAGCATGGTGCGGCTGGCGTTGGTCACATCTGTTACATGGGCTCCCCCCCCGGGTCCGCCGGTGAGCCACCAGATGATCCAGGATTCCACGGTTCCGAACAGGGCCTCGCCTTTTTGAGCCCCTTTGCGGGCGGGCTGGCAGTTGTCGAGTATCCATCTCAGCTTGGGGCCGGAAAAATAGGTGGAAAGCGGGAGCCCGGTTTTTTTCCTGAATCTGTTCTGCCCCTCCTGTTCTGCCAGCTTCCCGCAAATTTGGTCTGTGCGGGTATCCTGCCATACAATGGCGTTCATGTAGGGTCTGCCCGAGCGCCTGTCCCAGACCAGAGTGGTTTCGCGCTGGTTGGTGATTCCTATTGCTTCGATGTCCGAGCCCTTCAGCCCGGTCTTGGCAAGGGCCCCGCGGATTACGTCCCCGGTGTTTTCCCATATTTCCACCGGGTCGTGTTCCACCCAGCCGGGCTGCGGGAATATCTGTTCATGCTCTTTTTGCGAGGATCCCACGATGCGCGCCCTGGGGTCAAAAACTATGAAGCGGTTGCTTGTTGTTCCAAGATCCAGCGCGCCTATGTAGTCGCCCATGGCCTGAACCTCCTTTGCTTTGATCGGGTGAATGTATTTTTAAAATATCATATCACATTTTCAGAAAATTTCTGCATGCATTAACAGCACCGTAAGCAGTCGCAATGGCAAGGCCGCTGCCGCATTTCTGGCGCATCCAGTCATGGCCGGAAAGTATCGAACCCGCGGCAAAAAGATCCGGATACACGACTCTGCCTTTTTTGTCCACCGGCCTGAATTGCCCGTCTATATTCAGGCCCGCGCGTTTGACCGGGTGACCTCCCGGGTGCAGCAGCTCCCTGTGATGCCAGGAGGTACGGTCAGGAGGCTGCGCCACTGGAAGACCGAAAATGGCTTCCCTTATGCCATCCCTGTCCGCGTGGAGGCCTCCGCCCATGAACCTGCCGCTGCATAGCACGGCAGCCCTGGCTGAAACCAGGCACGAAAAAGTGCTGTTCTGTAGTTCAAAAATCCAACCACTTTCAGGTTTGTGGTACGCTTTTTTGATAGTGTGCTGAAAAAAAGGATGGATTCCTTTTTCAGGAAGATACTGTTCAAATTTTTCACGAAGTCTCAAACCGGTAACTCCGGGAAGCATTGTGGGGATTTCGAAAACAGGTACGCCGAGCCCCAGGCCCAGATCCTCTGTTACTTCCAGGGTGCGGGAAATACCAAGTACAGCCGGTATGGCCACTGATTCTGCGTTTCCCAGATGCGGGGAAATGAGCTTTATAAGTTTTTCGCGGTTTTGGCGCAGTTCCAGGCTGCGCGCCATGTGTTCTGTGTGAAGCTCCCCCCGGGCGTCCGGGAAATCAATTTTCACCGGACGCAGGCCGGGCCAGAGTTCAGCCAGGCTGGATGAGATCTGGCGGCTGCTAAAACCCTTAAGCCCGTTGAAAGACAATAGCACACAAGGTTCTTTTCGGGCCATGGCACCGGCTCCATGAGCCATGGTGTGGGGGAGCGCATACGTGGGTTTGATTGTACCCGCGGGAGTGGGCATGAGGATGTTTTTACCGGGCTCAAAGGTGTGCGGATATCCCGTATCTCCCAGAAATTCCAATACATATTTTATTGCTGCCCCGATTTCATCGGTTTTCAGGCGGCAATAAGGATGGCCCGGTTCATCACGGCTCAGACGGCTTATTGCCTCCCAGGGATTTTCCACAATATGGCCGTCTTCTGTGGGGTAAACACCGAGCAGATCTATAAGTCCGCTTGCAAAAATCAACTGGCCCGCACGGCCTGCCTGGGCTGTATGGATATCCTTGCCCGCGGCAAACAGTGCCGCTGCCATACCAGCCATACCGGTGCCGATTATCATTAAATCACAGGAGAAATTTGTTTTTTGATCTTTCATAAGCTGCCGCAAAAAAGAATTAAGCCGGGTTATTGTCCTGATTATGATGCAGTTCCAGGGAAAACAGACCACAGTGCATGGCCTCCATCAGTTCGGCCTGGATCAGTGATTTGTTCCAGAGCAGGGGCTGCTGGCCACGCCATCGTTCATTTAGAAAGGCTTTTAGTTCATGCACGCCTTCCCTGTTGTTGAGGTAGCCCTGATCATAAAGGTATGCCACCGCTCTCTGGCTGCAGAAAGTTCCCTGGCAGGGCCCCTTGCCTATCCTGCTTCTTAAGCCGAGGGCCTTGAGTCCGGGGCGGGCCTCCTGTTTACAGATGTTCTCAGATATCTCATCTACAACGCTTTGGGGGATCATCTCGCATTCGCACAAAAGGATATCTTCTGAAGCAGCGCTTTTGCGCAGCCAGATAATCGGCGCCATTGCGGGTTCAGTCCATTTTGCGTCCACTGCGTCATCCAAAAACCGGCTTCCGGTGAGGCAGGGCGAATTTACGCCAAGCTTGCCGCAGACCATATCCGCGGTTTTTTCAGCCATAAGTCGGGATGTGGTAAGCTTGCCGCCGGTAATGGTTATGAAGTTGCCGGGTCCTTCAGGGCTGTCTCCATGGTCGATGAGTTCATAACCCCGGCTTGCTGACCGGTCGTCGCGCAGGTTCTGGTTTTTTCCATCTCCTGCAGGCAGGGGGCGTACTCCGCAATAGGCCCGGATGTAGCGGGTGGCGGAAAGCTCGGGGATCATTGCCGCACCCTGGTCAATTATTTCATCTATCTCCCGGGTTTCCGGATAAATCAAATCCGGTGATTCCACCCTCCGGGAAGTAGTTCCCAGTATGGAAACCGTTCCCCCGGGAACGAGAATGTCTCCGTCGGTGGGCATACGCAGCCGGTTTACCACCCTTCCGGCAATGCGGTTCTGGGTGACCGCCAGGCTCCCTTTTGAATACCTCATCGAAATCCCCTCCCCTGCAAGGGATGCAATTATGCCGGCCCACGCCCCGGAGGCGTTTACCACTATTTCGGCCTCAATACAGAGGTTTCTCCCGGTAAGTTCGTCAGTTACATGAGTGCGTACAATTCTGCCGCCTTGCTTTTCAAAACCGGAAACCCTGCTGTGGCAAAGCACCTGTGACCCTTGCTTTTTTGCACATGCCATGTTGTCCAGCGAAAGTTTGAAGGGATCTATGGTCGCGTCATCCACTGAAAAGGCGGCTATAATGTCGGGCGACAGGGCGGGTTCCATCAGGCGGGCTTCTTTTGTATCCAATTCCCGGACCGGTATGCCGCATTTTCGGCATGCGTCGGGGAATTGGGAAATGTATTTTTCGTCATCTCCTTTCACTGCAACAAACAGCCCCCCTGTTTCTTCTATGCAGTGGGGGGCGGTTTTTTTGAGCAGCAGGTTTTCATCGTGGCATTCCCGGGCAGAGGCCGGGTCAGAGACAATGTAGCGGGCGCCGCTGTGCAGCAGGCCATGATTTCCGCCGGAAGCTCCTGCATTGATGTCCTGCTTTTCAACAACAATGCATGGTATGCCTCTCATGGAAAGATCTCTGGCCAGGCCTGTTCCCGTGACCCCGCCGCCTATTATAAGAACCCGCGTCTGCATCAGGCCTCTTTGCATTGTTTTTTTTGAATTCTGCAGCCGATGCCATGCTGTTTTTTTTGCCCCGGCATTTTTATTGTTAAAAGAGCCGGGCGATGTTAGGTTTATTTTGATATGATTAAATATGGAAACTTATAGCATGCGTTTTGATCATTGTCACGAATAAATTTTCATAATCGAAAAAATCTTATTCATTTTATTACATTTTAGATAACAAGATGTCGTCCTTTTCAGGATTTGCGGAGGTTTCATGGCATACCGGCCGACACCCGGGAAAAAGAATTCCGAACAGGGCGGGGACGGCCAGGGCTCGAAAATGAGCCCTGCGGAAAGGCGTTCCCGCATACAGAAGATTGTTCAGACTCAGGGATTTGTCACCATTGAGCATTTGGCCCGCGAATTTGACGTCACCCCCCAGACCGTCCGCCGGGATATAAATATTCTGAGCAGGGAAGGTTTGATACAGCGTTTTCACGGCGGGGCGGGGATGGGCTTCAGCACTGAGAACGTTGCCTACACCGAGCGCAAGATAATGTGCTACCAGGAAAAGCAGCAGATTGCCCGGATGGTTGCGCAGCATATACCGGAGCACGCCTCCCTTTTTATCAACATAGGAACAACTACTGAGGCGGTTGCCCAGGCGCTTGCAGATCACCACAAGCTGACGGTTATTACAAATAATCTGAATGTTGCAAACATATTGTCCGGAAACGAAAATTTCGAGGTTCTGGTGGCTGGCGGGTTGTTAAGGCCCAGAGACGGCGGGCTGATCGGCCAGGCTACCATTGATTTTATTCAGCAGTTCAAGGTGGATTTCGGTATAATCGGAATCAGCGGTATCGACTTTGACGGCACTCTGCTTGATTTTGATTACAGGGAAGTGCGCGCAGCCAGAACTATCATAGACAATTCACGCAAAGTCTTTCTTGTGACTGATCACTCCAAGTTCGGGCGCAATGCAATGGTGCGCCTTGCCAGTATTAACGAAATTCACGCCCTTTTTACCGACCAGCAGCCTCCTGCTCCAATTGTTGAGGCGATCGCCAAGGCAGAGGTGCAGCTTTTCGTTGTTTGAATATTTCTTATCTTTAAGCAATTCTGAAAAAAAATTTTCATTTCATGTTTTGATTTTCGCTTGCGAAATTAATTAAGTAATGCTATGAATAAATTCAAGCGCAGATTTGTCATAATCGCCTGCGTTTTTTACAGGGGCGTAATAGCATCCGTTTCAAATTTATAGAATCATGCCCACGCATTTTAAGAAGGTGGCGGAGTTTTTTAAAATGGGAATAGGGGTTTTCAATATTGAAAAATTCTATGAGGCCACAACCGCTTTGGCCGATGTTTCCATGAATATTGAAGATGGCGCCTTTGTCACCCTGCTGGGTGCAACCGGCGCCGGCAAGACAACTCTTTTGCGAATAATGGCAGGAATCGATCGCCCGGATAAAGGCCGCGTTTATTATGATGATAAGGATGTAACAGACATTCCTGTTCAGAAGCGAAACGTGGCCATGGTTTACCAGGAGTTTGTAAATTACCCCTCCATGACCATCTACGAAAACCTCGCCTCCCCGTTAAGGGTTTCAAAGACCAGGTATTCCAAAAAAGAAATAGATGAAAAAGTAAGATATCACGCCGAACTTATCGGCTTATCCGGGATTCTTGATCATTACCCCGAGGAGGTAAGCGGGGGGCAGAAGCAGCGTACCGCCATTGCCAGGGCACTGATAAAGGACACCCGGTTTATTTTCCTGGACGAGCCCCTTGCAAATCTTGACTACAAGCTGCGCGAAGAGCTGCGCGGCGAACTGAAAACCCTGCTTACCCACAAGGGCGGGGCAGTGGTGTATGCCACCCCGGAGCCCGTGGATGCGCTTTCCATGTCCACTCATGTTGCCTATTTCCAGGAAGGACGCCTGCTGCAGTACGGAGGCCTGGAAGAGGTCTACAGGAATCCGGAGTTTGTGGACGTCGGGGCATATTTCAGCTATCCCACCATGAACATAATGGAAGCTCAAACCGTTAGGGGCTCCACGGGTACCCGGCTTAAAATATCAGAGGAAATAAATATCGACGTCACTGAATTTGCAGACCGGCTGGGGGCCGAAAAATACCTGGTGGGCATAAGGGCGTATAATCTTTATACCAGGCAGACCGGGCAGAACCTGATCCCGTTTAAGGCCACAGTGGAGCTTGCCGAGGAACTGGGATCAGACACGGAGCTGCATGTGCGCCACGGAGATTATTTGTTTGTCGTGCTCATGCAGGAAGTTACAAGGTTTCCGGCAGGGGAGCAGATAACCGTGTATCTGGATCCCTCCCGGCTGTTTATTTTTGACAGGCAAAGCAGAAGGCTTGTTCTGAAAACCTTCAGCGACCGGCACGGATAAAATTCCGGTCATTCAGGGGCAGACATGGCCACAATAGAACTCGAGGGCATATCCCATTCATACGATCCTGCTTCTGTACCCGGGGAGCAGAGGGAATACGCGGTTTCCGGGCTGGACATCTCCTGGCCGGACGGAAGCGCAAACGCCCTTCTCGGGCCCTCGGGCTGCGGCAAGACCACCATCTTAAACATCATCTCCGGGCTCCTGCAGCCGACCGAAGGCAGGGTGCTGGTTGACGGAAAAGACGTTACAAATCTTGCCCCCAGGGAAAGAAAAATAGCCCAGGTTTTCCAGTTTCCGGTGGTATACGACAGCATGAACGTGTTTGACAACCTGGCTTTTCCGCTTCGCAACCAGAAGACCCCTGAGAAGACAGTAGGGCACAAAGTCCGCGAAACCGCAGAAATCCTGGGCCTGGAGGACAAACTCAAGTCCAGGACTACCGACCTTAATGCCGCTGACAAGCAGAAGATATCGCTGGGCAGAAGCATCGTGCGCGAAGATACCGCTGCTGTCCTTTTAGACGAGCCTTTAACCGTAATAGACCCGAAGTATAAAGGCGATCTCAGGCGCAAGCTCCGGGAGGTGCAAAACAGGCTCAAAAAGACCATGATCTATGTGACCCATGACCAGCACGAGGCCCTGACCTTTGCCGACAATGTAACCATAGTCAGGGACGGGCGCCTGATACAGAAGGGAACACCCAAGGAGCTTCATGCCTATCCTGCAGCTCCCTTTATAGGGTATTTCATAGGAAGCCCCGGGATGAACCTGCTGGAATGCAGGCTGCAGGACAGCACCCTTGAGTTTTCAGATTTTCAGCTTCCGGTAAGCGAAAATGCTGCAGAGAAACTCGCCTCCTGCGGCAGTGAATTCGTATTCGGCATCCGTCCGGAATTCGTGGAAGTCTCATCGGTGGAAAAAACCGGCGCCGTTGCCTTCACGGTTTCAGTGGTGGAGGATACAGGCGCCTACCGGGTTGTTACCTGTGACCGGGAGTCCTCTCGCATAAAAGCCCGGGTGGCTGAATCAATCAGCATCAGTGAAGGAGACCGGATCTGGGTCTCTTTTTCCGAGGACAGGATAAACGTTTTCCACAACGAACAGAGGGTTATCTGAGCGGTTTTTGATCGATATAAAAGGCCCCGGAACCGCGGGTTCCGGGGCCGGAAGTTTCAACAGGGGAGCGTGCCATGAAAAACAGAGGCTGGCTGTTTATGATTCCCGCACTGGCCGTTTTGTCGATCAGTGCATTCATCCCCCTGATGACGGTGATAAATTATTCCCTCCATTATATTTTTGCCGGCTCCTCGCCAACTTTCGTGGGTTTTGAAAACTATGTGGAGGTGTTAAACGACAGCGCCTTTCTCCAGGCCCTGGGGCGCCAGCTTCTTTTCAGCCTGGGAATCCTGGCAATAGAGGTGCCCCTGGGAATCTGCATTGCCCTTTCCATGCCCAAAAGGGGACCTGCAGTGGCCCTGTGTCTGGTTCTGCTGGGCATTCCGCTTTTGATTCCTTTTAACGTGGTTGGCATTATAGCCAGGGTCCTTACCCAGTCGGCCGTGGGACTGCTTCCGGCATTTTTCGAACTTTTCAGTTATGACTTCAACGTGTCCAGGTACCCGGTGGACGCGGT
>JBKHES010000060.1:0-12765 GCA_046540695.1 Desulfobacterales bacterium
GGGGGGTTAAATATCGTAATACAGGAAAAACTCGTGGGGATGAGGCCTGAGCTGGACTGCGTTGACCTCGTTTTCCATCTTGTACTCGATCCAGCGCTCTATTACGTCTTTTGTAAAGACATCTCCCTTGAGCAGAAATTCATGATCTTCCGCCAGGGATCTTAGCGCCTCGTCAAGCGAACCCGGGGCTGAATCTATCTGGGCCAGTTCCTCCGGGGGCAGGTCATAGATATTTTTATCCATGGGATCGCCCGGGTCAATCTTGTTTTCTATCCCGTCGATGACGGCCATTAGCACGGCTGAAAACGCCAGGTAGCCGTTGCAGGACGGATCAGGCGTGCGGAACTCGATGCGCTTTGCCTTTGGCGATGATGAGTACATTGGAATCCTGACAGCCGCACTCCTGTTTCTGCTTGAATAAGCCAGGTTCACAGGTGCTTCAAACCCCGGAACCAGCCTCTTGTAGGAGTTTGTGGTGGGATTGGTAAACGCGCAGAGCGCCTTGCAGTGCTTTAAAATCCCGCCCACCGCGTAAAGAGCCTCCTGTGAGAGGCCCGCGTACTTGTCTCCGGCAAACAACGGGTTGCCGTCCCGCCAGATGCTTATATGGGTGTGCATGCCTGTCCCGTTGTCCTCGAAAAGCGGCTTGGGCATAAAAGTAACTGTTTTGTTGTGCCTGTGGGCGACGTTTTTCAATACGTACTTGAACCACACAAGCTGATCGCCCATTTCCAGAAGCGGCTTAAACCGCATGTCTATCTCTCCCTGCCCAGCTGTGGCCACCTCGTGATGCTGGCACTCAACATCTATGCCCAGGTCCTCCAGGGTAAGCATCATCTCGGTGCGTATGTCCTGGCCCTTGTCCATGGGCGGGCAAGGAAAGTATCCCTCCTTGTGCCGCGGCTTGTAGGCCAGATTCGGCCCCTCGTCGCGGCCGGTGTTCCACACGCCCTCAACAGAATCCACGGAGTAGAAAGCCTTGTTTCTCTGCGAGTCAAACCGCACGTCGTCAAAAACAAAAAACTCGGCTTCAGGCCCGATAAATGCGGTGTCTCCTATTCCGCTCTGCCGCAGATAGTTCTCAGCCTTCTGGGCGACATGGCGCGGGTCCCGGGAATATGCCTCACGGGTTACCGGATCAACTATATTTCCGATCAATACCAGGGTTTTTTCATCGTAGAACGGATCTATCTTTGCAGTGGAAGAATCCGGCACCACGAGCATGTCGCTTGCGTTAATGGGCTGCCATCCCCGGATGCTGGAGCCGTCAAACCCGTAGCCGTCCTCAAAGGAATCCTCGTCCATTTCGCTTACGGGAACCGTAAAATGCTGCCAGATGCCGGGAAAATCCATGAACCGGATATCCACCACACGGATACCCTCCTGCTTGATAAGGTCAATTACGTTCTTTGGCTGCGTCATTGTCATGCCTCCTATAGGTTTGCATTAATAAGTTAACATCTGAATACGAATACTTAATGTTCAAAACCGTCAGAAATCCGCATAGTATGCACTGTTTAAAGTTTTGCGCTTTTTTTCGGATTTCATGCTTCGGATTTATTCCTCAAAACATAAAAACTGCTTCCTGATTTCTAAAATCCCCCCTAAAAAACCTTTACCGGAAATCATGCCACCTTATATAGCCTCATTATCCGCCTCTCCCGTGCGGACCCTTACCACCCGCTCCAAGGGTATAACAAAGATCTTTCCGTCTCCTATCTTGCCGGTGTTGGCCGCAGACCTGACCGCATCGATTACCTCGCCTGCCCGGTCAGCCGGGACCACTATCTCGAGCTTTATCTTGGGCATGAAATCCACCAGGTATTCCGCACCCCTGTATATCTCCTTGTGTCCCTTCTGCCTTCCGTAACCCTTTACCTCGGTAATGGTCATGCCCTGTATGCCGATATCATTTAACGCCTGCCTGACATCGTCGAGCTTAAAAGGCTTGATGATGGCTTCAATTTTTTTCATGATTCATCCTCCCAATACAAGGTTGATTTGTCCCAGGTATCATTAGCCCGGCCTGAAAATGCAGGCAAAGCATAAACAAGCGGCCCAAAGTTTTTCCGATCATTTTTTCGCTCCTGTAACAAAATTGTCAAAACACGTCTTATCCCCGCGGCCATCAGGGCAGAACTGAGAGCACTTCCCTTCGGATCTGCTCGACCCGCTCAGGCGAGTCAGCCTTTCCTCCCTGCTCGTCGCGCACGTAAAAGACGTCAACCACCTGATCCACCTTGGTTGCAATCTTTGCAACCCATATATCCAGACCGTTTCTGGTCAGCGCATCCGTTATCCGGAACAACAGCCCGGGAAAATCATAGGCAAAAACCTCTACGATTGTGTAGAAGCTCGATGTTTCATTGTCTATTTCCACCCTGTTCGGCCGTCCGTCCGCCCCCGGCTTCTTGGCAGCATGCTGCCTGTCGGCAAGAGCCCGGCTGAGATCGAGCTCTCCGCTCAGAGCTGCCTGCATGTCCCTTGCCGCCCGCTGCCACCGCTCGTTTTCAAAAATCTGGTCCGGCGGGGGGGTGACAGTGAAAATATCCAGGGCAGTATTGTTGAGCCAGGTATAGATCTGTGCATCGAGGATATCTATGCTGTTTAAGGTAAAAACTCCCGATATTTTTGAAAAAAGCCCGGGACGATCCTTTGCGCATACCACCACCGTGCGGGTCTTGGAAGCCTCGTCAGGGACAATGTCCCACACGAAGTCGTTACCGCCCAGCCGGCGGTAGAGCTGGATATGCGACACAATATCGCCTGCTTCGGTGTAAAGAAGATATCTTGGCGAAAGAATCCCGATCATGGCCTCGGTATCCGTTCCCGGAAAATCAACCGCCTCGCGCACGTAAGCCTTTTTCTTTTCCACGCGGCGCACAGCCCCGGTGGTTGCCAGCTCGCCTTTTTCCAGGACCCTCAGGATTTTTAGGAAAAAATCGCGCACCAGGGTCGCGGTCCAGTCGTTCCAGGCCTTTGGGCCTGTTGCCATGGAGTCAGCCACAGTAAGCAGGTAAAGCATTTTTAAAAGATTTACCTGCCCCACCTCCCGGGCGATTCTGATTGCGGTTTCCTCGTCGTTTATATCCCTGCGGCTTGCTGTTTTGACCAACAGGAGGTGATTTTCTATCAAAAACGACACAACACCGGCTTCCTTTTTTCCGTAT
Organism: Desulfobacterales bacterium; assembly: GCA_046540695.1. Lineage (GTDB taxonomy): Bacteria > Desulfobacterota > Desulfobacteria > Desulfobacterales > Desulfosalsimonadaceae > Desulfosalsimonas. The sequence goes on from JBKHES010000060.1 coordinate 3,171, forward strand.
CCCATGCGGCGCATTATCGCGCCTGCCATTTTTGAGCCCGTATCAGAATGCTTGCCGTCAGCCCTGCTCTTGCCGATGTCGTGGAGCAGGGCCGCCAGCAAAACCATTTGTTTTTTCTTCAGGCCGCTGTAGATCCTTGTACAAAGTGGATCCACTCCCTCCGGGGGGTTATCCGCCAGTGACCTGAGAAAAGAGACAGTCCGCAGGCTGTGGCGATCCACCGGATACAGGTGGTAGGCATCAAACTGAATCCGGTCAACTATGCCGCCGAATTCCGGTATAAGGCGCAGAAGAAATCCGGTTTCGAGCATCTGCTCCAGCACGTTTACCGGTCCGGCTGGAATCTGCAGGATGTTTTCAAAGCAGCTCCTCACCTCAGGGTCAGCCCTGAATTCATCGCCCACCAGGTATCCGAACTCGCGCACCAGGCGGCCGGCCTCACGAGTAAGCGGCATTCGGAGCCTGGCAGAGGTTTCAAAAATCCGTATCAGCAGCACAGGGGATTTCACAATCCTGTTGGGCGACTTAAAACTCAGCCCGCCCCGGCTTATCTCTATTCCGGGGATATCCGGATGCCTCCGGAAGCCCAGACTGAGGCGCGAAGGCTTTTCAAAACCAAGCTCAAAAAGAAGCAAAAGCAGCTGCTGTTTTACATAACCCATTTTTGCATGGAGTTCGCTCATAAGCCTTTCCACCGGAAGCTGTCCGTCTTTTTCCTCAAGCTCCATTTCCTCGGCCAGCCTTGCCTGATAGTTGAAATAAAGCTGATCGCACTTGCGGCCCGTAAAATAATGAAGCCTGTTTCGCACCTTCCAGATAAAGCACAGGGCGCTGTAAAAGCTTTCGTATTCTTCGCTGGAAAAAACGCCCTGGTATTCCAGGTCCCGCAGTTCCTTGAGATCGTACTTGATCCTGGCAATCCAGCGCATGGTGTGGTAGTCGCGGAGTCCACCCGCCCCTTCCTTTAGATTGGGCTCCAGGAGAAAGGTGGAGTCCCCGTAATGCTTATGCCTGCCGCGGTTGCGCTCCACCAGTGAGCGCATCATTTTATTCGGGGTCCGCGCCAGAACCTTTTGCCTGACCTGGGATGTCAGGTCTGCATAAACAGATGATATTCCACACAAAAAACGTGCATCGAGCACTGAGGTAAATATCTCCAGGTCCTCTTTTGCCATTTTCACGCATTCGCGGACCGAGCGGATTGCATAACCAACGTCAAGACCCAGATCCCACAATGGGTATACATACTCCCTGACCAGATCCTCGGCCTCTTCAGGCACTGATTTTTCGAAAAGCAGCAGCAGATCCACATCTGAAAACACACACTGTTCCGCCCGGCCGTATCCTCCCAGGGCTATGACAGCATAAGGATTGCGGTTGATTGCCAGATCGGGCCCCACCCGGCTTGCTGCAAAGCACTCCCGGAAATAGGCGTCAAAGAGCTCCGCATGGGCCTGAATGAATTCCGCCGGCTCCATCTGCATTGACGAGGCAAACAGCTCCAGCCTCTGCTGCTTTAATGTTTCAGCAGGATGGCCGGCATTATTTTTCATTGTATCCATTGCCACTGCTCTCTCCTCTGTTTTGCTGTATAGATAAAAGCAACTCTCGTGCCATTATATTAATAAATAAAATTTGACGTTAAAAAACAATAATTTAAAAATAAGAACATTTTTGCCGAACCACAAAGCAGGAAACAAAATTGTAAGATGAGTTGACAAATTTGTAGACTCAGACTTGCCCCGCAGAAATAGGAAAACTATACATTGGATGAGATGAAAAGCAAAAAGAATTTCAGAAAGCCGCTCTGCATGCTGCTGCAAAGTCCTCTGGATAATGGCCGTTTATCCAGCGAAGCTGGGACTCGGAAAAAGCCCCCGGGGATTCCGGCAGGCGGGGAAGAAGGGTATAGAGCAGTCTTTGGCCCGTATCGCCGGAATCAATGCGCCTGGAAACCTCATAAAAGGTAATCATTTTCGCGCCCAGGCTGCAAAGGGCTTTTGCGCCTGCCAGTATGGCCTCGTCCAGGGAACGCCGCACAGCAGAGTCTGCCTCCGCGATATTGCCCACCCGCCGCAGGCACATGACCTGAAGCTCCCACTGCGAAGTCTGGGCCTTGGGCGCAAACAACATGACATTCTCATCCCGGTGAACCACCAGGCTGCTTTTGCCCTCACCCGAGCCCTGCATTCGCGAGTTGTTTTCAATTGCCGCGATATAATCGTCAAAAAAGCAGCTCCCGGTTTCAGCCTCATATTCAGAAACAAATTTCTCAACCAGGTCTCCTACGGCATATGAGGGCATGTTTTGACCGAAACCCGGCGTGCGGCAAACGGTTTTCGGTATCATGGCGTACTGCTGATGTATCTGCTGATGCGAGGCATGCAGGCGGTATTTGGAAGGCGCATAGTCAAAACCGTAGTTCCAGCCCCACAAAGTACGGTTAAAAACCAGGTTTTCACTTTTTTCCCCGTGTGCCAGCGCATCCATTACGCGGCATCGAAGGTCTTCGAGTTCCTGTTCGGCCAGCTGCCTCCGTCCCGTTTCTACGTCAATTCCAAGATCATCTGCAAGCCGCACGTAAGTGCGCTGGTAATAAAGATGCCGCATTCCGCGCATATCCTCAATACTCAGGTCGCTGACCGAATATCTAATGCTGTCTTCAGCCATGTTGGCAGCATAATGCCCCCAGGGGATGTAACTGTTGCTTCTCAGGTATTCATATACATGGCTTTTCCCGCCTGCGCCGGTGTATTCCGCGGTTACCGGGTTTGCGCCCTGCACTCCCGGCCGCAGCACCATGGCCTCCCTGTAGTCTTCCGGCAGGTGAGGATTGTTTGCCAGCACCTCGAACAGCGTATTATTGTAAATCCTTGCGCTGCTCCTGCCGCTTTTTTCCCGGGTGTATACAAGGCCTTCAGGCCGGCCGGACTCACGGTCAAGCATAAAATCACAGGCAATGTGGGCAAGACAGGCCAGATCGTCAGGATCTGTGCCGGTCTCTGCCAGGGCAAGCTGCATGGGGCCGGGCAGGGCGCGCAGCATTTTCATTTTTTCCATGCTCGACAAGGTCTTTGCGCCGGCCCATTCAGACAGCACAGATGAAAAGGAAACTTCAGGGGCATCAGGAAGACGTATCATGCCCTGCGGATCTTTTGCGTTTTCATCAGCCCACCTGGTGTTGATATAAGTAACCCCTCTGAAAGGAAATGCGTTCGGTATCTCGAAAACAGCGTCAGCACGGGCAACCTCGATGTCTCCTTGCGGAAAATTTACAAGGTTTGCGCAGGCCTCTCCGTTTTCAAAAACCCCAAGGTTATAAATTCGGTCGTTCTGCCTGAGGTTTTTTACGCTGAACTCCGGGCTGTGGATTCCGTATGCAAATTTTCCCCCGGGAAGCACACATGTGTGCAGGTTTTTCATTTTTTCCTCCGGTTGGTAACGATTGAATTCAAGATTCAAGGTTAATGCTCTCGTAAAAAGCTTCTCACATAGCCCTGTGTTTTTGCGGGAAGGAAACCCTGCGGCCGGGATCAGTTTTTTCGCTCCTGACCGCAAGAGCGCTCAATGTCGCTTCAAAAACCAATCCCGATCTTGGGCTTCCTTAGAAGTTAGAAGCCTGACTGCAAAGATCCCTGGATACCATGCAAACCAATCTATCCTGATGCCGCCCCAAGATCAACCGGGGGATGACAATTTTGAAACAGCAGACGTCTTTCTCCCCTCCACCCTGCTGCCCGGACCTTCCTTTTTTGCGCTTTTTATCTTAAAAGAGCACTTGACAATTGCCCTGTCAGGCACATAATTTTGCTTATACCATTATGCCGTATTTACGGTAAAATGAGGTGTCACGGCCGCTTCGGGATCAAAAAAACGACAAAGAGCAGGCGGCCGCCATAAAAACTATTTTTTTAAAAGAGGCGCAAATGACAGAAATCAGCACAGACCCCGGACTTGAAAACTTTATAAACGATTGGAGCAGTGATGCCGCCGGATGCAGGCAGGTTTTTCTGGAACTTAAATCTCATCTTGATAAATACGAAGACATTGCCCTTGATTTCGTACCCAGGCCCGGCGTAACCTATTCACTGCGCGCATCCCGCCTGCAGCAAAAAAAGCGCCCCCTGTTTGCACTCATAGACGTAATAGATGAAAATCCCAGATGGCTTTCTGTATGCTTCTACGAAGACCTGGTCACCGACCCCGAAGAATTCGGAGACATGGTGCCGCAGGGTCTTCTGGGCGAAGACGGGTACTGTTTCGACGTGGAATCCCGGGATCCGGCATTTGTGCAGTATCTCTGCAGGCGCATTGACGAAGCATACGAAAAAGCCGCTGCCTGAGGCGGCAGAATTTTTTTGAATAAAAGGGGGGAAGCCTTCAATGGGCCCCATGAAAAAGATTTTAATCATTTCAATTGTCTGCCTGCTTACCGCCTCCTGCGCCACAGTTCCCATCACCGGCCGCAGGCAGCTCAGCCTGATTCCCGGTGACAGCATACTTTCCATGAGCCATCAGCAATATGACGAGTTTTTGGATGAGCACGAGTTAAGCGACAGCCAGGCTGACACTGAAATGGTAAAGGATGTGGGCCATGAAATCGCGGATGCGGTGAAGACATACCTGAAAAACAACGGCATGGGAAACCAGCTGGACAACTACGACTGGGAATTCCGCCTGATTGAAGACGACTCTGTGAATGCCTGGGCCATGCCCGGGGGCAAGGTGGTGGTCTATACAGGACTCCTGCCGGTTGCCGAAGACAAGACAGGCCTGGCCGTGGTAATGGGTCATGAAATAGCACATGCGGTGGCAGGCCACGGAAACGAGCGAATGAGCCAGGGAATGCTTGTCCAGTTCGGCGGAGTAGCGCTTTCCCAGGCGATGCAAAAAAAACCCGCGGCCACACAGCAGCTCTGGATGGCAGCATACGGCGCAGGCGCCCAGGTGGGCATGATTCTTCCATACAGCAGGCTTCACGAAAAGGAAGCAGACCGGCTGGGGCTGATCTTCATGGCCATGGCCGGCTACGACCCCCGGGATGCTGTTGACTTCTGGCAGCGGATGGCAGAAGAAAAAGACGGGAAAAGCCCTCCTGAATTTTTGAGCACCCATCCTGCAGACGACAAGAGGATTGCCAACATCAGGCAAATGATCCCTGAAGCAATGCGATACTACAGAAAGCGGCAATGATAGGCGAAGGACTGGTCACCCTTGAAAAAACCCGCGTGATAACCTACAGGCATATTAACACCACCGGATCATAATTTAATTCTATCTCCCCGAACACACAAATCTTCTATAATCTGCACGCTTGACAGCCCGGAGAATTATCTCTATATTACAATTTAACGATATAATAGCCGGAGGTAAAAAACCTGTAACCGGCTGCAGCAGCCGGAGGGGCGAGAAATGAAAAAATTCACCAAGGTCATGAAGGCCCTGTCTGATCCGACCCGGGTCAAAATAGCAAAGATGCTTCAGCGCAGGCAGATGTGCGTCTGCGAAATACAGGAAGCTCTCGGGATCGCGCAGTCAACTGCGAGCAAGCACTTAAAAACCCTGGAGGAAGCCGGGCTTGCCACCTACAAAAAAGACGGGCTATGGGTGAACTATACCCTGTCAGACGGGTCTGACAGTCCGTATGCCGCAAGCATGCTTGGAAACCTCAGGCACTGGCTCGAAGACGACCCGGAAGTGGAAGAGCTGACCCGGCGTCTTCCCGGTATCCGGCGCGAGGACATCTGCTGCACCCAAACTCCCCGGGCCGGCCAGGCACGGGGCTGAAACTTTAACAAAAAACAGGAGGCAAGAAATGGATATCAAAGTGCTGGGCCCGGGCTGCCCGAAATGCACCCAAACCGAAGAAACCGTCAAGCAGGCCGTAGCCGAGGCAGGCACGGAGGCCAACGTGGAAAAAGTCACCGATACCATGGAAATTGCAAAATACGGGGTTTTTGGCACCCCTGCAGTGGTGGTGGACGGAGAGGTCAAGATCGTGGGCAAGATCCCTTCAAAAGACGACGTCCTCAAGTGGATCAAGTAGAAAGAACCCGACCGATGAGGCAAACAAAATGCTGCTGCAGTCTTACACGAAAAGCATTTTCCGGCCGGAGTGCAACCCGAACTTTGAATCGGTTCACTGCATAGCAACACTGGGCCAGGACGTCTCGGCCGCCCTGCCATACCTGAATGCAGAGCTGGGAGGCACCCAGTATTTCAGGGATCCGCCTGCGGTCATGCTCCACGTGCACGGCAAGATCATCAAGGTCGGGGGCACCGAGATCGCCATTAACGCGCTCGCAGATGAACAGGAAGCCGACAAGATTCTTAACTGGCTCAAAAACGAGATCAATCGGGTCTGGACCGAAAAAGACAATATCACCCCCAGCGAGGAAAGCCGGGCAAAGCCGCAGGTATTTGAAATTTTAAAGCTGCTGCCCAAAACCAACTGCCAAAAATGCGGACAGCCCACCTGCATGGTCTTTGCCGCCCAGGCCGCGGAAGGCGGCCGGGGGGCAGAAGACTGCCCGGAGCTCGACCCTGAAAACAGGGAAAAGCTGGATTCCTATCTTGCAGGCTTTAGTTTTGAATGAGGCTTCTGACATGATTCCACGGATTAATCATATACTTTATGCAACAGACCTTTCCGAAGGGGCCCGCAGGGCCATGGGGTATGCTGTGGCCCTGGCAAATTCTTTTGAAGCGTCGCTTACAGTAGTCCATGTTATAAAGGAGACCTCCCCCAATGCGGAGCTGCTGATTTCCGCATTTCTGGGCTACAGCAGCAAAGAGGAGGTAAAACAGAAAAGCCGGACGCAGATTACAGAAGAAGTCAGGCACAGACTGGGAGAAATGTGCAGCGAACTGGGCTGCCAGCTTCCTGACTGCAGGTTTTCCCTTGCAGAGGTGATCGTTGAATTCGGCAGGCCCGAAGAGGTACTTCTTAGCCATGCAGAATCCGGCAAATACGATATGCTGGTAATGGGCAGACATGATTACGGATTTCTTGAAAGCGCAGTTACAGGGCATGCTTCAAAAGGCCTGATCAGACACAGCCCCGTGCCGGTCCTGCTGGTGCCGGTGGCCAGTGTCTCTGAACCCGCATGGGATGCGGGGGAATAAAAATAAAAAACTTTTACTGATGGCACTGTAAAAAGTCGTAAAACTGCTGTAATCGCTAAACAATAAAAAAACAACCTATTGATTTTACTTAACACTTAATCACTTAAAACTTAACACTGCCTGTAAAAAAGACTTCCAAGGAAGTCCAAGGTCGGGATTGGTTTTTGAAGCGACATTGAGCGCTCCTGCGGTCAGGAGCGAAAAAACTGATCACGACCGCAGGACTTCCTTCCCGCAAAAACATAGGGCTATGTGAGAAGCTTTTTACAGGCTTATCTTTACTGGTTAACCAAAAAAATTTAAAAACAGGGCACCTATGAAGCCAAAAACAAAAACAGCACTTGCAGCCGTTGCGGTAATTCTTGCTGCAGCGGCTGCATGGGGACTCCTTCAAACCGGCACAGTATTTCAATCCGGTTCCCAAAACGCTTCGCAGGAAACCGCGGGAAAATCGCCGGCGCCCGGCGAAGTTACCCTGCTTGATCTGGGCGCGGACCAGTGCAGGCCGTGCAAAATGATGGCCCCTGTGCTGGAAGAGCTTAAAGAAACCTATGAGGGACGGGCGGAAATAATCTTCATAGACGTATGGAAAAACCGCGATGCTGCAGAAGAATACGGCATCAGCGCCATTCCCACCCAGATCTTTTTCAATGAAAAAGGCGAGGAAGTAAAGCGCCACACAGGATTCATGGACAAGAAAACCATCATAAAAAACCTGTCGGAACTGGGCGTGGAGCCGCCCGAGCAATATCAGGACCTGTGATGAGGATGCTTATAAAAGCGATATGGCAGACTGCGGGAATAATAGTGCTTGCATGCATCCTTGCAGCCTCGGTGAATCTTTTGCGCGGCAGCGCAGTTCCTTTTGTCGGCGACTGGTCTGCGGATTCGCGCTTTGCAGATGATCCAGGACAAAACCTCGTGATCAGCTTAAAAGAGGCAAGCCGCCTGTATGCGGAAAACAAGGCCGTGTTCGTGGATGCCCGCCCCGAACACCAGTATGACCAGGGGCGCATCAAAGGGGCGGTGAGCCTGCCGTGGCAGGATGCAGACGACCGTTTCCTGGAAGTCACAGACCGGCTGGAGGGTAAAGAAACCATAATTACTTATTGCGACGGGGAGAACTGCGAACTGAGCCACGAGCTTGCGCTGTTTCTTTCAGACATGGGATTTGAAGACGTCCGCGTGCTGATAAACGGCTGGACAAAATGGCGGCAGGCAGGGCTTCCCACACAAACCGGAGACCAGGGCAATGAATAAGGCGCATTTTTTAAAAACAGAGAAAACCTGGTTTGTTGCTGCAAGGATTTTCATGGGCGCGGTGTTTTTATATGCCAGCTATGACAAGATCCTAAATCCGCAGGCCTTTGCAGAAGCAGTCTACAACTACCAGATTCTGCCCGATTTCGCGGTCAACGCCACTGCCCTGGTTCTGCCGTGGATTGAGCTGATAGCCGGTATCTGCCTTATCACGGGGGTGTGGATTCCGGGAGCTGCAATGCTGTCCGCCCTGCTCATGTGTGTTTTTACCGCCGCCCTGGTCTTTAACCAGATCCGGGGACTGGATGTCCACTGCGGCTGCTTTTCCACCGAGGCCTCCCACGGTCCGGCAAACCTGTTGACCGTGATCCGGGACACCTTCTTTTTGGCGGTGTCGGTGTACCTGCTGGTGCGCGCCGTATTTGCACCCCTGGGAAAAGCAGGTGACACCACCGGCCGGGCCGCGTGAAAAAAACGATCCCGACCGCAGGGCTTCCTTCCCGCACAAACATCAGGCTATGTGAGAACCTTTTTACGGATCCATCAAAAATTATAAGGAGGGAAAAATGACTGAAAACTGCTGCGAGACAACAGGAACTACCGCCATGCTGCTTCCCTGCTCGGGCGGCTCCAACGTTGGCCAGCTTGCAAATCGGGCCGCCGTGGAACTGACCACGGAGGGATTCGGCAAAATATTCTGCCTGGCAGGCATAGGCGGGCGCATCTCCGGTTTTGTCCAGTCGGCCAAAGACGCTGAATCCGTGATCGTCATAGACGGATGCGAGATCGGATGCGGCAAGGCCACGCTGCAGGGTGCGGGGGTGCCGCTGCCCCGTCACAGGCACCTGGTGATAACCGAATACGGAGTCGAAAAAAACAAGGATTTCAACCTGAATTTAGAAGACGTGGACCTGGTAAAGCAGGCGGTAAAAAACGCGACCTCAGAGCCAGCTTATAAAGAAGGGGATCTGCCGCCGTCTGCAAGCCCGGCACCCGGAGGCGGCGGCTGCTGCTGCGGCTGAAAAATTTTTTCTTAAAAAGCTTCTCACATAGCCCGATGTTTTTGAAGGAAGGAAGCCCTGCGGCCGGGATCAGTTTTTTCGCTCCTGACCGCAAGAAAGCTCAATGTCGCTTCAAAAACCGATCCCGACCCTGGACTTCCTTGGGAGCAGCCTGACAGTTTCACAAAGGACAACAGGCAGTCTTTTGC
>JBKHES010000061.1:0-12678 GCA_046540695.1 Desulfobacterales bacterium
CGCGAACTGAGAAATTTTGTACGCAGGGTAATTGTATTCACGTCAGGTGAAGTAATAGGCATCAGCGATATTAAGGCAGTGGAAGACCGGCCGGGAGACGCTGCCGTAAGCGGGCAGATAAAGGCAAACGCCCCTTTGGAGCCCTACAGTCAGGCCAGGGAAAGGGTGCTGCAGAGATTTAGCACCGAATATGTCGAGCACCTGCTTGAAAAAACCGGGGGTAATATAAGCAAGGGTGCCAGGCTGGCAGGCCTCAGCAGGGTGGCACTGCAGAAGATTCTTCGCAGGACAGGCGTTGACCCTGAGAATTACCGGCGGAACTGAGCTTTTGTCCGCAGTATCGGTCCATTATGCACATTGCAGACAGACAGGCCGCGTATTCAATCAGCTCGGGCACGGAGATCCGCTGGTTGAACCCGCCCAGGTGCGGCCCGGTAATAATTGTAATGTCCTGCTCGCCTTTTTTGAATCCTGAAATGCTTCCGGCGTCAAATCCTCGGCGGGCCAGAAAATCCCTGAACTCCGGATCGCTCATGTTCTGCTGCTGCGCCGCGCGCAGGATCTCTTCCATGTGCCGGTCAACTCCCATTTCCTCGATGAGCCTGGTGCTCAAAAGATCCAGGTCGCGCGGGAACCCCCCTGAATAAATACTTCCGGTAAACCCTTCATAGTAACCGGCAAAGATTTCCGCCAGCACACCCTTGAGCCAGTCGTGGTCAAACAGATCCCTGGCGTCCGCGGGGCTGCCTGCATCATCCAGACCTTTCCTGTTCTCGTCATGATTGCGGCAGTAGCTGCCTGCAACAAGAACGAGGCTCAGCACGTGGGTGCCTATGTGTTCATACAGGCTGCGTGCCGGGCCTTCAAACATGGCAAAATGTTCAAAATCCCTTATGCCGTTCGTGCTTATGTTAGGATGCCGGCAGGATTCAAGCCACCTGTCGAGACGACCGCCGCGGCGCCACTGATAAAGGCCCCTGTCATCCCTCCTGTGCTGCTGTACCCGGTTGTGGAAAAGCGGTATCGGAGCTGTGTGAATAATGCCCCGGCAAGACAGGTGACCCAGGACACGAGCGTGCCGGCCGAGAACCTTCCTGCATTTGTCCGGGGCAATCATTTTCCCGTTGCCGGGGTGATTGGGATAGGCGAAATAAGCAGGAGACGTGCGGAAGGCCACGGCGTAAAGGTTCGGATCAATATCGGTATCTTCCGGGATCTTTATTGCCAAAGAGCTTACCCGGTATATAACAGGCTTCTTTGTTTCAGGGGGCTTCGGTATGTCGAACCGGTATTTCTCAAAAACCCTCAGCCGGGACAAGTAGTTCATCCACCCGGTTTCAGCCGCCAGATCCGATAAATCCTGCCCCTTTCTTGCAAATTTTAACACGACAAGGCCGCCGTCGTTTTCAGCCTTTTCAATTACAAGGCTTCTGCCGAGCCATTGCATGCTCCGGACCCTGCCGGTGCCAGTCAATTCAGCCAGATCCTTTACAGGGATGATACCGGGGTGTTTGGTGTTTGGCGCATCAGGATCAGGGCAGGAGGTTTCCAGGGGAAGTCCGCCCGTGGCCTCTGCAGCCGCCCGGAACGGATGGCCGGTAAGAGATGACAAAATCCCTGCCAGTGCGCTTCTTGCCGCCTCACCTGCCTGCCGGGGAGTTTCGCGATAAACAATGGCTGCAAGCGCATCTGCGGCTTTTTTAAACAAAAAGAAAACCTGGCGCCGGGAGTTGTGAGTGGTGCCGCAAAGCACGCTGTTAAGGGCGGCAGCGGTGGAAGCAGTAATTATTTCCGGCTGACTGCTGATAACATGCTGCAGATTCGACACCTGCATGTAGGTGGCTGTAAAATCAGTCTGGCGGTGCAAAAGATAGTTTTCAGCGTCGCGGCGCTCATATTCAAGGTCCGGGATGTACATATAGCCCGTTTCTGCGGCGGCTGCCTGCATCAGGTTTGCGGCCCGCACTGCTTTCTACTGATGTTCCCGTGTTTTTAAAAAGCGAATCCCCGGCCAGTGTTCCTGTGCGTATTTGAGCTGAAACATGCTCGGGGCAAGAAATGTGAGATTGTTTTCCGAGTCCGCGGCAAGATTGGACTGGTATTCCTTTTTAAATTCCTCAAGCATTTTTTTGTCATCGCAGCTGAGCCATCTGGCAGTGGCGTAATTCACCGGTTCATATTGTGCATCCACGCCGTATTCAGCCTTGAGCCTGGACATGGTGACGTCAAACTGCAGCACCCCAACAGCCCCCAGTATCAGCCTGTTTCCGTAAAGTGTCCTGAATATCTGGATCGCGCCTTCCTCCACCAGCTGATCCACGCCCTTCTGCAGCTGCTTTGCCTTAAGCGGCGATTTGAGCTGCACCTGCCTGAAGTGCTCGGGTGCGAAGTTCGGAATCCCGGTAAATGACAGGGGCTCTTTTTCGGAAAAGGTGTCTCCTATCCGGATTGTTCCGTGGTTGTGTATCCCTATGATGTCTCCCGGCCAGGCCTCTTCCACGGATGTGCGGTCCTGGGCCATGAATATGGTCGGGTTTGCGATCAGAACATCCCTGCCGGTGCGGTGCTGGCGAACACGCATGCCCTTTTTGAACTTCCCGGAACAGATGCGCAGAAATGCGATCCTGTCACGGTGCGCAGGGTCCATGTTTGCCTGGATTTTGAAAACAAAGCCTGAAAATTCCCTTTCTTCGGGTGATACAACCCTGGTGGCTGCAGGCCTGGGCGAGGGCGGCGGTGCGATATCTACAAACGTGTCAAGCAGCTCGCGAACACCGAAGTTGTTGACCGCGCTGCCGAAAAAAACCGGGGTCTGGCTTCCGTTTAAAAAATCCTCCATGCTAAAGGGGTTGGCAGCCCCTTCGATCAGGGCCACGTCTTCGCGCAGCTCGTCTGCCTGGCTTCCCAGGGCCCTGTCAAGCGCGGGATCCTGTAAGTCCCTTATTGTAATTACTTCATCCGGACGCTGTTCCATGCCGGCTTTAAACAGGCTCAGTTCCCTGCGGTAGAGGTTGTAGGTCCCCTTGAATCGTTTGCCCATTCCGATGGGCCAGGTAAGGGGGGCGCATTCTATCTGAAGGGTGTTTTCTATGTCATCCAGGATTTCAAGAGGTGCCATGCCCTCGCGGTCGAGCTTGTTAATGAAGGTCAGGATGGGGGTGTTTCTCATCCTGCAGACCTCCATTAACTTGCGGGTCTGGGTCTCAACGCCCTTGACGCTGTCTATGACCATTACCGCGCTGTCAACCGCGGTGAGCACCCTGTAGGTGTCTTCTGAAAAATCCTGGTGCCCCGGGGTGTCGAGCAGGTTGATCTCGTAGCCATCGTAGTTGAATTTCATCACGGAACTGGTAACCGAGATACCACGGTTCTGCTCGACTGCCATCCAGTCGCTTGCGGCGTGCCTGGCAGCCTTGCGGGCCTTTACCGATCCCGCCATCTGTATTGCCCCTCCGAATAAAAGGAGCTTTTCAGTAAGCGTTGTCTTGCCGGCATCAGGGTGGCTGATTATACCGAAAGTGCGTCTTTTGCTGATTTCCCTGCGAAGCGGTTTTTCGGATGTATTGTGGTTTGCTGGAGCAGTTGTATTCATTTTTTTGTTGCTTTTCTTAAATTCAAAACACTCTTTTCCGACAGCGCAAAACGCCGCCGGCAGTATTGTATTTTCCGGTTTTCATCAAAAAGAACTCGGGAAAACGGTGTTATCGGGGCAGTGCGGGCACCCGGGACGGTTTTTGTCTTACCGGTGTGATCTTTGTATAATGATTTGCAACAGGGCTGTCAACAGCAAATACCTCGGCATGATTCACTCTTGACCAATCCTGATAATACGGGTAAAAATCTGTAATACCACAGCAACCTAAACCCCCCGCTTTAAAAAGGAGATTATTTGAACCATGACCGCAGAAAACAGCATTGACGAAAAATACAAACAGGTCGGCCAGGTTATCAGCGCCGCAGGCGGAACGCCAGTGCCTGTCAATGATACGCTGGTAAAACTGCTTAAATATTTCATCAGGGAAGATGAACTTGATTTTATACTTGCCTTCAATGAGCGTAAGTCACAGACCTTAGAGCAGCTTGCTGACAGCACCGGCCTTTCCGAATCAGAGGCAAGGGCCCGGGCGGAATCCCTTGCGGAAAGGGGCGTGATTTTCAACCAGCCCAACAGAAAGGGCGTTATGGTTTACCGCCTTCTGCCGCTGTTAAATGTAGGCACATTTGAATACACCTTCATGGGAAAGGTTGAAGACAACCAGCGCAACAGGGAGATAAGCGCACTTTTTGACAAGCTGTTCAGCGAACTCTCGGATATGATACAGCAGAACTACGATGACCTTGTGCCGGGTCTCATGCAAATGCCGCCCATTGACAGAACTGTGCCGGTAACAGAGAACAAAAACACCGGGGAACCTGTAAAAATAGTTGTTGATGAATCCCTTGAGGAACCTGCAGACCGGATTCTTCCCACCGCTGAAGTCGGCGCACTGATTGAAAAATTCGATGAAATTGCACTGGGCCACTGCTTCTGCCGGCATCACAAGGATTTAAGCGGCGATCCCTGCAGCCAGACGGATTTGCGGGAGACATGTTTTACATTCGGCAAATCAGCAAGATACACCACCCAGCAGGGGTTTGCCAGGATGATTTCAAGGCAGGAGGCGCTTGATGTGCTCAAGCGGTGCGAAACAGACGGCCTGGTGCACAAGGCCTATCATCCCAATTTCGACATTGAAAAACCCGAAACCAGCATATGCAATTGCTGCAGGTGCTGCTGCGGCAATTCCGTGGAAAACATGATAGCTCCCATTGCCAATGCAACCAATTTTCTTGCGGTAATCGATACTGAGCTCTGCACCGGCTGCGGCACGTGTGTTGATAAGTGTCATACAGGCGCCGCATTTTTAGACTATGAAGGCAGGGCCCGGAGATCCGAGGATTTATGCATAGGCTGCGGCGTATGTGCGGCATTCTGCCCGGAAACCGCTGTTTCCCTTATTGAAGTGCCCACAAGAATCGTCAGGATCCCGCCGCGGAAGAAGGCTTCATAAGCAGCGGCATGCCTGGGGTAAAATATTTTATTCCGGTTGGACAGGTGAAATTGTGCGTCTGACAGGGGCCGGATAGAAGACATGTACAACTCGTTTTTCGGATTCCGGGAAAAGCCTTTCAAGCTTGTGCCCAACCCGGATTATCTGTATTTAAGCAAAAGCCACGAAGAAGCACTGGCCCACCTGAGATACGCGGTTTATCAGGGGGAAGGCTTCGTGGAGATCACCGGCGAGGTGGGCACGGGCAAGACTATCCTCTGCAGGGCCTTTCTCGAAGACATGGCCCCTGAGGTTGAAACAGCCTACATCATCAATCCCCGGTTGAGCGCCAGGGGACTTTTGCGGGCCATTAACAGCGAGTTCGGCATTAGATCGGATCATGCCACGGCCAAGGAGCTCATCGATGAGTTAAACTCCTTTCTCATAAAAAAAAGGACCGAGGGAAAACGCGCAATCCTTATAATAGACGAGGCCCAGAACCTCGGCAGGGACGTGCTGGAACAGCTGCGGCTTCTGTCCAACCTGGAAACCACCAGGGAGAAACTGCTCCAGATGATCCTGGTGGGCCAGCCTGAACTGAGCCAGATGCTCGATACCCGCGAGCTGAGGCAGCTTTCGCAGCGCATCTCCCTTTCTTGCAGTATTTCGCCCCTGGTCTTCAGTGAGACAATTCAGTATATAAACCACAGGATTCACGTGGCCTCTCCGGGACCGAGGGTTTATTTCACAAAAGGCGCGCTGCGCCGGATTTACCGCTACTCCGGTGGAGTCCCCCGTCTTATTAATATTGCCTGCGACAGGGCCCTGCTGCTGGCATTTTCCCGGGGCCTGCACAGGATTTCGGGCGGAACAGCGAAATCCGCAATAGCAGAGCTTTCTGCGCGCACACGCATGCAGGCCGCCTGGAAGAAAGCCTCTCCCCTGCCTCTGATGACTTTTGGGATACTGGCCGCAGCATTTATCATGACCCTTTTTTTTCAGCTGGAAATGGTTAAGGTGGCAGACGTGTCCGGCTTTATCCTCGGCAGCGGAAAAAAAGCTGATGCACCCCCTGTTCAGTCAAAGCAAACTGTGGAGCTTAGTTTTGACGAGCCTGACATGCCTGATAAAACCGCGGAGGCACTTTTATGGAATCCCGGGGACGACTCCTTGCCTGCAGCGGTATCTCACGTTATTTCCCTGTGGAGAAATGAGGTGAATATGCCTGACAGGGAGGGTAAAACAGTGGAAGACTACATAGGCCAGGCTGCTGAAAATCACGGCCTTGAGGTATATGAGGCTGAAAAGGATCTTTCGCTGATCCGTAACCTGGATCTTCCTGCTGTTTTTTGTTTTGAGCACCCTGCAACTCTCAGCCGGGTTTACCTGGCTGCCCCGGCAACAGAGGATGAACAAATTTTGTTTTATGATCCTGAAACCGGAAAATACAAAGGCGTGTCCCGGGAATACGCAGGAGGTTTCTGGACCGGCAGGGCATATGTCTTATGGGAAAACCCCAGGGAAATCGAGGGTGTGATAGGCAGGGACGCTGACGGGGATTCAGTGGCGGGGCTTCAGATTCTTTTGAAGGCTGCCGGCGGCGGCGATGTTGAGGTGACAGGCGCCTATGATGAAGCAACCCGAACCGCCATAAAAAAAATCCAGGCAGGTCACGGCATACCTGTTGACGGGCTGGCGGATGCACCAGAAAAGATCGTATTGTACCGGCTGTCAGGCCTGGCAGATGAGCCGGGGATTAATTGAAAGGGAGTCAAAAGCTTGAGCTCCATCCTTGATGCCCTGAGAAAACTGGAGGCCCGGGCAGAGGCGGATTCGCATCAGGTGCCTTTTCACCATGGCAAAGGCAGTTTTTCCGGCTTTGCAGGAAATACAAGGGCACGGCCGGCCTTTCTGGCTGCAGCCGCGGTTTTTCTGCTGTTTGTTTTCGGTGCTGCTGTATGGCACACTGCTGTTGTTGTCTCGGGCAGCGGCGAATCCGGTACTACACAACCAGGCGTTTTAAAACAGGATCTGCAGGCCAGTGCCGGCGATGAGCCTGATGCAGACCGTAAAAACCCGGGCGGCCGGGATTCAGTCACCCCGGAACCTGCAGTTATCCCCCCTCCGGCTGAACTGCCTGAAACAATAAATA
This sequence comes from Desulfobacterales bacterium, assembly GCA_046540695.1. Taxonomy (GTDB): domain Bacteria; phylum Desulfobacterota; class Desulfobacteria; order Desulfobacterales; family Desulfosalsimonadaceae; genus Desulfosalsimonas. The sequence goes on from JBKHES010000061.1 coordinate 7,183, forward strand.
CAGAGAAGCAGGCAGATACAGCGGAGAAAGCCGATCCTGAGCCTGAACCCGCGCCGGCTGATGAATCTGAAAGCGGGGACTCGGGGTCATCTAAAGAAGACCCCGAGTCTCAGGCAGGTCCAGAGGAAATCAAGGGCGGCCACCTTACCCTCCAGGCTGTATCCTGGTCAAGTTCGCCTAAGAAGCGATTTGCCGTAATAAACGGAAGAATCTGCAGGGAGGGCGACCGTGTAGAAAATTACCGTGTCCGCCTTATCACCCCGAAAGGGGTCAGGATATCAGAAGGGGGAAGGACAAGGCTGCTGGTTTTTAATCAGCGTTGAAGCATCCTTTTGCAGGTTCTTCTTCTGCTTTTTCCCTGCGGTCCCCCTCGATTTCAAAGATTCTGTTTTTAACAGTTCCGCCGGTGGTGCACATGGCTTTCAGGCGCCTGGCCGGTTTTTTAATCAAATCGTCGTTCATGGCAAGCCCGGAAATCACTGTAACCCCCTAGTCCTTTTAAAAGCATGGAAAAAGGAAGTTATACTGGATTTTCGCTGCATTCTCGAAAACATGATTATATTGTTGTAAAAAAGAGAATCGAAAGGAATGCAATGTACCTTGCAAGAATGAGAACCAGGGGAAAAATCCATTACTATATACGCCATAGCGTCAAAACCGATCATGGATATGAAAGCCGCGAGCTTTTTGATCTGGGAGAAGATCCTGGTGAATATATAATATACCCCGGAGCCGGTCCGGGATTTTATTTTGAAGAGCAATTATGCGACAGCTTGTCAGAGCTGGGATACGAGCCTGATCATGAAGAACTGGAAAAGGTGTTATGGCCCTTTCTTGACCCTGAGACCCGTAGGGTGATCGAGGCTTTCACGCATGAAACCTCCAAAGGCGGGCTGCGGCGGCAGGCGGCAGAGGAGGTCAAAATGTGTGAGGCACAGAATTTTCACATTTTTGACATGCGAAGAATCCATTTTCTTCGCTTCGGAGAGCTTGATCAGTCAAGGATTTATTCAGTGCCCAGGAAAATATACAGGCCTCTGCTGGGCAAATCCAGGGATGAGCTGGAACAGCAGTTCATGGAAATGGAAGGGGTGCTGGGCGAGAACGAGAAGAAAAATTACACCTATGTTATATTTGATGTTCCTGCCTGCTTTTCCGGCCCCCTTGCCCGGAAGTTTCCCGAGGCCATTGATCAGCAAAAGGCGGATTCATGCTTCATGGACTCGCTGTGCAGCCTTAACACGGATGAGTCCTTCTGGGCTGACCTCGGGGTTTCTGATACCTTGAAAGATTATCTTGTAAGGTATGCCTGCTGGTTTTTTGATTCTTCCTTTGACGGCAGCAGTTATCTCGAGGACCTGATGTGGCAGTTCAAGGCGCGGAATCACGGCTACAGCCCGCCGAAGCCCAAAGCGTCAATGCCTGTTGACGAGGCTTTGACGGCAATGGGTATCTCCCGCGGGGGCCTTTCAGAGATGACTGTAAAGGAACTTGGCAGGCGGTACCGGGAAATGGCAAAAAAGCATCATCCTGATCAGGGCGGGGGGCATGAAGCCTTTATCCGGCTTAACCGGGCTTTCGAGCAGCTCCTGCGCAGTATAAAGGCAGAATCCGGCACCGGATCCCGATACACTGCGCGCGGCCGGTAGCAGGGCTTTACAGTTTATTGAGTTTTTCAAAAAGCATCTTTTTCCCGCTTACGCCCATCTTTTCAAAAATCCTGTGAATTAAACACATAACAACCGGGACTGATTTTGTTCAAATCTTGACATGCGATCAAGGCCGTATTATTTAGTTCGTATACGAACAGATTTAGATGCAGGATTGGAATTATGCCGAAATTACCTGACGATCTTCCTGAATGTCTGATTTTTTTGCTGGGCAAAGCCTATCAGAAGGCTCACAACAGTTTTAAAAAAAGGCTTAAACCTTACGGGCTGACAAACATTCAGCACCTGGTCCTGGAGGGGCTCTGGTATAAAAACGGAATGACTGCAACGGAACTTTCTTCCTTGCTTATGCTTGATAAAGCCACCCTTTCCGGAGTGCTGGAGAGGATGGCTGAAACCGGCTGGATAACCCGGGTCCCTGATTCCGAAGACCGCCGAATTCACAGGGTGTATCCCTCCGAAAAAGCTAATGATTTGAAAGAAGCTCTTATAAGGGAGCGCCAGGAGTCAAACCGTGAAATCCTGGAGCGGTTCTCATATGAGGAACGTGTTGTTCTCAAGCGCTTGCTGCGTGAACTAATCTGAGTTAAGTAACGGTATAAAATTTGTATGCAAACATTAAGAACATCATTTTAATTTTTAAAAGGAGTGTTTATGCTGCTCAACCCAAAAAAAGAAACTTTTGAGCATTTGGACCCCCGATCCAGGGAACTCATGAAAAAGACCATCGAGTATTTCGAGTCCCGGGGCAAGGAAAGGTTAAAGGAGGACGCCCATGAGAGGCGCTGGTACAGTGATTTCCTGGAGTTTTTAAATGAAAACGAGGTGTTTGCAACGCTTCTTACCCCCCAGGAGCACGTGGTTGACGGCGATCCTGACAAGCGCTGGGACACCTTCCGCAACTGTGACTTCAACGAAATCCTTGCCTTCTACAACCTTTCGCACTGGTATGCCTGGCAGGTGACCATACTCGGACTGGGGCCCATTTTCATGGGAGACAACGAACAGATCAAGAAAAAGACAGCGGAACTTTTAAAGCAGGGCGGCATATTCGCCTTCGGCCTGTCAGAAAGATCCCACGGCGCGGATCTTTATTCCTCTGAAATGTCTCTTACACCCCTGGCGGAAGGCAAATACGTGGCAGACGGCGGCAAGTACTACATAGGAAACGCAAACGAGGCCGCACTTGTCTCCACGTTCGGCAAGAACTCTGAAACGGACGAATACGTGTTCTTTGTGGCAGACCCCGGGCACGAAAACTATGAACTGGTGAAAAACACCGTGAACTGGGAAGGATACGTGGCTGAATACAACCTGAGCGGGTATCCGGTCACAGACGACGAAATTCTTTCCACCGGAAGAGCCGCCTGGGATTCAGCCCTTAACACTGTAAACGTGGGCAAGTTCAACCTGGGCTGGGGAGCCATCGGCCTTGCCACGCATGCATTTTACGAGGCTTTGAATCACGCGTCCCACCGCAATCTTTACGGAATTTATGTAACTGACTTTCCCCACATAAAGCAGCTTTTTGTTGACGCTTACACGCGACTTGCTGCAATGAAGCTTTTCTCACAAAGGGCCACCGACTACATGAGGTCAGCCTCGGAAGATGACAGAAGGTACCTGCTGTATAACCCTATAACCAAGATGAAGGTCCCCACCCAGGGCGAAGAAGTCATCAACCTGCTCTGGGACGTTATTGCTGCAAGAGGCTTTGAAAAAGACGTGTTTTTTGAACTTGCCGCCAAGGACATCCGCTCGCTTCCCAAGCTTGAGGGAACGGTTCACGTAAACATGGCACTTGTAATCAAGTTCATTGCCAACTACTTTTTTAATCCCGGCGAATTTCCTGAGATTCCAAAAAGGAATGATCCGGCTGATGATACTTTCCTGTTTAATCAGGGGCCCACAAAGGGCCTGGGCAAAATCCGGTTCCACGACTATAATATCGCTTATAACAGCGTGGATCTGCCCAATGTAAACATATTCAAGGAACAGATTTCCGAATTCAAAGACATGCTTGCAAACGCTGCGCCCGACGGGGAGCAGGCCAAGAACATAGATTTTCTCCTGGCGGTGGGAGAGCTTTTCACCCTGGTTGCATACGGTCAGCTCATAATTGAAAAATACCAGATTGAAAAATTCGAAGACGATCTGCTTGAGCAGATATTTGATTTCATGGTGCGCGATTTTTCAAGATACGCCCTGCAGCTTTATTCCAAGCCTGATACCTCGGAAAAACAGATGAAGTGGTGCCTGGACATGGTGCGCAAGCCGGTTGACGACAAAGACCGGTTCATGCGATTCTGGGATAAATACGTCTACGCCTTGAGAGATACCTACGAGATGAACCCGTAAAAGAGCAATTACCGGGTGCCCCGCAAGGCGGCACCCGGTTTTTCGGGTTTTTTTCAGGAAAAGCTTTTAAAGGAGCCGTCTTTTATTTCCTGCTCCGGGGCAAGGATGCCAAGGCCGTATCTGTCCTTTAACTTTTCCAGGCATCCGGTGATATGGTCCGGGTGCATGTTTACAGCAAGAGCAAAAGGGCCGGCAATGGCCCGGGTGCCGAAGATTATGGCCTGGTCGATTTCTCCGGTGGAGCCTGCAATGCCTTTCCTGTAGACTTTTACTGCCTGGTTTGCCTGGATGGAAAAAAAATCCAGCAGGGTCAATTCAGGATCATCTGCGGGGCCGCATATTTCGGCCCTGCCGTCCTGCCAGAAATAGATACCTTTTCCGGTCTTCATTCCGAGTTCGTTTTTTTCCACCTTTTCGCGGATTACCATGCCCGGGGTGTAATCAGGAGAAAGTGTTTGCGAGTAGTATTCAAGGGTGTTCATGAAAACGTCCAGTCCCACGTAATCAGCAAGTTCAAACGGGCCCATCGGCATGCCCGCGTTTTTCACTGCAATGTCCACAGACGCCGGCTCGATTTTTCCCTCATCGAGGACAGCGCTTAAAAGGGCCTGGGCCGGGGCGTTGATCCTGTTTACGATAAAACCGGGCGAATCTTTCAAAACCCTGACAGTCAATTTTCCGCATTTTTTTGCAAATTCACGGGCAGCGCTGATGTATTTTTCCTCTGTTGTTTCGCAGCCCGTTACTTCCACGAGCTTCATCCGGCTTACAGGGTTAAAAAAATGCATCCTGATAAACCGGCCGGGATTTGTCACCCACTGGCTGATTTCAGAAACGCTCAAAGCGGATGTAGTGGTTGCAAGTATCGCATCCTTCGGTGCATTATCAGATATTTCTCTTAAAATCAGTTTCTTCGTCTCCATTTTTTCAGGCACTGCCTCGATAACAAGCCCGGCGCCGGATACTGCTTCAGGCAGGTTATTTATTTTGTTAATCCGGTTTTTTAGAACAGCGTATTTTTCTTCGGTGCTGATTTTCCCTTTTTCGGCGAGAAATTCGAGGTTTTCTCCTATACTGGCCATGGCCCTGTCTGTCATCTCATGGTTTATATCCTGGAGTGCCACTTTAAACCCTGCCAGGGCAAACACCTGGGCCATACCCTGCCCGGCCGTCCCAGCTCCTATAACCGCGATTTTTTCAATGTCGTGAGCCTCCATAACAGCTCCTGCCGCCTGGTTTTACCGAACAAATACCTTTATGCTCCCAACCAATGCGTGATCATACCTCTGCCTTATTAATGCCCATGACCCTTGAGATACAAATCCTTTTCACCGGCATTTTCAACGGCATGCCGCCTGCATCAACTTCAGGAGTCCGGGCGGTCCGCGGCAGCGCCGCTTAAAAACAGCCACATACTGACATGTCAGTACACAAACTCTTTCAAATAAACTTTTTGTACTTAACTGTC
>JBKHES010000062.1:0-12616 GCA_046540695.1 Desulfobacterales bacterium
CAGGATAAACCCGGACTTGTTTTACCACGTCCGCAGCCGCATGGGTGGCAAGGGTCAGGGCGCGCTCCGGGTCGAAATTTTCAGGATTTACCAGCACAAGATCCCGCAGGCCCATGTTGTGCATGGCCCTTGCTGCGGCCCCTATGTTTTCCGGGTTCCTGGGCCGGTTTAATACAATGGCTATTTTTTCAAGGTCCGCGTTTTGTTTCATTGATTTTTCCGCCTTTTACGGCCGCATGTTGCCAATAACCGGAACCCGGCGGAAAAGTATTGCCGAAAGACCGGTTGACAATGGTTCACAGGGTTTTTAATATAAAAAAGTTTTCATGTTATCATAATCCGGAGGTGTCAGGATGCCCATATACGAATTTTATTACAGGGACTGCAATACGATTTTCAGTTTTTTTTCAAGATCAGTCTATGAATTATGAAGAACTTTCTGCCGCCGATTTTACCAGGTAACCCATAAATTCCCTGCACGCCGGCGAAGGAGTTCGGTCTTTGCGGACGGTGAGATAGAAATGCCTGGTAAGGTCTACCCCTTTTATTGAAAGGGATTTCAGTGTCCCCGCCCGAAGTTCGTCTGCAACCGCTATATGTGAAAGCACGGATATTCCTATTCCGCTTTTGATCCCCTGTATTACCGAGGCCGTGCTTCCGAGCTCGGCTGCAACCCTGAAGGATTGCAGGCTCACGCCTGCCTGCTCCAGTTTTTTTTCCAGGGATTTCAATGTGCCAGAGCCCTTTTCGCGCAGGATGAAGGGCTCGGCTGCCAGTTTTTCGACGGATACTTCCGCCCGGGATGCCCACTTGTGATCTGCACGCACTATAAGCCGCATTTCATCTTTTAAAAGAGATTTCTGGGAAAGAGAGTTCTTTTCGGTCCCGGCACCTACAATACCGAAATCCAGCCTTGATGCGACAATGTCGTCTATTATCTGCTCAGTGTCTCCCACGCTGACCCGGATACGAACTTCGGGATAGGCCCTTGTGAAATCCCCGATAAACCGGGGCAGTATATAAGCACCTGGTATCGTGCTTCCCCCGACAAAGATATCTCCGCCTATTTTTCCCAAAAATTCGGCAAGTTCGGTTTCCATCTGCCCGGCCATTTCCAGCAGTCTGCAGGCATGGACATACAGCAGTTCACCTGCTTTTGTGGCAACAGCCGTTTTGCCCATCCTGTCGATCAGGCGGCAGCCGAAATGCGCCTCCAGATCCCGTATATGACTGCTCACAGTCGGCTGGGTAAGATGGACTGCATCCGCCGCCTTTGAAAATCCTTCCAGGTCTATTACTTTTTTAAATACCCTTAGTTGCCAAAGGTCCATGGGGAAATCTTTTTTATGGATTTTATCTATGAGAAATAAAAAACAAATCGAAATTTGCAATTTGTCAGTTGTCCGCAAACAGACTTATATAAGAACACGGGGCTTGTTGCCTTATGTTAAAATACCATCTTGATCATAAAAAGACAACGGAGGCGAAATGAAGGAAATCGACGCCACAAATCAGGCGTGTCCGGCACCTGTTTTAATCACAAAACAGACAATAGAAGGTGAGTGCCCGGATACCCTGAAAGTAATAGTAGACAATGAAGCAGCGTGCCAGAACGTGACCCGGTTTTTCCGCTCAAGGGATTATGAGGCAGAGGTGGAGTCCTGCGAAAAGGGATACATTGTAATCGGCGTTAAATCAGGGACGGGATCAGAACCGGCCCAGGAAGAAGATGCAGATCAGGACCGGGAAAAAAAGATCATGGTAATGCTTACAACCGACAGAATGGGCTACGGAGACGACGTCCTCGGCGGGAAACTTATTGTCAATTTCGTAAACACTTTAAAAGAAATGGAGCCTGACCTGTGGAGGGTGGTTCTTGTGAACAACGGGGTGAGGCTCGCGGTGGAAGGCTCTGATGTGCTGCCCGCGCTGCAGCAGCTCGAAGAACACGGAGTCGGTGTGATGGTTTGCGGCACCTGCCTGGATCACTACGGCCTTCTTGATCAAAAAAAAGCGGGAGAGACCACCAATATGCTCGACATAGTAACAGCAATGCAATTGTCAGACCAGGTTATCAATATTTGATTTACAGCTGATCATGATTAGTTTGGATTCTTTGGGAGACATTTTAGATATATTGTTACTATGGAAAAAGGAGGCTGTTTATGACTGACAAACTGGTCGTGATAGGCGGGGTGGCAGGAGGCGCAACCGCAGCGGCACGCGCCAGGAGGCTTAATGAAAATGCCGAAATCGTGGTTTTTGAAAGAGGGCCCTATATTTCCTTTGCAAACTGCGGCCTGCCTTATTATATCGGCGAGGTTATAAAAAAGCGCGACGATTTGCTGGTAACTGATGCGGAAGCATTTTCAAAGCGCTACAGGGTTGATGTCCGTCCCAACTGCGAGGTTACAGACATAGACCGGCAAAACCGGCAGGTGGTTGTATACAACCGCCGGAGCGGGGAGGTCTACAGGGAGGACTACGGCAGACTGATCCTGTCGCCGGGCGCGGAACCTGTGCGCCCGGCTTTTGCCGAGGGCATTGATTCGGAAAAAGTATTTTCCCTGAGAAATATTCCCGACACTGACAGGATAAAGGCCTATGTGGACGAACACCGGCCGCGGCATGCGGTTGTTGTGGGAGGAGGGTTTATAGGCCTGGAAATGGTTGAAAATCTTGCCTTCCGCGGAGTGGGCGTCACTGTTGTTGAAAAGATGAACCAGGTGATGCCGCCGCTGGACTATGATATGGCCTCTTTGATCCATGCCCATCTTTCTGAAAAAAAGGTTGACTGCCGTTTTAACGAAGGGGTTGCATCCATTGATAAAAGCGGCGCAGGCATTACCGTTAAGACCGAAAGCGGCTCAGCCGTTGAATGCGACATGGTTATTCTGTCAGTAGGAGTGCGCCCCGAAACAGGCCTTGCCGTAAAGGCCGGCCTTGAAATAGGCAAAACCGGAGGGATTGCGGTTGATGACACAATGCGCACCTCTGATCCATATATCTATGCAGTGGGAGACGCAGTGGAAATCCTGCAGCGGGTGACCGGGCAGAAAACCCTGATCCCGCTGGCAGGCCCGGCAAACAAGCAGGGGCGAATTGCAGCTGACAACGCCATGGGCAGATGCTCGGTTTTCAGGGGAATCCTGGGCACGAACGCGGTAAAAATATTCGACCTCACTTCGGCATCAACAGGAGTCAATGAAAAAACACTGAGACAGCAAAACATTCCCTATTCCGCAGCATACACCCATTCGGGATCCCATGCAGGATACTACCCTGGTGCGGAAACAATGGCCCTGAAGCTGCTGTTTTCTCCGGGGACCGGCAGACTGCTCGGAGCCCAGGCAGTAGGCAAGATAGGAGTGGACAAGAGGATCGACGTGCTTGCAACAGCAGTGTATTCCGGCATGACGGTTTTTGACCTCGAGGAACTGGATCTTTGCTACGCCCCGCCATACGGGTCGGCCAAGGACCCTGTCAACATGGCAGGATACGTGGCGTCCAACATTATCAAGGGCGACCTGGAGAAAATCAACTGGGACCAGGTCAAAGACATTGACCCTGAAAACGAGGTTCTGCTCGATGTGCGAAGCAGGATAGAATTAAAGACCTCCGGCAGCCTTGAGCAATCAGTGCACATTCCCATAGATGAGCTGCGCGACCGTATAGGCGAGCTCGACAGGGAAAAGACATATGTTGCTTTCTGTGCGGTCGGCCAGCGCTCATATCTAGCCTACAGAATTCTTACCCAGCACGGTTTCCGGGCCAGAAACCTGGCCGGAGGATTCCGTACATACCTTGCTGCCACTGAAAATATAACCCTTATGTGATTTTGCGTATGCATTCCGTGTCGCGGGTGCTTATATTGGAAAAACAGAAACCAGTGAAACCGGATCAGATCTTTAAATCCGGAGTAATAAAAAATTTACAGGAGGCAGCCATGGCAAGCGTGACATTCAAGGGAAAACCAGTGTCTGTAAAAGGGCAGTTGCCGGAACTCGGACACCAGGCCCCGGATTTTTTACTTACAAAAACAGATCTTACAGATATGAGCCTGTCTGAACTCTCAGGCAGGAAAGCAGTTCTCAATATCTTTCCGAGCGTCGAAACAATGGTGTGTTCCGAGTCTGTAAGGCGTTTTAACGAAGCCGCCCACGGCCTGGACAACACCGAGGTCCTGTGCATATCAAGGGACCTGCCGTTCGCCCATCAGCGGTTCAATACCGCGGAGGGAATCGACAACGTGATATCCCTCTCGGAGTTGCGTAACCTGGATTTCGGGCAAAGGTACGGAGCAAGAATCGAGGAAGGCGATTTTGCCGGCCTGCTTTGCAGGGCGGTGGTGGCGATTGATGAAAACAGCCGGGTCATATATACGGAGCTTGTACCGGAAATAGGCCAGGAGCCTGATTATGCTTCCGCACTTGAGGCTGTAAGAACCATGGGCTCTGAAACAAGCTTTGAAGACGTCTGCACCAAGGTGCCCACAGGCGAACATGCGCGTTTTGATGACACTGATGACGCCTGTGACGACGGAAGGGCTGGAAAAATCTGACAACCCGGTCTTAAGGGTTGCAGGGAGGATGCCATGGGCATAGACCTGACCGTGAAAATCGGCGGAGAGGCCGGGCAGGGGATTCAGACAGTGGGCGACCTGCTGGCGCATGTATGTCACCAGGCCGGCCTTTACCTGATGGTTGTTAATGATTTTGAATCAAGGATAAGGGGCGGGCACAGCTTCATGCAGCTGAGGATAAGCGACAGGCCCGTAGATGCCCCTGATCACCGGGTTCACCTGCTGATTGCATTAAACGGGCAAACCCTGGAAACTCACAGATCCGAACTCGCAGAAGGCGGCTTGGTGTTATTCGACAGTGAAGTGCCGGGTTCGGATCCGTCTGTACTTGCTGTGCCGGTCACAAATCTTGCCAGGCAGGCGGGCGGTGCAATAATGGCCAACACTGTGGCCGCGGGCGCAGCGCTCGCGCTTCTCGGGGCGCCTGAAAAATCCATTAACTCGGTTCTGGAGGCGCAGTTCAGGAGCAAGAAAGCATCCGTCCTGGAAAACAACCTGAAGGCGGCCAAAAGCGGGGCAGGGGCCGTGTCCGGGGTTGGTTTTGACTGGGCGTTTATGTGGCCTGATCGCGGGCCCGGGGGAAAGCTGCTCAGCGGGGCGAGGATGCTTGCGCTGGGAGCACTGGCGGCAGACTGCCGGTTCGCGGCCTTCTATCCAATGTCTCCGTCAACCGGCATCATGGAAAATCTTGCGGGATTCGAGGACAGCATGCCGCTGGTAGTCGAGCAGGCGGAAGACGAGATTGCAGCAATCAACATGGTCATAGGCGCATCATTTGCGGGCGTGCGCGCAATGACTGCCACTTCCGGCGGAGGATTCGCCCTGATGTCAGAAGGGCTGGGTCTTGCAGGTATTACCGAGACCCCTCTAGTAATCATCAATTCCCAGCGCCCCGGTCCTGCCACCGGGCTTCCCACCCGAACCGCCCAGGCTGACCTGCGTTTTGTGATGCATGCCGCCCAGGACGAGTTCCCGCGATTTGTACTGGCACCCGACAGCCTGGATGGCGCATTTGAGATAATGATCCGGGCCTTTGACCTTGCAGAAAGATACCAGGTGCCGGTTATTGTGCTCGCAGACCAGTATTTCAATGATTCCATGGCGGTAGCACAAAAGCCCCTTACCGTGCCGGCCGGTATTGAACGCTTTACAATCGGCGATTCAGAGATGGATGATCCGGAGGATTACAGGCGCTTTGCATTCACTGATTCAGGTGTCTCTCCCCGTGCGCTGCCCTGCAGGGGCAGGGCCCTTGTAAAGGTAACAGGAAACGAGCACCAGGAGGACGGACATTTAAGCGAGCGCATCACAGACCGGGTCGGGCAGATGAACAAGAGGCACAGAAAGCTTGCTGATATGAAAAAACATATCCGCCCCCCTGAAACCATCTATCCTGACAGCAGTCTGCTGCTTGTGGGATGGGGCTCGACTGCGGGCATAATACGTGAAAGCGTGGAAATGCTAAGGGGGGACGGAGTTGACGCAGGTGCAGTATTTTTTACTGATATATGGCCTTTTCCTGAAAACGAGGTCAGCAGGATTCTCGGTCAATGCAGGAGTTTTTACATGGTGGAGCAGAATACATCCGCCCAGCTTGGATGGCTGATCCGGGAGAGAACCGGAAAGCAGTTTGCGCACGCCATTGTAAAATACGACGGCCGTCCCTTTTTTCCCCTCGAGGTTGTCCAGCAGGTCAAGGCCCGCAAGGAGGGTTGATATGGTTGAAAAAGGCGATTACAGATGCGACTTTGAAAACAAGTGGTGTCCTGGCTGCGGCAACTTCGGAATAATCAATTCAATGAAAGAGGCTTTTGCCGGCATGGACCTGCCCCCTGAAAAACTGCTGATAGTGTCGGGAATAGGCCAGGCTGCAAAGACCCCGCACTTCCTGAAGTGCAACTTCTTCCACGGCCTGCACGGAAGGGCCCTTCCTGTGGCCACGGGCGCCAGGATTGCCAACAGGGATTTAAACATTGTGGTAAACATGGGCGACGGAGACTGCTACGGAGAAGGGGGGAACCATTTTCTGGCCGCAGTCCGCCGCAACATTAATCTTACACTGCTTGTGCACGACAACAGGGTGTACGGACTAACCAAGGGTCAGGTTTCGCCCACTTCCCAACGCGGTTTTATAACCCGGGCTCAGAGAAACGGCGCAAGAAGCGATCCAATTAATCCCGCAGCCCTGGCTCTCTCACAGGGCGCAGGTTTTGTGGCCCGGGGCTACAGCGGAAACAGGCAGCAGTTAAGTAAACTGATACAGAAGGCCCTCCAATACAGGGGCCTGGCCCTGATAGATATCCTCCAGGTCTGCGTTTCATTCAACAGGGTAAATACCTACGAGTGGCACAAGCAGAAGGTATATGATGCGGAAGAAGCCGGCCACAGGCCAGACGATTTTGCCGCGGCAATGGAGCTGGCGTTAAAAGACGGGGATAAAATTCCCACCGGGGTTATCTATCACAGGGAAACAACAGAATTTTCAGATAGGCTCGGAAGGACGGCAAAACAGGGCCTGCTTGGAGAAAACCATGAGCCTGAAAAGGCTCAGGCCTTGATTGACGGTGCCTGATAACCCCGGGTAGGGAGAGGTCCGCGGAGAAATACAATTTATAACCATTGCAGCTTAGGAGGAAAAAATGGGAAAAAACGTGCTTATCGCATTCGATGACTCTGAAAACGCCATGCGGGCGGTAAATTTCGCAGCGGAACACTTTCTGCGCGACCAGGATATAACCATTTTCAGTGTTCTGGAAGACACCCAGAGCCTCTGCGAGATGAACAGCCCGGAGCTGACCCCGTATTTCAAGACAGAGCAGAAGGCTTTCTGCGATCTTGAGGACAAAAAGCGCCAGTTGATTGAAAACGCTATTGAATCTGCGCGGCGCTGCCTCATAGAAGGCGGGTTTGATCCTGACCGGGTAAAGACCAAGATCCAGAAACGCACCGCAAGCGTTGCAAAGGATATAATAGCAGAAGCCGGAACGGGCTATGACGTGGTGGTTATAGGCAGAAGGGGGGGAGCCGCGCTTCAGGATTTTCTTTTCGGTTCAGTGGCACAGAAGGTTCTCAATGGATTGAAAAATACCTCTGTTGTCACTGTTCCCTGAAAAACAAAGGGGGCGTTATGAAGGTATTGATTACAGGGGCTGCCGGTTTTGTGGCGCGCCACATGATTCCTTATTTCATTGAGTCGGGCCAGGAGGTCATCTGCGTGGACAGAAACCAGGCCCCGCCGTACCTGGAGGCCGAAAAAGTAAGATACATCAGGGCTGACACCGCTGAACCGGGAGATTGGCAGAACGCGGTGGCTGAAGCCGATGCGGTGGTAAATCTTGCAGGCAAAAACATATTTTCCAGGTGGACCGAAAAATACAAGCACGCCCTGTATGACAGCAGAATAAAGACCACCCGCAATGTTGTTGACGCCCTGGACGAGTCGTCTCCGCAGGTACTTTGCAGCACTTCAGCAGTGGGCTACTACGGTGATCAGGGAGACACGGTTCTGGATGAAGACAGTCCGCCGGGAGATGATTTTCTTGCCAGGCTAAGCATTGACTGGGAAAACACCGCTCTTGAGGCCAAAAAAAAGGGTGCCCGCGTGGTGCTGCCCCGCTTTGCCCTGGTGATGGCAAAAGACGGGGGTACGCTTGCAGCCATGCTGCCGTCGTTCAGGTTCTTCCTGGGCGGCCCCCAGGGAAGCGGGCAGCACTGGATGCCCTGGATTCACATTAAAGACCTGGTGCGTGCCATGGAGTTCGTGATTGAAAACAGGGGGATTTCAGGGCCGGTTAATTTCGCTGCACCGAACCCGGTGCGCAATGTTGATTTTGTAAAAACACTTGCTAAAGTATTAAACCGGCCGTCGGTGTTCAAGGTTCCCGGGTTCGCGCTGAAAGCCGCCCTTGGAGAACTCGGCTCGCTGATGTTAAACAGCCAGCGCGCTGTTCCTGCCCGGCTTACAGAGGCAGGGTTTAAATTTGAATACCCTGATATTGAAACCGCCATTTTACAGGAACTCGGCGGACACAAGCAGGCGGGATAACAGGAGCGGAGTCATTGTATTTTAAAGCTTTCCGTCATTTGAGAATCATGATCAAGGAGGAGTTATGGAGAAAAAAAAATTTCAGGTACCAAATATTTCATGCGATCATTGCGTGATGACCATTAAAAACGAGCTTTCAGAGATAAATGGGGTCAAGTCCGTTCAGGGAAACGCGGACAATAAACAGGTGGAGGTTGAGTTCGACGAGCCGGCAAGCCTGGACCAGATACATGAAAAATTAAAAGAGATCAATTACCCGGCGCAGTGAAGCGCGATAAAGGCTTCAGGGATACACCAGTGAAACAGGGCCCAGCGGAAAACAAAAGCACAGACGCGGAAAACGGCGGGCAGAACCGGGATCAGGATGAAGGCAGCAGGCTGCCTGTCACCGGAATGACCTGTGCCAACTGCGCGGCAAACATAGAGAGAAGCGTGCGCAAGCTGCCGGGAATACGTTCTGCTGACGTAAACTTCGGCGCTGAACAGTTAAACGTGGACTATGATCCAGGCCGGCTCAGCATGACTGAAATAGTCGAGCAGGTCAAAAAGGCGGGCTACGGCGTGGCCACCCGCAGCGCAGAGCTGCCGGTAACAGGTATGACCTGTGATAACTGCGCAAGAAACGTTGAGCGGGCACTAAACAAGAAAACCCCCGGAGTTGTTTCCGCATCAGTTAGCTTTGCAGGGGAAAAGGCACGCGTTGAATATATCCCCTCGGTCACCGGCCTTGACCAGGTTGTGGAATCCATCCGCAGGGCCGGATACAATGCAGTAATTCCTGACGAAGACGAGGATTCTGCAGAAGACGCCGAGGCAGCCGCGAGAAACGCAGAGGTTCGGGATCAGACAATAAAATTTGCGGTCGGACTTTTATTTACGCTGCCCCTGTTTGTACTTTCAATGGGAAGGGATTTCCAGATCCTGGGGCCCTGGGCCCATGAGGCATGGGTTAACTGGCTGTTTTTCGCCCTTGCCACCCCGGTGCAGTTTTATACAGGCTGGGATTACTACGTAAGCGGGTACCGCAGTCTTGCAAACCGCGGGGCCAACATGGACGTGCTCGTGGCAATGGGCTCGTCAGTGGCCTATTTCTATTCGGTTGCAGTGCTTTTTTTCCCGCTGCTCGGCGATCATTTTTACTTCGAGACAGCGGCAGTAATTATCACCCTGATCAAGTTCGGAAAGCTGCTTGAGACGCGGACAAAGAGAAAAACGGGCGGGGCTGTGAGAAAGCTCATAGGGCTTCGTCCTGATACCGCGGTGGTCATAGAAAACGGCGAAGAAAGGCAGGTTCCTGTAAAGCGGGTGGAGAAGGGCTGGAGGCTTATGGTGAGGCCGGGCCAGCGGATTGCAGTAGACGGCACCGTTGTGCAGGGGCAGTCGTCAGTTGATGAATCCATGCTCACGGGCGAATCAGTGCCGGTGGCAAAAAAGCCGGGAGATTCGGTCATCGGCGGCACCATCAACGTGGACGGGGCCCTTCAGTTCGAGGCCACGCGGGTGGGAAAGGAAACCGCCCTGGCACAGATAATACACATGGTCCAGGAGGCCCAGGGCAGCCGGCCGCCGATCCAGGCGCTTGCCGACCGCGTTGCATCGGTGTTTGTGCCCGTGGTTATCGCTGTCGCTTTTTCCACGTTTGCGGTATGGATGGTTGTTACTGCAGACTTTGTCCCCTCAATGATCAGGCTTGTCTCGGTGCTGGTAATCGCCTGCCCGTGCGCCCTGGGTCTTGCCACTCCCACCGCTGTTATGGCGGGAACAGGCAAGGGCGCTGAAACGGGGGTCTTGTTCAAGGGCGGGGAAGCCCTTGAAACCGCTGAAAAACTCGATACCATACTGCTTGACAAGACAGGCACCCTGACAGCCGGCGAACCGGGTGTTACAGATGTTGTGGCCGCAGACGGAAGCGAAAATGATATTGTTGCACTGGCTGCTGCGGTGGAGAAGGGATCTGAGCATCCCATAGGCAGGGCTATTGTAAAAGAGGCCGGGCTGCGTGAACTAAGGCCGGCAGAGGTATCCGGGTTCAGGTCGTTCGGAGGTGACGGGGTAAGTGCGCAGGCAGACGGAAAAACCGTAAAGGTGGGCAGGATAGACTGGTTCAAAACTCAGGGGATGGATCTTTCAGGCATGGAGGACCAAATCCTGGACCTGCAGAACAGGGGCAGGACGGTGGTCATGATTGCGGACGAAAACCAGCCCCTGGGACTGATTGCGGTTGCGGATACCATAAAAACAGAGGCCAGGGAGGTAGTCGGCCTTCTGCATGATTACGGAATTACGGTGGCCATGCTCACTGGCGATCACAGGACAACCGCATCAGCCATTGCGGAGGAACTGGGCATAGACCAGGTCCTGGCGGAAGTCAGGCCTGATGAAAAGGCTGAAAAGGTAAAGTCAGTTCAGGCCGAAGGAAGCAGGGTGGGAATGGTCGGAGACGGAATAAACGACGCCCCGGCCCTTGCCCAGGCTGATGTTGGCTTTGCCATAGGAAGCGGCACTGACGTTGCGATTGAGACAGGCGACGTGGTTCTGTCTTCAGGTAGCCTTCACGGCGTTATCCGGGCACTTCACATAAGCCGCAAAACCATGCGCACGGTGCGGCAGAACCTGTTCTGGGCTTTCTGCTACAATGTGGTGCTCATTCCCGTGGCCGCAGGAGTTTTAAACCCGTTTGAAACAGTTCCCATGCTGCTGCGCCAGCTTCATCCAATACTTGCCGCCCTTGCAATGTCTCTTAGCAGCATCTCGGTGGTAACAAACAGCCTGCTTCTTTACAGGGCCAAGATAAAATGAAAAAATACCCGGAATTATTTTGAATTTCTTAAAATCGCGGAGGATTAAAAATGACGGTTGACAAGCTTGTGTTCAGGTTTGCGGGCATATTCATACTTATTTCCCTGCTGCTGTACCTGGTGCACAGTCCTTACTGGCTGCTTCTGACCCTTTTTGTGGGGGCCAACATGGTTCAGGCAACATTTTCGGGATTCTGTCCGCTGGCAAAGATACTGAAGTTTTTCGGCGCCAGGCCCGGCAGGATTTTTGACTGATTTTGGCGCAACAAGCGGATATCCCCGAAAATCATGAACCTTTCTGAACTGGAAGCCCTGTACTTAAAATACAACCGGCGCAAGTACGTTCACCCTGATCCCCTGGAGTGCGTCTACGCGTATGAAAGCGTCCGGGACAGGGAAATTGCGGCTTTTGTGGCTGCAGCCCTGGCTTACGGAAACGTCTGGCAGATATTGAAAAGCGTGAATACCGCCCTTGAAATAATGGGTCCGTCTCCGCGCCTGTACCTGGAACAGGCAGGACATGAAGAGCTTTACTCGGATTTTTCAGGTTTTGTTCATAGGTTTGCAAAGGGAGAGCACCTGGCTGGCATGCTTGCGGGCATAAAAGAGGTTATAGCGCAATACGGCAGTCTGCAGGGGGCTTTTGAACAGGGAGTTTTAAAAACTGACACCACCTATGTTTCAGCCCTGGAGAAGTTTGCCGGAAAACTGAGGTCCTCTTCACCGTCAGATCCGGGGCACCTGGTGCCTTATCCGAAGAAGGGAAGCGCCTGTAAGCGGTTGTGGCTTTTTCTGCGCTGGATGGTAAGATGCGACGATGTTGACCCGGGCGGGTGGGACGCAATGTCTGCCTCAAAGCTGGTGGTCCCCCTGGATGTGCATATGTACCGCGCCTGCTGCGGCCTTGGTTTTACACACCGAAGGCAGGCAAACATGAAAGCTGCACTTGAAATCACAGCGGGGTTTTCCTGCATGGTTCCGGAAGACCCCGTGAGATACGACTTCGTCCTCACCCGGCCGGGAATCAGGGGAGAGTGGTAGCAATTGCGGGGGAATTTTAGTTTGACCCGGTCTTTAAAACCTGTTAATAAATGAGGATTAACAATTTACGTGGGGATGTAGCTCAGCCGGGAGAGCGCGGCGTTCGCAACGCCGAGGTCAGGGGTTCGATCCCCCTCATCTCCACCACCC
>JBKHES010000063.1:0-12332 GCA_046540695.1 Desulfobacterales bacterium
ATCAGTTTTTATCCGTTAAAATAAACTGCTTTTAAAAATCTGAAACGCTCATTTTATGCGTTCTTATTATTTACGTATGCCACGACTTTTTCAGGTATTGCAGACAGGGCAAGCACGCTTTCAGCAGCACCCAGGCTTATTGCCTCCTTAGGCATACCGAAAACAACGCTGCTCTGCTCGTCCTGGGCTATGGTATGGGCCCTGCCGTTGCGCATCTCCAAAAGCCCGGAGGCGCCGTCCTTTCCCATGCCAGTTAGAATAACCCCGACAGCGTTTCTGCCCGCGGCCCTTGCCACTGACTTAAACAGAACCTCGACGCTAGGCCTGTGACCGCAGACCAGGGGACCCGTTCTGATCTGGACATAAAACCTTGCACCGCTGCGCTGCAGAAGCATGTGATAGTTGCCGGGGGCTATAAGCGCGGTGCCTGGCACAACCGAGTCATTGTTTCTTGCCTCCCTTACCTCGATGCTGCACAACTGATTGAGCCTCTGGGCAAGGGAGGCGGTGAACTGCTCCGGCATATGCTGGACTATCAATATTGCCGGGCTGTTTCCCGGCATTTTCGCAAGCACCTCCTGGATTGCCTGGGTGCCGCCGGTTGATGCGCCTATGGCGATCACCGTATCTGTCATCTTCGCCTGTGTGATCCTTATTTGGGGCTGAACACCAGCTGCCGCAGCCCCGGCAGGACCCCTGCCGTCCACCTTTGCACGCGCCGCTGCCCGGATCTTTTCTATAAGCGCCTCTGACATGTCGTTTACGGAAAGCGAAGAGCCCGGCTTGCACATCACGTCAACCGCGCCCGCGTTCATTGCCTCCACCGCAAGCTCCCCTCCCGCGGGGGTCAGCGAGGAGACTATTATCACCGGAATGGGGTAATGCTTCATGAGCTTTTTTAGAAACGACAGTCCGTCCATCCTTGGCATTTCCAGGTCAAGCAGCACCACGTCCGGCCTGAATTCCAGGATCTTGTCCCTTCCCACGTAAGGATCCGGTGCCGTGGCAACTATGTTGATATCCCCCGCCTGGGAAAGTTCCCTTGCCAGCACCTGGCGCACAATGGCCGAATCATCGATTATAATCACTTTTACCATCTGTATATGCCCGATTTTAGGGTATCTTGTCCTGAATCAGCTCACTGCCTCACTGCAAATTTTGCCATGAAAGGAGATTCGTCCACCAGGAGCCTGATATAGCGCCCCTCGGATGCCATTTCCGCCCATTGCTCGTCTGAAACCTCGCTTGTTTCAGGTATGGAAAGGTCGAAAACCTCGTCCGTGCCGTATTTTTCCGCAAGAAAGTATCCGCAGGCAACGTTTAAGACCTCTGTCAAAGCGTTTTCCCCCGCGCCTTCAGGAAGCTCCTGCTGCTCGAGTCCAAGGATGTTTTCGGCAAGTTCATCACAAATTTCCGCAGGTGCTGCTACTTCCATGACGCCTTTTTTATCACTGCCGGTAAACCCTATTTCAGCCAGGAGGCAGGGGCACAGGCCCTTGTCGTCGTATGGGTCGTCGCCGTCTTCTTCCACGAACATGAATGCAAACTCCTCGAACACCGAGGAAAAAACCTGCAGCAGAATTTCATTTTCACTTGTTTCCATTATTTGACTCCATGCCTTTAATGCAAAAGATCCTTTACCACCCGGGCGAACTCCTCGGGGACAAAGGGTTTCTGAAGATAGGCCTTGACGCCCATCTCCTTTAATGTCTCTATGCGATGCCTGCTTCGCTCAGTGGAAATCACCACAACGGGCACCTCGGAAAGCAGATTTCTCCTGCTCATTTCCTCGATCATTTCAATTCCGTTCATCTCGGGCATATTGATGTCTGCAAACACGATGTCTATCCAGTGTTCCTCGAGCTTTTCCAGGGCCTGCCTTCCGTTTTCGGCAAAATAGTATTCACTTATGTCCAGGTCGGTAATGCTCAGTGTCTTTGCAACCATTTTCCTGATGATCACTGAATTGTCGACTATTAACACGTTGTAGCCCATTGTTTTTACTTCCTGTTTTGCTACGTTAAAATATTTTCAAGCTCCCGCATCCGATCCAGCGTTCTGCTGGCTATATATTCCAGGTGCCTTTTTTTAAGCCCCAGGGCTTTTACCGACTCGCCTGAGACATTGAAATGAAGCCCGTATATCCCGGTTCCTATTCCTTCTGAAAGCGAAAGCATGTCAGCAAGGTGGACCAGGTAGGCCAGGGAGTGATACTGCCCGGCGCTCTCAGGAGCATGGTGCCACCTGACCGCATCCACCGTCTCAGCACCGAGCTGCCACCTGGAAAGCACCCGCGAGCCGGCCTCTGCATGCGATATCCCGAGTACCTCCTGCTCTGCCTTGTCAAATGGAATTTCCTGCTTTTCTGTTATCCGTGCAAACCTTTCACGCTGCTCTTCTATGAAAGGGTCGAGCATCAGGATGCCCAGGTCATGGAGCAGGCCCACGGTAAAAACGGTATCAACATCTTTGATTTCAAGCATGCCGGCAAGCTCCTGTGCCGCTACAGCAGTCCAGATGCTGTGGCGAAGAAGTTCGCTGCCCTCGAGCCCGTAGCCCGGAAGTGAGGTTACAAGCCTGGGCGATACGGCCAGGGAGAGTACAAGCTCGAAAATCCGGCGGGTTCCCAGCCTCACCAGGGCTGCCTGAAGGGAGTTCACCTCCTGGGCGGCGCCGAAGTACACGGAATTGGCAAGCTTGAGCACATTTGCGGTCAGGCCGGGATCATACTGGACAGTTTCCTTTATGGTCCTGAAGTCCACGTTGGGATCATTGAGGTGCGCCAGTAGACTCCGGCATAAAGGAGGCATCTCGTCAAAACCGTCTATGTGCTTTTCGATCCGCTCACGGTAATTCATAATAAACGGTTCCCCCCCCTGATTTGATTGAAAACCTGCCGGTTGCCAACTCCAGGCTTATTGTCCTGGACCTGTTGCCCCCCACTTCCTGGACGTGCATTAGCAGGCCGTTTTTCCAGAGGATCTTTCTGAGAACGGTGAAATTTCTCTCACCTATCTTGAAAACCCCCTGGCTGTCGAGAACCTGTGATCCCCCTGCCACGTTTACAACCGCCCTGGCCTTGCGCATGCCTGCCTCGTAAAGAGAGGTCAGCATCTGCTGCATTCCCGTGTCCACGAACATGTAAGGCCTGTTTTTCGCCTTTTCCCGGTCCACCTTGGAAAGAGGGAGCATGCAGTGAATCATCCCGCCGATCTTGAGGGCCGGGTCATAGATGGCCACACCTATGCACGAACCCAGGGAATAGGTAACCAGGATATCATTCGGATTGTTTGAAATCCGCATATCTGCAATGTCTACTACAACAAGTCCCATGGGTTTTCCCGGCTATTGTTTTACGTATACGGAAGGCCGGACTGACCGGAAACCGACAGCCAGACCGGAAAGGCTCTCCGCATGCCCGACCATAAGGTATCCGCCCGGCTTGAGAAGGCGGTGCATATCCCCCAGCAGGCGCTTTCGAACCGCGTTGTCAAAGTAAATCATAACGTTTCTGCAAAATATCACATCCAGGGGGCCTTTCATGGGAAACGGAGGAGTCGCCAGGTTAAGCCACTTAAAGGAGATCATTTTTTTTATGAAATCATTTACCCTGTACATCTTCTCCCCTCCGCTGCCCCTGCCTGCATCAGTGAAGTACCTGGCTGCGAGCTGCCTGGATATCTTTTCGAGCTTTTTTGCCTCATACTCTCCCCTGCGGGCGGTTTCAAGCACGGAAACCGATATGTCAGTGGCAAGAATCTTTACGTCGCGCAGATCATTCAGCGCCTCGGCCAGGGTCAGGGCAATGGTGTAGGGCTCCTCGCCCGTGGATGCGGCCGCGCACCAGATCCTGAACCTGCTCTGGCCCTGGTCTTCCCACATTCGCACTACAGAGGAAAGCACGTCAAAATGATCAGGTTCCCTGTAAAAATGGGTGACGTTGGTTGAAATCGCGTCCAGCAAACGGCTCAGCTCGGCCCGGCTCTCATCGTTTTCCACGTAGCGGTAGTAGTCGTTGAAATCGCTTATATCGAGCTTTCTCATCCTCTTGCCGAGCCGGGCCGAGACCAGGGCCTGCTTGTGCTCTGCCAGGTGAATTCCAGCCTCTTTATAAATCAGGTCCGCAAACTGCTGAAAAGTCTGCCTGTCAAGGGGTGCATGAGCGTTCATCTGGAAATCCTTGAAATCGTCACCGTCAGATTGTTAGCTTTCTTGGATATGCCTATACAGCGGCGCTTTTTGCTAGGGCGTCCATCTCTTCTTCAGACATTATCCTGTCGATGTCGAGCAGTATCTTTACCGAGTTTTCAGTCTTTGCCATGCCCAGGATAAAAGATGTCTCCACGCTGGTTCCGAACCCGGGGGCCGGCTCGATTTCACCGGAAGAAATCTCAAGGACTTCCGACACCTCGTCCACCACTATGCCCATGGTGACGCTTGCATCAGCCTTGCTTACCTGGACCACGATTATGCAGGTCTTGCGCGAAACTTCTGCAGCCTCCATGCCGAAGCGCAGGCGCAGGTCTATTACCGGTATCACCTTGCCCCGGAGGTTGATCACGCCCTTTACATACTCCGGCGTGCGGGGAATCCTCGTTATTGTCTGCATGCCGATGATTTCCTGCACCTTGAGGATCTCTATGCCGTATGATTCATCGCCCAGCAGAAATGTCAGGTATTTTCCCGCCAGTCCGGCCAGGCTTTCATCCTGCTGCTCAGTGTTTTTTGTAACTGCCTGCGTCATTTTGCCTCTCCTGCTTTTTCAGGTTTGCTATTGTTCGTTGCCTGCTCATGCCGGGTCAAATGCGCAACCTGTCCCGGCCCTGCAATACAACTTATCTCCTCACGCGGTTGCCATCTTGACAACCCCGTTTACGTCCACGATCAGCCCCGGGGTGCCGTCAGGCATGATGCTTGCCCCTGCAATGCCTTCAACGTCTTTTAATCCCTGCCCCAGGTTTTTTATTACCGTCTGGTTCTGCCCCAGCAGTTCATCAACCATGAGGGCTATCTGCCGGCCCGCGTCCTCTATCACCACGACCAGGGCCATTGTGGGATCGGTCTGGGCGTCAGCAACGCTGAACAGTGAATACAGCCTGAACATCGGCAGCAACTGGTTTCTGAACGGAACGGTTTCGCCTTTTCCGGAAACCGTGGTAATCATATCGCTGGTGGGCTGGAATGACTCGATAATTGAGAGCAGCGGCAGAATGTAGCGCTCAGAGCCCACCCGCACTATCATTCCGTCTATGATTGCCATGGTAAGCGGCAGAACAAGGGTAAAAGTGCTGCCTTTGCCCTTTTCCGACGAGATGCGCACGTTGCCGCGCATGCCCTCGATGTTGCTCTTTACAACGTCCATTCCCACCCCGCGACCGGAAACGTCCGTGATCTGCTTTGCAGTGGAAAACCCCGGCTCGAATATCAGGGCAAACACCTCTTCATCGCTCATGTTTTCCTGGGTGCTTATAATGCCGCGCTCTATTGCCTTGGCGGCAATTGCGTCACGGTCCAGCCCCCTTCCGTCGTCGCTTATGTCAATGTGAATATTTCCGCCCTGGTGATAGGCCCTCAGCACTATGGTGCCTGCAGGATCCTTTCCGGCGGCCTCGCGGTCTTCAGGGGTCTCCTCGATTCCGTGGTCAACAGAGTTTCTGATCATGTGGACCAGTGGGTCGCCGAGCATCTCGACCATGCCCTTGTCAAGCTCTGTCTCCCGGCCTTCCATCACAAGCTCGATCTTTTTTCCGGATTTTTTTGAAAGATCGCGCACCAGGCGGCCCATCTTGCGGAAAGTGTTGTCAATGGGTATCAGGCGCATGGACATGCTTATGTCCTGCAGGCTGCGGGTGATTTTCTTGAGCTGGCCGAGGTTTCTTTCAAGATCGCGGGAGCCCTGCCCAAGGCCGGAGGCTTCCTGGCTTACAATGGACTCAACTATAACAAGCTCTCCTATTGTCTCGAGCAGATGATCTATCCTGTCAGGATCGATCTTCATTGTCTGGCGCACTGTTTTCTTGGAGTTCGCGCCGTTTGCCCCGGCAGGCGCCTGGCCGCCGCCCGGACCCGGATCAGGCTCCTGCCCGAAAGGCTCGCCGGCATTGTCCTGCAGGGTTTTTTCCTGTGCCTGCCCGCTGTCTTTTGCGTCCCGGCCCTCCTTTTTGCCTTTACCCGGGCCACCGGCAGACGAAGATTTTGCAGGGCCGCCAAGCGCCCTTTTGAGCTGTTCAAAAACCCCGGGCAGCTCCTGCGGCGGGACGTACATTTCACCCGAGGCCAGGGCCTGCTCAAGGTCCTTGTTCATCTTTTTCAAAAGATCCAGCGCGTTGAATGTGGCGTCCACCACCTCGCCGTCAAAATCAAGTTTTTTCCTGCGGACCTCGTCGAGCAGGTTTTCCGCCTTGTGGGCCAGCACTGATATGGGCGTGAGGCCGAGAAAGGAGCTGGTTCCCTTGATGGTGTGAAAAGCCCGGAATATGGATGCAACAGCCTCCTCGTTTTCAGGGTCGTTTTCCAGGATCAGCAGGTTTTCGTCAGAGATGTCAAAATGCTCGTTCGCCTCTGATATGAAATCCGCCGTGATTTCCGGGTCCTCGATTTCAGCAGGCGACATAAGCCCTTCGGGCTGATCCTGGCCCGAACCCTGGTCCTCTCCGGCAGGTTCTTCTTCGGGCCCGGGATCTTTTTTTGCGGGTTCAGGTTCTTTTTCCACGCAAGGGGCATCCTTTCCCTCAATATCATCACCCGGGGATTCAATTGCGTCTTTTAACGCGCCCACCAGGTTTTCAGACGCGGGAAGCTCCGTTTCGTTTTTCAGGGCAAGCACGGTCTGTTCAAACCAGTCCTTGAATTCCAGCAGCAGGTCCGCCTGAAGATCCGCCTCCCTGTGATGTATGTAGTCCTCGAGCTTGTGGCAGACATCAGCAATACCTGCCAGGCCGATCACGCCCGCCTCGCCCTTGGCTGTATGCAGCAGCCTTTTGAGTTCCTTTAACACTTCCGTGTCCTGGTCCTGCTCAAATGCCAGGACCTTTTCCTCTATCTCCGGGATCACGGCCTCCTGCTGGGCGATATATTCGTCCATGATTTCGCGGTCCGCTGCTGCTGCCAGGTAATCCTGTTTTCCCTCCGCCGCGTCCGCGCTCTGCCGGGCTTCCGGCTCGGGTGCGAATCCATCCGGAAAACCGGGCTCATGGTCTGCCGAATCCTTGTCAACCAGGGACTGCAGGCCGGACAACACCTGCTCTATTGCCTCCAGGTCAGGGGAAAAATCCCCCTGTGCGTCACCATCGCCCTTGCGCAGCATTTCAGCCGCTTTCCGTGCGGCTGTGGCGCACCTGGGAAACTCGTATCCGAGCTCGCCTGAAACAGTAAAAAACGCCTCTGAAATGCTTTCAAGCTCCGAGGGATCCGAAAAATCAGCCATTACGAGCTGCTCTGCCGCTTTTTCTATCAGCGGCCTGATTTTTTCCTTTGCAGCGTGCACTTGATTCGTCATTTGTTTTTCCTGACTAGAGATATTTTTCGCATTTTCTTTGAATCACGTCCTTGTCAGCAGGGGTAACCAGTATGTCTGTGGCGCCGTACTTGCGGGCCTTTATCACCGAGGTCCTGGTCCACTCAGGCCCTGCAACTATCAGCGGGCGGCTGTCAGGCAGCGCCGACCTGACCTTGATTGCGCGCGAAAGCCCCTGGTCGTTTACCTGGTTTATAAACAGAAACACGCAGTCAGGGTCCTTTTCAGCAAAAGCCTCCCTCAGGTCCTCGTCCTGTGAACACTTGGCAAAATCCGCGCCCTGATCCCTTATAATCTCCTCTACTATCTTCATGTGCTCCTGGTCAGCCCCTATCACTGAAACCACGCGGTTGTTTTTCTTTTCCTTCCCTGCCTCAGACGGACCGGCTGCAGTGTCATTTTTTTGTCCCGGGGCCGGTTTTTGACTTTCACCGGGACGCGCCTTGCGTGCAAGGCCCAGCAGCTCTGCCGGAAAAACCATTTCCAGCGGGCCGTATGAATTTTCCCCCACCTTTATGCGCGAGGTGAGAACATAGTAATCCTCGGAGGCAAAAAGATCGCCGCTGTTTTCCTCAGCCCTTGCAGGCACAAGGGTTTCAACCGACTCCTTTTTTAGCTTCAGCCTGACAGGAGCATCTGACTCGAACCGGCTGGAACAGCATCCCACCAGTATGTTTGCGATCTCACCGAAGGAATCGGCCACGTCGCCTTCGAACTTTGCCTGCTTTACCACCTGGGCAATGGATTCCGGGGGCATCATCAAAAGCAGGCCGCCGAAATGGACGGCGTCCTTTAACGGCAGGAGCATGGATATCGTGCCCTGCTTTTCTCCGTCCGCCTTAATGCGGGTCAGTACCTGCTTGCCCCTGGTCTTTGAAAAAAGCTCCTTTTTGCTCCTGAAACCAGTCTGCGGCTCTGAGAACTCAACAGAGTCGCCCAGCAGGGACTCAAGCTCCTGGCGGGCCGGGTCCAGGAACTCCAGCAGCACCTCTCCCACCGCGGATGGATCATTTAGACCCTCTTTTACAGCGGATTCTTCATCGGAGCCCTGCGGGGACGAAGGCTGCCGGTTTTCTTCCGGCTGACCGGCACCTGCCTGCTCCCGGGAAGGCTCCGTGGCAGACTGTTTATCAGCCTCCACGGCTGCATCCGCCTTTTCCGCCTTTTCCGCCTTTTCCGCCTTTTCCGCCTCTTCGGCTTTTTCGGCCCCTTCGGCTTTTTCGGCTTTTTCGGCCTCTTCGGCCCCTTCGGTTTTTTCCTTTTCTTCTTCTTCAGCTTTTTCCTCAACAAGAACATGAGGGAAAAACAACTGGATTCTTCCCCTTTTTTCGTCCTTTAAAACCAGGTCGCCTGAAAACGAGGAAAGCCTGCCCCCGGGCAGGGAAATATCCTTTGTCTTTCCCTTGTAGACCTCGAGATCTTTTTTTACAAAATGCAGCTTTTTGCCGGCAAACGACTCCTGGAAGACCGAGTTGACGACCCCTGAGAATATGTTTGCTATCTCGGAGAAAGCATCCAGAAGCTCGCCTTCAAGCCTGCCCTGCTTTGCAGCAGCCGCTATCTCGTCCGGAGGCAGCATGATCATCCTGCCGGCAAGCTCTATTGCCAGCTCCAGGCCGAATATCATGCAAGCCGGAGGGGCGTCCGAGCCCTTGACCTCGAAAGTGGTCCTGACAAAGCTCTTTTTGGGAGGGGAAAACAGCTCTTCAGCCGTGCCGGTTCGGTTTTCCGGCTCCCGCAGCTCAAGGCTCTCGCCGATTAAGGCCCCGGCCTCCTCCGCGCCGTTTTCCAGCACATCCGGAAATATGTCTTCAAAAGGATCCAATTATACCTTATCCCTTATTTCTTACCACTCGCCTCACCGACCACATACCACTTATCACATACCACTGACCACTAATAACTGAGCACTGATAACTGATAACTTACCACTGATTTCATCTACCTCATATCCCTAACCCATATCTCATATCTCATATCTCATACCCCATATCTCATATCTCATATCTCATACCCCATACCTCATATCTCATACCTCATACCCCATACCTATCCCTGCTTTTTTATCTCCAGGCCCACCAGGAAATCGCCGTGGGAGACGGAAAAAGGAACGAGAACCCAGTCAGCCTTGTTTACCACTGTGAGCGTGTATTCCTCGCCGTGGACAACAGACGGCAGGGAAAGCTCCACCTTTCCGCCGTTTTCGGATATATACGGCTTGATAGATCCTGCCAGCATGTTTGCCAGCTCACCCATGGCGTCTTCCACATCCTCGTTTATCTCTTCGACCTCCATGCCCAGAAAATCCTGGGTCAGGCCCTTTGCCACGCTTTCAGGGGCATGAATGGAAAGGTTGCCCTGCTTGAAACCAGCAAACCCCACCATGGCGCTGAGCGAGCATTCAAAGCGCGAGACATGCTCTCCCAGGGGCTCGCCTGCTGTTACTTCCACCATGATCATGGCCTCGAATATCTCTTTTGTGACCTCGACAATTTTTTCGGGATAATCCATCACGCAAGCTCCTTTGTAAAGTTACAGCAGGGGGCCGAGCACCTCGTTTACCTGATCAGGGGTGAATGGCTTTTTAACGCAGCCCGAGGCTCCCATGGACAAGGCCTGGTCCACCATATCCTGGGAGCCGCCCTCTGTTGTGACCATGACAACGGGAATGTCCTTGATGGAGGCGTCTTCCGCCTTTTGCTTCAAAAACTCGATGCCGTCCATGTTGGGCATGTTGATGTCTGATAAAATTATTTCAGGCTTTTCACCTGACAGAATGTCCATTGCCTCCTGGCCGTCGCCTGCCTCCAGCACCGTATCGAATTCCAGACCCGCCTGCCGCAGCGAACGGTTCACGATCTTTCGCATGGTGCTTGAATCGTCTACGATCAATACAGCCTTGCCCATTTTCTTTTCTCCTCATTAAAAGTTCATGTCATTTTTTTGACCTTATACGCCTGTTGATTTTCCTGACCTGTATACATGCAAGATCAGGGCCAATCACCCTGACCTGTCCCTGCTCCTTGCGTTTAACTCGTAGACAAACGCCAGGATCTCCGCCACGGCCTGATACATCTCCACCGGGATCTCGTCTCCCACCGGCACCCTGGACAGCACCTCGGCCAGGTCGGGATCCTCCTGTATGGGAATTTTCGCCTCCCGCGCGGTCTCTATGATCTTTTCAGCCACCTCGCCATGACCGCCTGCCGCAACCACCGGGGCGTTGTCCTTTTCACGGTCGTAGCGAAGCGCCGCCGCCTTTTTTATGTGAGGGCCTTTTTCGCTCATGCCTCCGCCTCCAGGAAATGATCCCCCTCTGGGGCCAGGCGCCTTAAAAGGTGAACCGCGGGATCCGCGGCGCCGGTATCAACTGAAAAACCGCGCAGGGAAACCGTGGTGAGCCTGTCTTTAAGCCCGCCGACGGCCCCTGAAACCTCCTTTGCAATGTGACGACTCTCACACAGGATCCGCAGCCAGAGATCGCTGTCTTCAAACAGCAGTATAACCTGCAGGCTGCCGAGCCCGGAAAGACTGAGATGAAGATTCATTTTCCAGGTCCTGTCGTCTTTTTCCCCGCCTTCCCGCTTTTCTCCGCGCTCTTCTTTTTCAGCCAGCAGATACCCCTGCTCCAGGAACTCGAAGGGAAGAGGCAGAAAAACAACGTTTTCCTGGGCCAGGCGGTGCCTGCAGAGCTGGTAGAGCACCAGGTGCTCAAGCACCGTGGCAGCCTCTTCCCTGCCTGCGCCTGTATTTGAAAAAGAGTTTGCATGGGCAAGCAAAAGAGCCTTTAAGCCCGATTGGGCCTGGTCGCGGTTTCCTTCGGCAAGCAGGGTTTCCAGGTTTAGCCCCAGGCCCTGCCACAGCCCGGAAAGATCCTTTCCGCCAATCGCGGACGGGTCTGATCCCAGAAGCCGCATAATCTCTCCTGCCGCCTGTCTTGCCCCGGGCTCCATCTGCTGCATGACCGGCATCAGCTTGATGTTTCTGCTGAATGAATGAAGCAGCCTGAACAGGTGCCGGAGCTCTGCTTCCTCCATTATCCGCAGATGTATCTTCGGGGAGGTGTTTA
The DNA here is from genome assembly GCA_046540695.1 of Desulfobacterales bacterium. Taxonomy (GTDB): domain Bacteria; phylum Desulfobacterota; class Desulfobacteria; order Desulfobacterales; family Desulfosalsimonadaceae; genus Desulfosalsimonas. Next base: position 11,586 of record JBKHES010000063.1, read on the forward strand.
CCACCTGCAGGTTTAACTTCTGGCCGCTTTTTAAGGGAACCCTTGTTTCAGCGCTCAACTGGCGGTCTTTTATGTTTAAAACTACCCTTTCCAGCCCGCCCTCCGCCACTGAGGCCTGCACGATCTGATAAGGTGCGAGCTTTAAGGCATTGCCGTCCATCTCCCGGTTCATGGAGATTTCAGCCGGCACTGCCAGGCTCAGTATTGGTGGTGGCTGGGCGCTGATATACATGTCTTTCTTATCGGCAGGGGGACGAGAAAAATTAAGCTCCCCGCTTTTCCCGCGAAGCGGGAAGCCTCTGGCAGGTTTCTTTCAGGAGGAAAAAAAATACCATGCTGGATAAATCCGAAATCCGAAGCACGAATACCGAAACAAATCCGAATGACCAAAATTCCAGGTTTGACCATTTGAATTTCGTGCTTGTTTCGTATTTCGAAATTCGGATTTCGTGCTTTTACAGGTTCCAAAAAAGGCAGGAGCTTTTGAAGTTCTCAGCCTTATATGGAGGATTAAATCTTCATCCACATAAGGCTGCGTATTCTTTTACAGCTTTTTCTATCCGCGGGTAGGCCTTTGAGATGATTCTCATGTCCTTGCGGCATTCAAAGAAAAATTTTCCAAATGAGTTTATTACCAGCTCGCCTTTTTTAAGGGGGGTTTTCTCGTTTTTTATATCGTCTATCTCAGAGGCCAGCATCTGGTAGAACACCCGGTTCATGGGAAGGATAAAGGTGCGGAAAAAATCG
>JBKHES010000064.1:0-12301 GCA_046540695.1 Desulfobacterales bacterium
AATCTATAATATCAATTAAGGGCTCTGGCATGTCCGGTTCCTTTGCCGTCCTGCGCGTTAACATTTTCAGCGTTGATTTTCACTGCTTCTTCGATATTCACCGATATTATCCTGGATACACCACTTTGCGCCATGGTTACCCCGAAAAGCATGTCAGAAAATTCCATTGTTTTCCTGTTGTGGGAAATCATTATTATCTGGGTTTTTTCTCCTATTATCCTGAGGAGTTCATTGAAACGCTCCACATTTATATCGTCCAATGGTGCGTCTATCTCATCGAGCAGGCAGAAGGCCGCAGGGTTGAGCAGAAATATGGCAAAGATAAACGCGATTGCAGAAAGGGCCTTCTCTCCGCCGGAAAGCAGGCTAAGGCGGCTTACTTTTTTTCCGGGCGGATGGATCATCAGTTCCACGCCGGTTTCAAGGGGATTGTCAGGCATGGTCAGTTCCAGCCAGGCAGAACCCCCGTTGAAGAGCTTGGGGAAAAGCTCGGAGAATTTTTCATTGATAGCTTCAAAGGTTTCGGCAAAAAGCTTCCTGGTGATCCTGTTGATCCTGTAAATGACGTTTTCGAGATCTTCAAGGGCTTCCTCCAGGTCGTCGCGGTGGCCGGCGAGAAAGTCGCGCCTGGCTTTCTGTGTCTCGTAAGCCTCGATGGCTCCCAGGTTGACCTCTCCCATGTTATCGATTCTCTGCCTGAGAGCCGAACGGTTGCTTTCCGTTTTTTCAATTGAAAAATCATGCGACACAACAATTTCGCTGTACTGTTGGCGTATACGCTCGAAGGAGTCAGCGTATTTTTCCAGAAACCGGTTTACAAGATTTTCCTGGTTTATGTGCAGTCCTGACAAGTCGAGTTCAAGCTGGTGTATTTTTTCCCTGGTTTTTTCAAGTTCGCTCTGGGTCCGGGAAATGCCGTCATCGGTTTCCTGCCGCCTGGCGGACAGTTGCTCGTATTCTGAGCGCTCTGTTTTCAGGCGCTCGCGTAGTTCCTGAAGATTCTTTTTTTCAGCCTCCAGCTTCTTTCTTGCATCCTCTGACTGCAGGCGCGCGGTTTCAGCCTGCTGCTGCTTTTTTTCCATGTCTTCGTGCATCCGGTCGATTCTGCGCCTGCCCTCGTCTCTGAATTCCCTTAGCCTGTCTACGTTCTGGCGCCTGTTGTCAAGTTCAGCCAGATGCTTTGTCAGTTTAAGGTTCAAATCATTGCGGTTGTTTTCAAAATCCCGGATTTTCCGGGAGAGAGACTCTATTTCCCGGTTAATTTCCTCAATTTGCTTTTCAGCGGATTCCATGTCCCTTGATATCTCTGCGAGCGATTCTTCGTGTTTGGCAAGCTCGCTGCTTATATCGTCTTTTTCCCCCTGCAGCTTCTGGTGTTCCAGGGTTACCACTTCCATCCGCTCCCTGGCCTGTCTTAGCTTTTCAGCGGTTTTGTAAACTTCCTTTTCAGCTTCCAGAAGGGCCGAGTCGTTTTCGTATTTCTTTTCCGTAAGCCCTGCAAGCTCGTTTTCATGTTCCTTGACAGCGGATTCCTGTTCCTTCTGGGTGTTTTTTTCTTCTTCCAGGTTTTGCTCGGTTTCATCGAGTTCCCGGCCCAGTTGTCTTACTTCCTGTTTTTTCTCAAGAATCCCCGCCATTTTGTCAGTGCTGCCGCCGATGATAACGCCTGAGGAATTTGCAATATCCCCGTTTTTGGTAACAATCATTCGCAGTCCGGTGTCTGAGCCAACCCCTGCAATTGCGGTTTCAAGGTCCCGTGCAACACCCGCATCTCCGATAAGCGTCTCAATTACATTTTCGAAACCCTCGCGCACCCGGATGCGGCTGCAAAGCGGTTCTATCCCCTCCAGGCGTTTTGTTCCCGCGGCCGCAGGTCTTTTAATGTCAGCAGGGATGAATCCGCCCCTGCCGGATTTGTTCTGCTTTAGAAACTCAAGCGCCCTTATGCCCGAGTGGCTGTCGCTGACCACTATATACTGCAGAGATTCACCGAGTGCGGCTTCAGCCGCGATTTCATATCCTGTTTCAGGCTCTATTAAGTCCGCTATGATTTCAAGGCAGCCGTCGATTCTGCCGTCTCCCCCCGGGCCGCCGGCCTTCATGACTGCCCTGACTCCGTCCTTGTACCACTCGAAATTGGACTGCATGCGGTTTAAAACGTTTAACTTGCTCTTGAGCTTTGAACGCCTTGCGGAAAGTTCGTTTATCGACTTTGTTTGTTCGTCGAGCCTCCGGCTTTCGACCTTTAGTGCTTCCCTGCAGCGCTCAATTTCGTCTGCCAGCCTGTCTCTGGTTTCCTGAAGCTGTTTCTGGTGTTTTCGCCTTGAGACTTCGGTTTTTTCAAGTTCTGCTATGTTTTTTTCTGTTTCAGCCTTTTCCGATTCCACCTGTTTTAGGCGTCGCTTTACATGATCCTTGCCCGCAGCTGCGCTGTGATACGTGTTCTGGTATCTGGCCTGCCTGGAGGCAAGGTCTGCATGGTTTTTTCTGTGCCCGGCAAGCTGTTTTTTCAGCGAATCAAGGCGCGCCCTGTCATCCTTTGAAACAGATTCCTGCTCCTGGAGCTGGGTGCGGATCAACGAGACGGCGGATTCAAGCTCCGCGGTTTTTTCCTCTCCCTGCTCGATTTCGGATTCTATTTTTCTGCTCTTTGCTTCAGCTTCGTCAAGGGAGTGTTCAAGCTCGGAGATTTCTTCTTCCAGGCGGTTCTGCTGGTCATTGAGGTGCTGCAGTTCTCCTTCGAGCCTTTCTTTTCTGCTCTGGCTTTCCGACTTTTTCCCACGCAGGTTTGCAATTTCTTCTTCCTTGTGCGCGCGGCGGGTTTCAATGTCTTGGAGCGCGGCGTTTAGCTCCTTTAAGGTTTCCTCGCTGACAGTGTCTTTTTCCTTTAACCTGTAAAGAAGCTCCTTGTTTTCGGAAATGCGCTTTGCATAATCCTCGTAATAGTAAACCGTTATTAAAAAGTCGGTCTCCTTTAGCCGGCTGCGGTATTCCTTGTACTGCCTGGCCTTTTGGGCCTCTTCTGACAAGGATTGCAGCTGGGTTTCTATTTCCTCGAGTATGTCGTTTATTCGAGTGAGATTTTCACGGGTGGACTTTACTTTTGCTGTGGCTTCCTGTCTGCGGTTTTTGTATCTTACTACCCCTGCGGCCTCTTCGATAAATGTTCTGCGCTCCTCTGCTGAAGCGTCTGTTATGGCGCCGATGTTGCCCTGCTGGATAATTGCACAGGATCTTGAACCCATTCCGTGGCGAAGGAATATGTCGTGGATGTCTTTCAGGCGGCAGGGCTGCTTGTTTAACAGGTACTGACTTTCACCGGACCTGTAGAGCCGGCGGGTTATCATGATTTCGGAATAAGCGCTAACTGCTGCCGGTGCTTGCTCCGAGACATCTGCTATGGTCAGAGAAACTTCGGCCATGTTGACCGGCGCTTTTTTGTCAGTACCCGAAAAAATGACATCTCCCATGGACTTTCCGCGCAGCTGCCTGACGCTCTGCTCGCCCATGACCCATTTTATCGCATCAATAATGTTGCTTTTCCCGCACCCGTTTGGCCCCACCACCGAGGAAATCCCCGGAGGAAATGAAATAACGCATTTTTCGGCAAATGACTTGAAGCCGTAGATTTCCAGTTTTTTCAACTGCATGGTAAAAGCCTTGAATGCCTGTTAAACCGGCTTCGGGCTCATGCCTGCGTCCCGCCCGGGCATTGAATCCGCCGGTTTTATTGTCTGGCACAGGGTGCCAAAATTTGCTAAGTTGCAAAACTTGTTCGTTGCGATTGCTGGGTTATCTAACCTGTTTTGCGGCTCTGGCGCAATAGAAAAATCCGGTTTTACGGGTGTTGGAAGGCAAGAAAAATATGGCGGAGCTCTTAAGAAAATACTGGTTTCTCCTGGGCCTGGCGGCCGTATTTGCCGCAACGCTTCTTGACCCCACGGGCGGCCTGGCAGCTTTCGGAAGGTGGCTCAAACTGTATAACGGTCCGGATGCCGTTATTTTCCTTGTTTTTTTCTTTTCGGGCATGCTGCTTGATCCACAGCAGATTCGTACCGGGGTAAGCGATGTATCAGGCACAATTGCCGCCCTGGTGCTTATTTTCGTTGCTGCGCCTTTGCTTGCCGCCGTTGTTGCCCTGCTGCCCATGGGTACCGGTGTAGCAACAGGGCTGTTTCTTGTGGCTGTAATGCCCACAACGCTGAGCAGCGGGGTTGTAATGAGCGGGGCTGCAGGCGGCAACCCAGCGCATGCTCTTTTTATAACCATTCTTGCAAATGTCCTGTGCATGTTTACAATTCCCGCGACACTGCCGGTGCTCCTGGATATGGCGGGGGTCAGCACATCCGAAATAGTGTTTGACCGGCTGGCAGTGATGGTAAAGATTGCCTTTTACGTGATTGTGCCCCTGTGTATGGGTCTTGCAGTGAAACACCGGGCGTCTGCCGGATTGAAATCAGCAGGGCCGAAACTGCAGGTGATCAATCAGTGCCTTATTCTCTGTATTGTATGGATGGGGGTGTCGCAGGCCCTGCCGGTGCTTTCTGATGACTGGTCTGCCATGATACGGATAGCAGGCCTGGCGGCCTTTTTTCATCTGGCTCTTCTGGGATGCGCTTTTTTGTCTGTTTGGATGTTTTCGTTTCCGCGCGGGCGCATGGAGCAGATTATTTTCATGGGCAGCCAGAAGACCCTGCCTTTGTCCATAATTCTCCAGGTAACGCTTTTCCCCCAGTACGGGCAGGCGCTCATGGTATGCGTGCTGCATCACCTGGTTTCGCTGTTCATGGACGGTTTTCTCGTAGGCCGCCTGAAACGGCCGCAGCATAAATGAAGGACAAGCGGTGAACAGGGATTCGATTTCTCCACCGATACATATCGGTATCTACATATCGGTATCGGGTCTCGGTATCGGTATCGGGTCTCGAAATTAAAATCAGATTTAGTTCCTTATTTTTACGATCCCGATCCCGATTTCGATTGGGTTGATCTGCCGATTATTTTTTGAGCAGGGTTTATAGCAGGTATCCCCGTGCCAGGCTTCGGTAGCCCTCGACCTGGCTGTTTATCCATTCTTCCGGACGTCCGAGTTCCTCAGCCATTAGCTTTGCCACAACAGGAGCGGCTTCCATGCTGGCTCTGGCATCGAGCAGAAGGGCCCGGGTTCGCCTGGAAAGAAAATCCTCCACGGTGCGGGCCATTTCGCGGCGTACAGCCCAGACCGCCTCTGCTGCAATGGCGGTGAGATCCGGGTGAATCGGTTTCTTTAGTTCCGGGCGCTCGTGGAGCAGGTCGTTGATGCCGGCGGCATCCGAGCCGTAGACCGCGAGGCTGCCGAATTTTTCCGCGTTGTTGTGATAACCGTGTATGTGCAGTTCCCGGGTGAAGCAGGGGCGCTCTTCAAGGTTGGCCACAACAGATGCATGATCGATTGCGTCCTCGGCCATTTTCCTGTAGGTGGTCCACTTGCCTCCTGCCACTGTCAAAAGACCGGAGCGGGAGATATATATTGTATGATCCCTGGAAACCGCTGAGGTGTTCTCTTCCTCCCCCTGGCTCACCAGGGGCCGCAGGCCTGCAAAAACGCTTAGCACGTCTGACGGTGACGGGTCTTTTTCCAGGTATTTTGCCGCATGGGACAGCAGAAACTCGATTTCCTCATCAAATGCCCTGGGTTCGGAGAGGATCTGATCAACCATGGTGTCGGTGGTGCCGACTATAACCTTGTCGTGCCAGGGGGTGGCAAATAAAACCCTGCCGTCTGCCGTGTGCGGCACCATGATGGCGGTGTCACCCGGCAGAAATGAGGAGTCCAGTACAAGATGCACTCCCTGGCTGGGAAGAATCATCTGCCTGGCGCCTGGTTCGTCCATTTGCAGCACCTGGTCGGTAAAGACACCAGTGGCGTTTATAACGCCCCTGGACCGGATTTCGTATTCCTCCCCGGTCTCCATGTCCTTTGCAAGTACACCTGCTGTCATATCCTTTTCCCTGATCAGGCCCACTGCTTTCATGTAGTTGATAACTGTTGCAGACTGTTCTGATGCGGTCTGCGCCATGTTTACTGCAAGCCTGGAGTCGTCGAACTGGCCGTCGTAATAGATCACACCCCCGAGCAGTCCCGCGGTTTCTATTGTGGGCAGATATCTCCTGGTTTTTTCCTTTGACAGAAACTTGGAATGGCCGAATCCGTGCTTTCCTGCAAGCATGTCGTATATCTTGAGCCCGATGCCGTAAAACGGGCCTTCCCACCAGTCGTAGCTGGGAACAACAAAGGGCAGGTTGTGCACCAGGTGCGGGGCGTTTCTTCTGAGCCTGCCTCTTTCCTTTAAAGACTCGAGCACCAGGGATACGTTTCCCTGCTGCAGGTATCTTACGCCTCCGTGAATAAGCTTGGTGCTCCTGCTGGACGTGGCCTTGGCAAAATCGTCCTGTTCAATCAAAACCACCTGGTATCCCCTGGATGCTGCATCAATGGCACATCCAAGGCCCGTGGCACCGCCTCCCACAATCACTAAGTCCCACGGACTGTCGGCATGCCTGATCCTTGATATCATTTCATTTCTGTTCATCTCCATCCTCCCGGCAAAGAAATCTGTATTTACTCAGCCTCGATTTTAAAACCGTCAGTAAGTCTTGGCAAACAGAAACTTGAACCGCAACTTAAAACTGCGGAATTTGAATAAAGCGCTATTATGTTTTGACAACCGCAGGGATCCGTCTGATAATAAAGAAGTAGAAATACATGGAAAAATACCGAACCCGGAGTTCATGCGGCAGGATTTCATCGGGTTCCATAGCTGCAGAAAATTTCCAACACACAACATACGGCGGGATTATGAAAAGGATGCTTAAAATAACAGGCGTGGTTGCAGTGGTGCTGGTCATCCTGGTGGTAGCGGCCCTGGTTGCGGCAAAATTGCTCATCACCCCGGAACGGGTAAGGACCACCGTGCTGCCGATGGCCGAAAAATCGCTTTCCAGGGATGTTGCCATAGGCGATATCAGCATAAGCATTTTTTCAGGGATTTCCATTAAGGATTTCAGGGTCAAGATGAGGCAGGAAGATGAAACCTTTATCTCGGCCGAATCCCTTGATCTCAGCTATAAGCTATGGCCTCTTGTCAGAAAACAGGTGGTCATTGATGAGATGAGGCTTAAAAAGCCGGAAATACAGGTAGTTAGAAATGCAGACGGCACCTTCAATTTCAGCGATCTGATAGAAGAGAACACTCCTGAAGCAGATGAGTCCGCAAAGGCCTCGGTTGCCTTTGCACAGGACAACAAGCAGGGCCCGGCAATAGATCTCATGGTAAGCAGGGCTCGGATAACGGAAGGTGAAATACGGTTCACAGACCGAATGCAGTCAGAAGAGCCGTTTTCATATAAAATAACACGGGTTGATGCCTCCGCGGACAATCTTTCCCTGAAAAATTCCTTTCCCTTTGAAATAGGCGGCAATTTAGACCAAGCGCCCGTATCAATTTCAGGAACCGCGGATCCTGCAGGGAAGAAGGTTAAGGCGGATGTCATGCTCAGTGATTTAAATATCGCTGATTTCAGAACCTATTTCAAAGACGCGGTGCCCGCAGATCTGTCTTCTGCAATTATTGATCTTGACGTAGCAGTTGAAGCAGACCCGAATCAGGCGGCTTCGTCTGGCAAAATTACTGCCCGGGGTCTTGAAATGGTGCTTGAGGCCATGCCTGATGCTGCTTTTAAAGATGCGCAGGTTTCCGTGGATCACGATCTGACTGCCGAGCTCGGTCCCGAGACTTTAAATGTCCGCAAGGCAGCGTTTGATTTAAACGGTATTTTGTTTGAAGCTTCAGGAACGGTTTCGGACTACGGGTCAACCCCTGTGCTCGACATTTCTGGAGAAATGCCTGAAACAGAGGCGAAAAAAATCATGGCCGCGCTTCCGCGGGAACTTGCAGAGGATGCAGCGGACATGAATCCTGCAGGCAGTATAGGGGCGCAGATCAAGCTTTCAGGAGCCGCGGACAGGCCTGAGCGTCTGATTGAAAATGGAAAAATGCGCCTGGACCGTGCGGGGGTTTCAGCAGAGGGGCTTGATGCCTCATTGAACGGAAATATAGATCTTTCCGCAGATCGGATATCATCAAAGGAACTTGAGCTCAAACTCGGAGAAGATACGGCCTTTATGGATTTTGAGGTCACGGATCTTTTTTCCGACCCGATTCGCGTCACCAGCAGCATGGAGGCAGAGACCCTGGATCTGGACTACCTGATCGGAGCCGCGGGCGCTGCAGGAGGCAAAAGAGGCGGGGAAGGTAAAAAAAACACCGAAGACGGCAGGGAATCGGAGGGCTCAGGCAGGGAAAAAACCGGGCAGACCGAAGGCAGCATCGGTCCGGTTGACCTGCCTGTGCATGCCCGGGGCTCGGTTGCAGTGAAACAAGCCCGTTACAGGGAACTGCCGGTCAATGATCTGCTGATTGAATACTCCCTGGTTGACAACATTTTTACCATGGAAAAATTCTCGGGCAGGGTTGCAGGAGGGGAGGCAAAAGCAGACGCAAGCGTCAACCTCGGAGAAAAAGACATGGAATACAAGGGCAACATTGCAATGAGTTCGGTGGATTCCGGCGAGATAATATCTGTACTTTATCCGAAATATTCCGGGATGGTCTCAGGTACGGCCGATCTGGACGGGCAGTTTTCAGGAAAAGGAATCCTGATGGACGATATCCGGAAAACACTTAGCGCAAGTTCTGAGTACCAACTTTCAGACGGCAGTATATCAGGAGGGGATTTAACCCGGCAGTTCGCATCCCTTGGGGGAACAGGCGAGCTAGAGTCCCTTGATTTTGACATGTTTAGCGGAAACCTCAAAATAGATTCAGGCAAAGTAAAAATAGACGGCGATTATGACAGCAAGGATGTAAAAATGAAGCCTTCAGGTACCATAGGAATGGACGGCTCCGTTGATGTCAACCTGAACCTCAGGCTTGCCCCGGGCATGTCCGGAAGTGTTTCCGGAGACAGCCTTATCGGCAGGGTGCTTGGTGACAGTGAGGGGTGGACGCAGGTTCCGGTTGCAGTGTCAGGTTCTGTTTCAGATCCGAAGCTGTCGGTGGATCGCTCGGGGTTAAGAAAGAAACTCAGGGAAAAAGGTACTGAAAAAGTCCTGGAAGAAGGCTTTAAAAAGCTTTTTGACTGAGAGGGTAAATCATCCTTACATGTCTATCATCACCTTCAGGCTGCCCCTTTGCCCGGCATGCCTGAAGGCATTTTTAAAGTCTGAAAACGGGTATATTTTTTCCAAAAGCGGGTCCGTGTCCACCCACCTGTTTTCAAGATACCGCAGGGCAAGGTCCATGTCTCCGCACCTGGAACCCATAATGGTGATTTCGTGAACCACAACGGCTGAAAGATCAATTTGCGAGCTGCCGCTGGAAGTTGTTTTTACAGCCACCGTGCCCTCGGGACGCACCAGTCCGAGTGCTGTGCTTATGCCGTCAGGGCTGCCGGTTGCCTCCACCACGATGTCAAACCGACCGAGCCACGGGGTCGTGGTCTCGTCGGAATCACCCGGACTGAGCTGTATTGTGTCAATACCCTGTTTTGAGGCAATTGAGAGTTTTTCAGGATGACGTCCGGCAAGTACCAGGCTTCCGGCATGGTGTTTTAGTGCAAGCGCTGCAAGCAGACCCATCTTGCCGTCTCCTAGCACGGCAATGCGGTCCTTGTTTTTTATGTGAAGCTGCTGAGTGATCTCAAGTGCCGCTGCAAGAGGTTCTGCAAAAACCGCACGGGTATTGTCCACTGATTCCGGGAGAAAATGGAGGTTTTTCACCGGAACTGTCAGGTATTCTGCAAACGCCCCGTTTCTTCCCCTTATACCTATTACCGTCCTGGATTCGCAGTGCCTGGAGTCACCGGACATGCACCACGGGCATTTACCGCAGCCGCAGTTTATATCCGCAACCACCCGCCTTCCTTCCATATCCGGGGATTGCGGTGCTGATTCCACTGTACCTGAAAACTCGTGGCCGGGTATGCCGGAAAAGCCGGCATACCCGTTTAAGATTTCCATATCAGTGGCGCATATTCCGGCCATTGAAACTTTTACAAGGGCTTCGCCTTGTCCCGTCCGCGGAATCGGGGTTTCAGTAACGGAAATACGGTTGTTTTCAAATTTTACGGCTTGCATTCTTAAAAGTTACCCGGGGCCCGGCAGGACCGGCCGGGGTGGCGGCAATTATTGAAGATTAAAAAGTAATTATACTTTTGAATGGTCAAAAACCCACTCCCCTGATTCCTCGTTCTTGTACATGTCCTGGAACACGTTTGCAAATTCCTTTTTGCAGATCCCGGCAATCTGATCGCCCACCAGCCTGATTTCTTCTTCTGCGTGCACTGATGTGCGCATCCCGATTATGTGGCGCCATGCCCTGAGATTGCCTGTGACCATTATGCTGGTGCCTATGCCTATTGGGGCAAGCCTTCTAAACATTGAGGTCAGCATTTTTTTCCTGGAAAACTCGTCTATCTCCTCTATGCCGAATATTTCGGCAAGCTCCTTCTGGGATTTTTCCAGAAAATCTATTACCTCGCTGAACTTTTTTTCAGCTTCCGGATTGGAGCGCGCGGAATCAGGAACCCAGACCGGCAGGTCATCCAGGCGCACGTACCTGAGGCTTTCCTGTGAATAGGCCATTCCGGCCCTGTGCCTTACAAGCTCATGTGTGAAAACCCGGGATACGTTTCTGCAGATAAAGGTTGCGTTTGCGTGCTCCAGCACTGATCCGTGTCCGCTTTTTAAAACGTTTGCTATGTATCTGTCATTGCCGCGCCGGACATTGGTGACATTCGGATTGGAGGCTTCGGGTTTGGCGGGATCGTAGGGCTGCCAGCTCCTGTAGCACATTCGCCCTGCCGCCTCGATCAGGTTTTCCGCATCCGAGATGCTGCTTTCTGTCTGCCAGTCCGGATCTCCAATGTCTTTTAAATAGGCGTTTAAGCCTTCGGTCACCAGCATGGTTTTGGCCACCAGGTAGACCTTTGGGTGGTCGATCTGCCGCATAAATGCCTCCTGTGTTTACTGGTCCGGTTTTTTAAACGGTTTTTTGGAAAACCAGGTTTTGATTACAGCGTGTACAAGGGTTGCCAGCGGAATTGCCAGGAAAAGTCCCCATATGCCCCAAAGACCGCCGAAGACCAGTATCGCGACGATAATGGCAACCGGGTGCAGGTTCACCACTTCGGATAAAAGAAGGGGCACGAGTATGTTGCCGTCGATTAGCTGTATTATGCCGTACGCGATTACAGTGTATGTGAAATCCGGGCTCATGCCCCACTGAAAAAACGCCAGCAGCACCACGGGTATGGTCATGACAGTTGCACCGATATAGGGGATAAGAACGGACAGCCCTATGAAAAGGGAAACCAGCATGGCATAATTGAGGTCGAGAAAGGAAAACGTCAGATAGCTGCCGAACCATACGATGATGATTTCCCATATTTTGCCTCTTACGAAGTTGCCCACCTGGTCGTTTACTTCGTGCCAGACCTCTGTTGCCAGTTCAAGGTTTTTGGGCAGCATGCCGGTAAACCACCCGAGCAGCCTGTGTTTGTCCTTGAGAAAAAACAATACGAGCAAGGGGACGAGCACGAGATAAATCAGAAGGTTAATCAGGTTTTTAACAGAGGCCACTGAAAAGACCACGACATTCTGTCCCATATGGGTCAGCTCTGTTTTTAGAAAATCTATCACCTGTCTGACCTGCTGCTCTGAAATAAGCTCGGGATAGCGCTCGGGCAGCTGCATGAGCTGTTTCTGCCCGTTTGAAATCAGTGTGGGAAGTTCCTGGATAAGCTGGGCAATCTGGCGCGAAAGCAGGGGAAGAAGGCCTATTACCAGCGCGAACAGGCATATCATAAACACGGCAAATGTAGCAGTCACTGCAATTGCCCTTGGTATGCGCAGGCTCTCAAGGCGGCCCACAACCCCTTCGAGCAGGTAAGCAATGATCAGGCCGACGAAAACCGGCTGTACAAGTTCGCCCAGCAGGAGCACACACACGAATCCGCCGAGAAGAATGGCCCACAGAATTAGCACCTGGGGGTCGGAAAAGCGCTGGTTAAACCATTCCCGGATCATCTGAAACATTGAAGCAGCCTCATCTGCTGATACGCTCAAGGAGCCAGTTTTCAAGATCGGCAATTACCCGTTGCCGCTGTTCCCGGGACTCATTGTAGATTTCGTGGAACAGGCCGTTGTAGTTATTAAGGGTTTTGTCTTTTGCTGAGATGCCTGTGAAAAAATTCCGGGCTG
>JBKHES010000065.1:0-12096 GCA_046540695.1 Desulfobacterales bacterium
TAGAAAAAGAGCCGCCAGGAACACATTTAACCCGGTTTTATCCCGGTTCTCAAGGCAATGTTGAAGATCCCTTGGTCCAAGCCCTGACTTTTCTTGTTTTACCCGCAATTGCTGTTTGCTGCGGCTGCCGGTTGACAACCGTACAAATCGCTGTAATATAGAGTCCTGGATCAGCGCTGTTACATCTTTTTACAATATTATCCCCGGGGTGTGTTCCCGGGGCAGGGAAAATACCAATGCAGAAATGGAAACGCTGGCTGATTGGCATTGCCGCGGTTGCTGTGCTTGCAGCAGCAGGATACGTGGCATTCTACCTTATCTATCTGGATTTCCTGGTGGATTACTGGTGGTTTGATTCGCTTGGATACGGCAGATACTTTTTTCTGAGGATATTTTACAAGTATCTTGTGTTTGCGGGTGTCACCCTGTTTTTCTTTGTGCTGTTGTTTCTTAATTTCTGGGTTGCATCCAGGTTTCTGGCAACCGGGATGGCCGGGCCTGAAAAAAAGGACAAAAACCGCAGGATACGATACCGGGAGCTTGTCCGAATGTTCCGGACAGGCTCCATGAAGGTTTATACCCCGGTATGTCTTTTGCTTTCGATATTTATGGCCATGCCGCTTTTTGAAAAGTGGGAAAGGTTTCTTTTCTATCTGTTCGCACCAGGGGCAAACGCAACAGACCCGGCCTTTGGAAGGGATGCGGGCTTTTATCTTTTCTCATACCCCCTCCACATCCTGCTTGAGCAGCGGCTCTTGATTGCAGCGGCCATAGCCGTTGCAGCTTCCCTCATTTTATACAGGATAAAGCTCAGGATGCTGGGTGGAAGCGGCATGTCTCTGCCAAGAGGGGCGAAAATCCATTTAAACGTACTGGCTGTTATCCTTGCTGTTCTTGCGGGGTGGGGACTGTTTCTCAAAAGATACGGCCTGCTCTACAACTCCGATCACATGCCCCTTTTTTTCGGGCCCGGCTATACACAGATGCATGTCAGCCTTCCTCTTATCTGGGCCTCGGTTGTATTATGGGCAGCGGCTGTTGCCGGTGTCCTGTATTACATAAATTTCAGAAAAGGCCTGGCTCCCGCAGCCGGGCTGGTGCTTTTATTTCTTGCAGTATTCGGACTGGGAAACACGGATTTCATCCACGGCGCTGTCCAGAAATACATCGTTGAGCCCAATGAACTTTCCAGGCAACAGCCCTATATTGAAAACAGTATTTCCGCGTCTCTGGAAGCATACGGCCTTTCAGACGTTGAAACCCGGGACTACCGTGTTGGAAAAATTCCGTGGGGGGCTACAGGCAAAGCTTTAAGCCGCAACATAGAAAACGTTCCGGTATGGGACCGATACCTTCTCGAGGACGTCTACGACCAGCTCCAGAGTATAAGGCCCTATTACAATTTCACCGGAGTTGACGTGGACAGATACAACGTGGAGGGCCGGCGCCAGCAGGTCAACCTGGCTGCCAGGGAGATAAACCTTGAAAGGCTTCCCGACTCCGGGGGGAAATGGACCAACAGGCACCTGCAGTACACACACGGCTATGGCCTTGTAATGTCGCCCGCGGCACAGAGCGGCGAGGAACTGATGCGATGGTTTATCAAGGGAATTACACCTGAATCCGAATTCGGCCTCTCTGTTGACAGGCCCGGTATATATTACGGGCTTGAAGACCTGGAATACGTCATAGCACCAAATGACGCAGGGGAAATGGACTATCCCCTCGGAGACACTTTTGCCAACGCCAATTACGACGGAAAAGGAGGAATCCCGGTTGATTCTCTTTTCCGAAAGCTTTTGTTTTCCATGTATTTCAACGACAGAAACATTCTTTTCACCACCAGGACAAACCAGGACAGCAAGGTTTTGTTCCGAAGAAACATCAGGGAGGCCATTGATCACCTTACTCCTTATTTCAGGCTCGACAATGATCCTTACCTGGTGGCCACCGAAGACAGCCTTCTTTGGATACAGGACGCTTACACGCGCTCAAGGTGGTATCCGAATTCAGAGCCGTATGCCGACGAGGGGTACAACTACATTCGCAGCTCTGTGAAAATAACTGTTGATGCATACGACGGATCTGTGGACTACTACATTGCCGATACTGAAGATCCTATAATTAAAGGATACGACAGGATTTATCCGGGACTTCTCAAGCCTATAGATGAAATGCCCTCGGAGGTCAGGTCCCATGTCAGGTATCCAAAGGATATTTTTGAAATACAGATGGAAATCTACAAGAAATACCACCAGACAAATCCGAAAACCTTTTACAGGGAAGAAGACGCCTGGGAGTTCGCTCACCAGAAGGAAAAAGAAGAGGAAATCAGGGAAATCGGTTCCCAGTCCATGCGATCCTATTACCTGACTCTGGACCTGATAGAAAAAGACAAACCCGAGTTTCTCCTGATATCGCCCATGAGCCCTGAAAACCGCCCCAATTTGCGTTCGCTTGTTATGGCCCGATGCGACGAGCCCAATTACGGCAAGTTCTATGTCTACAGTTTTCCGAAGGGAATGCAGGTGTACGGGCCCTCCCAGATCGGCGCGCTTATAGACCAGGATCCGACAATCGCAGAACAGCTTACCCTCTGGGATCAGGCTGGTTCGGAGGTTAAAAGGGGGCGGATGATAATACTGCCCATGGCTGATGTGGTCTTCTACATCCAGCCGGTTTACTTAAGCGCCTCAGACAAGCTTAAAATCCCGCAACTGCAGCGCCTGATAGTCACGCAGGGAGACGTGGTGGCAATGGATGTTTCCCTGGAAAAGGCGTTTGACAGGATAAGCGGCAAATTACTGCTCGAAGAAGACCCGCAGCAAGGACCTGATTCAGGTATGCCGAGGCAGGAGGAGGAATCTGCTCCCCGGCAAGACGATTAGGACCGGAAGTAAGTCTCCGCACTCATAGCGGGCGGCTTCAGTCAGCTTTTGCGGGTCCTTTACCATAGTCGGAGGAGTTCAATCTTTATTATACGGACAGATACGGCAATATTATGCAGAGATCCACAAAATATTTGACAGCAGCAGTTCTTGTTTTCTGCGCTGTAGTGATTATCCATGCAGCAACGCTTCTGCTGTCGCCGCTGCTGGCAGGACACATTGAAAAAACAATAGGCAGAAGCCTTGATGCGGATGTCGAAATTGAAGGGATTTCCATAAGTTTTTTTAGCGGGGGGACCATTGATTCATTTACGATCGATCCCCGTGCAGCAGATGACGACAGAAAGCAGAAGACAGTTCGCATTTCAGGGTTAAAATTCGACCTAAGCCTTGCTTCTCTTATTTCAGGCAGATACATGCCCGACAGCATAACCATAAGCGATGTTGAAGTCAGGCTGGACGGATCTTCCATTAAGTGGCTGATGTCCAGGGATTTTAAAACAGGTCCGGTCCGCCGGATCCCTTCAGTTGACGTCCGCGGAGGCAGTCTGCATCTTTTGCATCCTGCCCTGGAAAAACCTGTTCACGTTAAAAATTTGCGTGCCTCCGGCTCCGGCGCGGGCGGCGCAGACATATCAGGGAGGGTCTGTCACGGTAACTGCGAAAACCATGCGAATCTTAACATGAACCTGGCTCCGTCAGGAATAAAAGCGCAAATACAGGCGAAAGATTTTGACATATCCTCCCTGCCGGAAATCAGCACGGAAAAGCTGAGTTTTGATCCTTCAAGCCTGAAATCCGGCGGAAAAGTCACAGGCAGCATTTCTGCGGGATTGTCTTTCAAGGCCCGCACCCTTACTTTTAATAACGGAGTGTTTAAAACCGCCGACGGCATTGTTGAGCTGCCGTCTGCCGGGCTCAGCTTTGACAGTCAAGGAGTGCAGCGCGCCTGGATGAGGGCGGATGCAGGGCACATGGATTTTGAGCTCATAAAAAATTTTCGCGAACAATTCCGGATATACAAGGATATCAATGCCCGGCTGCGCGAAGGGCGATTTAATATCACGGCAATCGCGCGCTGGAGCAGGGACCGGGGCCTGGATTACGAGGCGGATGTATCAGTTCGCGATGGCTCTGCTTATTTTACCGGAATAAATACCGAAGCTGACGAAATTGAGGCTGATTTCGAGGTGTCCTCGCCCGGCAACGTAAAGATACGCGGAGCAAGCGGCTGGGTTTCGGACGGCAAGGTTGAACTCACCGGATTTCTCGGATTTGAAGGCAGCGATCTGAAGGATCACCGCCTGGAATTTTCCCTGAGCGAAATCAGGGCGGATAAAGACATGCATGTTCTTATGCCCGAAAATATAAGGTCGGTGGTAAAAGACATGCAGATCGGGGATGCCGAGACAAACGGCAGAATAGTGCTTGCATCCGGTCACGCGGGGCTGGACCTGGAAGTCAGGGCAGAGCAGTCAGAACTTCCGGGCCTCCCCTTTACTGTCAGCAACCCGGCCACGCGGATTAAGTGGAATTCAGGTACCGGAAAAGTATCTTTTAACGAGTGCAGGGGCTATATAAACGGGGGCACCCTTCAGGGGGACATAACCCTGAAATACGAGGACTCGCTTAACGCGGATTTCACCTTCCACGGTCGCGGCCTGCCCATAAACAGCGAGCTGCTGAAATGGCTGGACCTTGACAGTGGACCCTGGGGGATACACGGCAGCTATGACGTTGAATTAACAGGCAGCAACTGGCGTCCTGAGAAAAAATCGCCTGCCGAGGCATTAAAAAACATGCATGTACAGGCTGACTTAAGAAACGTATCCGTGCACCACAAGGAACATGGTCGTGTCGCAGACGCCTGGTACGGACATCTTTCAATGGACAACGAAGGTGCAAGATTCACCGACTTCAGGGGAGATATCTTCGGGGCCGGTTTTCAGGCAGGAGGAACGATTCCGGCAGGTGACGCCTCGGATGCCGAATTTCGCTTTGAATCAGAAAATATTGCCCTTGACGATAAGCTCTACAGCCGCCTTCCTTTCGGCAAAAAACTTGAAAAATACGACATTACCGGACAGTGCGAAATAACCGCCGAGTTCGAATCCTTCACAGAGGACGGGATGCCTGATAACGGCAATGTTTCTGCTGTTATCCATAACATGGATATGAAAGACGGCTTCATTGCATCTGCCGCCGGGACCTCGCGTTTCGAGTTTTCAGGCACCAAGGCCGATGATATAATGGTGGATGGCGCCTTTGACATGAACAGGATCAACCTTGACAGGCTGGATGCCAACCGTCTTGCGGGTGAGTTCTCCTATGACGGGGAGAAACTGGAAATCGCTGAAATGAAGATGAATGCATATGGAGGAAGCATACGTTTCAGTGATCTTGCATTCAATACAGGCGACAGAACCTGGAAAGCAGATATCTCGCCTGTAAGGATAGACCTTGAAAGCATTTTTACCACCTTCGGCGTAACAGGCAGGAGTGCTCCCTCCGGGAGCATGCGCGGGCAAATAGAGCTTGAGGGAAAAGGCTTTGATTCAGAATCCATTACCGGCGGCGGAGAAATACTGATCGCACGGGGCATTCTTTATGACTTTCCCGTGCTGGCCTCAGTGTTCAGTGTTCTTGATCTGCGGATGCCAAGGAGAAGCCCAATAACAGATGCATACGGCAACTTTGAAATTAATGACGGAAGGATCAGGATAAAGGATCTGCTTTTGACAGGCGGATCAGTTCCAATGCACCTGGAAGGCACCCTGGGACTGAAAAATGATCTCGCGTTCACGGATCAGAAGCTTGAACTACTTGTAACAGCTGCAAAAACAGACGGGATCCTGAACCGGATTCCGGTTGTTGACTGGGTCAAGCACTACACCGTCGACCTGTTCAGGAGACTGGCAATGCAGGTGCGCGTTGAGGGAACCGCCGGCGACTACGAAGTAAAAAGGCTTTCAAGCCCTGTGACCAGACCTGTTGAGCGCATGTGGTCCCTCATGGAAAAACTGGCCCCCTCTCCCCCGCAGAGATAGCCGGATGGTTTGCTGGATGATAAAAACTACAAATCAGGAGATATCGTCGTAATTATTACCCACAAGCACCTCCCTGGGCTTTACTCCGTCTGACGGCCCCACGACCCCGTCTTTTTCCATGACCTCGATCATTCTTGCAGCACGGTTGTAGCCGATTCTCAGGTGGCGCTGAACCATGGAAATAGATGCCTGGCCCGTCTTTGTCACAAGGGCGACTGCTTCATCATAGCGCTCGTCGTAGTCCTCCCGGCTTTTATCCTCCTTGTCCGCGGCAGGAGCCTCAACCACCTCGTGATCGTATTCCGGGGCCTTCTGGGCCTTTAAAAACTCGATTACCTTTGTCACCTCGTCTTCGGATACAAAAGCTCCGTGGATCCGCTGGAGCCTGGCCGTGCCCGGCGGCAGAAACAGCATGTCACCGTTTCCGAGAAGGGTTTCAGCACCGCTCGTGTCAATTATGGTGCGGGAGTCGATCTTTGAGGAAACCTGAAACGAAAGCCTGGTTGGAAAATTCGCCTTGATAAGGCCGGTGAGAACATCCACCGAGGGCCTCTGTGTTGCCAGAATCAAATGAATCCCCGCAGCCCTGGCCATCTGGGCAAGGCGGGTAAGGCTTACTTCCACGTCACGTGAAGAAACCATCATCAAATCCGCAAGTTCATCAACTATGACCACCACATACGGGAGCTTTTCCGGAGGCGGCTGGTCATCAGGCACTTTTTCCTTTGAGATCTTTGCGTTATACTGTTCAATGTTTCGGACCCTTTTTTCTGAAAGCAGCCTGTAACGCCTTTCCATCTCGCGCACAGCCCAGAACAGCGCATTGGTGGCCTTTTTCATCTCTGTTACAACCGGGGCAATCAGGTGAGGGATGCCGTCGTAATTTGAAAGTTCGATCCTCTTGGGATCGATCATTATGAGCTTGACCTCCTCTGGTGTTGCCTTATAGAGGATGCTTGTAATCATGGTGTTTAAAGCCACGCTTTTTCCGGTGCCGGTGGCACCGGCAATAAGCAGGTGAGGCATGCCCTGGAGATCAGCCACCACCGGATAGCCCACTATGTCTTTACCCAGGGCGATTGTCAGCCTGGAAGCTGAATTTCTGAACACTGAAGAAGCCACAAGGTCCTTGAAGCCCACTACCTCCCTTTTTTTGTTGGGAATTTCGATTCCGATCACGGCCTTTCCGGGAATCGGGGCTATTATGCGCACGCTCAGGGCCTTTAATGCCAGGGCCAGATCATCCGAAAGGTTGACGATCCTGTTGATCTTGACCCCAGGGGCCGGGGAAAACTCGTACCTGGTAATCACCGGCCCGGGCAAAACCTCTGTGACGTTTCCCTGAACACCGAAATCCAGCAGCTTCTGCTCCAGTGTCCTTGATTGTTCCTGCAAATACTGATGATCCACCTTGTCTGAACCTGACTCACAATCCTCCAGGAAATCCAGCGGGGGCAGCCGGAAGCCTTCCTGTATTTTCATGGATTCCAGCAACTGCTGCTTTGCCGGCGCCCGTGCGGAAACATTGGCTGCAGGAGCTGGCTCCTTGATACGGACCCGTGCGGAGGATTGCCGCTTTTTGTCAGCAAGGGCCTCCGGAGCTGAATATTCCGGGATTTCCGCAGCAGCCGGGCCGGTATTTTGCTTTTTTTTATCCGCCCGGCGTATACTGATTTTCGGAATCCTGAATCCCTGTACTATCTTCAAAAAACGCCGCAGTATTCCGGCCGCCTGCGTCCAGGCTCTTACTGCCAGTTTAAATGTGTTTTTTAAAACAGCTACAAGTGATATCCCGGTGGTAAGAATAAAGCCTATGGCTAAAATCACAGCCAGGACTGCAAGGGCGCCCGTCCAGTTGGCAAACTCATTTAAAATAACAGCAACCGGAAGCGCAAGCATTCCCCCTGCGGGATAACGGGTGCCGAAAATCATGTAGCTGTCTTCAAACAATGCGGCGAGCGCGCCCGTGGACAACAGCATAAGTATCCCGCCGGATGCCGCAAGCCACGGAGACATACGGGAATCGTGGGTATAGAACCGCACGCAGGAAAAAAACAGCAGAACCGGTATCCAGAAAGCGCCAACCCCGAAAAGGCCCACAAGAAGACCTGCGGCATAAGCTCCGGCAAGCCCGAAAAAATTTTCCACCCTTGCGGAATCCACCACATTATTAAACGAGGGATCAGCAGAGCTGTAGGATAAAAGGCTCACGGCTGTAAACACAACCAGAAAGAAAACAAGAATACCTGCGATTTCCCTTCGGATCGTCATTTCAGTGGACTGCTCTTTTTTAAAGTTGATGCTGCCAACCCGGGCTACACCTCCAGTATGAACGGAAGAATCAAGGGGCGCCTCTTTATTGTAAAGCTGAAATATTCCCGCAGGGCACCCGGAAGCCGCTGTCTTATCATCTCGGCCGGATGAGGAAGGTCAACGGCTTCATCCACGATTTCAAGGATCACGCACTTTGCGTCTTCTATGATGTGGCCTGTTTCGTATTCGAAAACAAACCCCTTGGACACGATTTCCGGGCCGTAAACAACAAATCCCGTATCTTCGTCTATGGCCATGGTTACCGCAACCATGCCTTCTTCTGAAAGAAGCCGCCGTTCCTTTAAAACCAGGCGGCCAACGTCGCCTATTCCCTTGCCGTCCACCAGCACCCTGCTGGTTGCGATCCGGTCGCCTATCCTGGCGCCCTGCTTTTCAAAAAAAACCATGTCGCCGTTTTCCGCCAGAAGCACATTGTCACGCGGTATCCCGGACTCGGCCGCCAGCTGGGCGTGATGGTAAAGATGACGGTATTCTCCGTGGATGGGAATTACGTACTCCGGCCTTGTCAGCTCGATCATCATCTTTAGTTCATCGCGAAAGGCATGACCCGATACATGGATGTCTGATATTTTTTCGTATATTACATTTGCACCCTTGCGGAAAAGGTTGTTTATGATCTTGGCAATGGCCTTTTCATTTCCGGGTATGAACTTGGAGGAAAGCACCACAGTGTCGCCGGGTCTGATCCTTATCTGCCTGTGGGTGCCGCTAGACATTCTTGCAAGAGCTGACATTGGTTCCCCCTGGCTTCCGGTGGTCATAATAACCAGGCGTTCATCAGGGTACCTGTCCACTTCATCAATGGGAATTTCAAGGTTATCCGGGATCTTAAGAAGATTTAACTGTTTTGCCACCCTTGTGCTCAGCTCTATGCTGCGGCCGTTAAAGGTGATCTTTCTGTTGCTGTTTTTGATTATGTTTACAACCTGCTGTATCCTTGAAATATTGGAGGCGAAAAGTGCGACAATAACCCTGCCTGTGCTGTTTTCAATAATTGCCTGCAGGCTTTTGCGCACGGTGGCATCCGAGGTGGTCCTGCCTTCACGCTCCACATTGGTTGAATCTGACAACAGGGCGAGCACTCCCCTGTCGCCGCACCTGGAAAAGGCGTCAACATCTGTTGCAAGCCCTTGAATCGTGGAATCGGAAATCTTGAAATCGCCCGTGTGCACCACCAGGCCTTCAGGCGTGTCTATTGCCATTCCCACACCGTCGACCACGCTGTGATGAACCCTTATGAATTCAAAGGTAAAGGGCCCCAGATCCAGTTTAGTCCCGGGTTGTATGACATTGAGCGATGCTGATGCAAGCAGGCCGTGTTCTTCGAGTTTGTGAGAAACCATGCCGAGGGTAAAGGAAGTGCCGTAAACCGGGAGATTGACCTCCCTTAAAAGATACGGCAGCGCACCGATATGATCTTCATGGGCGTGGGTGAGAACCACGGCTTTCAGCCTGGACTTTGAACGCAGCAGATAGCCCATGTCAGGTATCACGTAGTCAACCCCGAGCATGTAGTCCTCGGGAAACATAAGTCCCGCGTCTATGACCACTATTGAATCGCCCGACTCTATGGTCATCATGTTTAAGCCGATTTCGCCCAGTCCGCCCAGGGGAGTGATTTTCAGCATATTTTAGCTCTTCTGCTGCCTTTTAAAAATTTATGCGGCAATGCCGAGTTCACTGACAATGCTGTTTATAAGCCTGATAAACCAGGCCTGCTGGGCCTCTGTGGCGTACCCCATGCATTCGCAGCGCATACGGTTGTGGGTGCGCACCAGAAACTCCCCCGCCAGGACCCCGGGCTTGAGCTGCAGGGCGAAATACAGGGGATGGCAGTCTTCATGGGCGGCCTGGACATAAGTGTAGTATTCAGGGTCCAGCGGCACCCAGTAAACCCTGTCCAGTACGGCCGGGCCGAAGCGTTCGGTCAGAAGGCTTTGCAGCCTGTTTGTGTCATCTTCCTTGAGTTCGTCAATAACGTATTGTTTCATTTTAATATAAATACCACACTCATTTACGATGCGCAAGCACCGTGTGTTCAGCGCCGGCTTCATGGGCCAGCAGGTTTTTTTTCATTTTGGCCCCGCCCCCGAATCCGCCCGCATCCCCGCTGCTTTTTATAACCCGGTGGCAGGGTATGATCAGCGGATAAGGGTTTGCAGCCATGGTATTGCCCACAAAACGCGCAGCACCGGGTTTTCCGACTGCAGCTGCAATCTCGCCGTAGGTTCTTGTCTCTGCAAAAGGGATTTTTCCGGCGGCCTTCAGCACCTGTTTTTGAAGGACGGTCAGCCCTTCAAACCGCAGCCATTGCCAGGGCGGATCAATCGGTTTTTTGTTATCCAGATAACCGAGTATCATGCGGCATAAATCCTCCGCCTCGGTAAAAGTTTCGGAATCCGTGGCTTGACTGCCAAAGCCCCGGGGCTCAAAACAGGGTTCATCGCTGAATGTTTCAGGCAGATAAATACGCAAAACCCTGAAAGGCCCTGGCTCAAAAACTGCCCGGACCCTGCCCAGCCAAGTCTCAATGTCTTTAAACACCATTTCACATACCAGGGTAAAATTCAAAAAGATTGCCTGAATCGTCGAATTCCCAGCCGCGCCAGCCGGTAATTCTTTTCAGCCGGGCACCGGGATCAGCCATGTTTTCAAGCGGCCTTGATAACTCGATGAATTCCAGCGAAGCGGTATTCCTTATTCTCACAATCCGGGCTTTTTCCCCGTTTTCAATGCCCGCTGTATGAATACAGGTTTCAATGCACTTTTTATCGGCCTGAAAATGCATGGGAACAGCGGCTTTTTCCGGAGAAATGGCGGCTGTTGCGTTTACTGCTGTCTTTTGCGTATCTATCTGTGAAACCAGCCTGCTGGTGGTGACATCAGCCAGACCTATGCCGTTTGCGTTTCCGTGGCTTGCCGGTGAAAGTTCACGCACAAATATCCGCGACGGATCAGGGGCAATGAAAAAATTCCCTGTGATATCCCGGTGACGTCCTGTTACGTTGGAATCCATGCCAATGCCGGAAATGTCTTTTCCAATCCTGTCCACCACCAGAACATCAATCTTTTTAAAAGGAATTGTCGCCAGCATGGAATAAGCTCTTTTCAGCATCGTCTTTTCAGTATCTATCATTGAACTGCCAGGCACTGCCCGTATCTGGGAAAGCCTGCAGTAGCCGTCCTCGATTAGCCCCACTGCCAGGGGCACGCTAATGCACTGCAATAGAGTTGCTGCTGCTGACTCGATAAATGAAAATGAATTTTCAAGGGCGAAACGGTGGCATGCGGATGCGCCCTCGGCATTGCCAAGGCCGACTGCAAGCATCTTGCAAAGACCGCTTTCTATTTCCGCGCAGAACTTTGTATGCGGCTTGATCCTGTTGACTGCAATTACGTGATCCGCGGCAAGGGCTGCTTTTGAAATGTGAAGGGGCAGCCCGGCCCTGGTGTGACCTATTACTTTAGTATCCATGTCAGCAGCAACAGGCACTCCCATAGCCTGCTCGGTGATGCCGTAGCCCGCTAGCAGGGCTTTCTGGCCTTCAGCAGTGGCTCCTCCGTGGCTTCCCATGGCAGCAACAACAAAAGGCCTGGCTCCCAGGTTCTTTAAAAACTTCACAACCCCGGCCACAACCTCATCAATCCTGTCAATGCGGCGGCTTCCCACCGCCACGGCCACCGGGGAACCGCAAAGCTCTGCCAGACCGGAACCATGCTGTCTTAATTCCTCATATAGAGCTCCTGCTGCATCTTTAACCGGCATGGAAGCAAGTTTTTGCTGAAATACCGCCATTTCCGGAAAAATCATGATCTATCCCGAAGGA
>JBKHES010000066.1:0-11827 GCA_046540695.1 Desulfobacterales bacterium
AACCGCTGACCTGCTCATTACGAGTGAGCTGCTCTGCCTGCTGAGCTACGTCGGCAACAGGGAAAAAATAGTTATCATGTAAATGTTTCCGGAGTCAAGCCGTTTCTGGGTGGATCCAATGCGCTGAAATACATGAAAACCGCAACTCGGAATTTTTTTATGAACAGGAAAAAAAACAAATCATTGTCTTTTGCCGGGCAGGCTGAGGATCAAAGCCCGGTTCAGTATGTATCAGAGCTTTTGTGCCAGGGTGTGCCAAGAGTGTCATGCACCGGCGCTGCCGGGGCTGAAAGAGCCTATATGTTAAGCCGTCTGAGCAGACAGCTGAGACGGCCCATGTTTGTTGTTGTCTCTTCGTCTGCGGAGGGTGAAAACCTTGCACAGGATCTGGCCTTTTTCTCGGATACGGATGAGGCGCCGCCGGTTTATTTGTTTCCGCCATACAATATTTTGCCGTTTAAGAGGATAGCTTATCACAACGAAACCGCTGCCAGGCGGATAAAAATACTCTACCAGCTGGCAGTGGCAGGAAATACGCCCTCGATCGTGGTGGCCCCTGCAGAGACACTTCTGCAGAGAATTATTCCCAGAAGGGATCTGTGCGATTATGCCGAACTGATCATGACAGGCGAGGATGCGGATCGCGACAGGCTGATTGAAAAGCTCAATGCAGGCGGCTACGCCAATACAGCCATGGTTGAGGAACCCGGGGAATACAGTATCCGCGGGGGAATCCTGGATGTATTTTCACCCATGTACGACAATCCTGTCAGAATAGAGTTTTTCGGAGACACTGTTGATTCCCTGCGGTTTTTTTCAGCCTCCACGCAGCGAAAGACGATCTCTGCTGACGAAGCAGTGGTGCTGCCGGCAAGGGAGGCGATTTTATACAGGCAACAGGCAAACGATGTTATTGAAAGGGCCAGGGACCAGCGTATAAAGGCCGGTCTGGACAGGTCCGCAGAAGATGAATTTGTTGAGAGGCTTTCCAGTGAAGGCGTGTTTGCCGGGATTGAAAGCCTGCTGCCCCTTATTTATCCTGAGCCTGACACGGTGTTTGATTATCTTCCCGACCGGATACTCATGGTGGAGTTTGATACGCCAGAGGTGGAAAAGGCGGCCAGAAAAAAAGAAGATCTTGCAGCCCGCAATTACGCTTCAGCCTGCAGCGACAACCGGATGTGCGTACCTCCTGACCACATTTACCAGGATTTCGATACCGCAAAATCACTTCTGGAATCCAGGCAGTCCCTTGGTTTTCATCTTGTGGGGGTTCTGTCCGGGCAGGTGCGTGAGGCAGAAGGCGAACAGGTACTTGATCTGGGGGTACAGGATAACTCGGATATAGAAAATGCCCTTCGTGACCGCAGCCGCGAGGATCGGGGTTTAAAGCCTCTTGCAGGCTGGGTGGAAGACAACCGCGCCAGCGGACTGGCAACCATTATGGTCTGCCGCAGCAAGGCCCAGGCAGAAAGGCTGCTGGACCTGACAGAGGGCTACGGCATCGACCCTGAAATTATTAATTCATTCTCAGAGGCCTCGCTTTCTTCACCTGTATGCGCCATATGCACGGGGGGGCTTTCAGGTGGTTTTGTCTGGCCTGCGCAGAGGCTTGCCGTGATCACTGACAGGGAGGTGTTCGGCACCAAAACAGGCAGAAAAAGCCGCAGGGAGAAGCGCCAGGCCGCCCAGTCGGCATTGCTTGATTTTTCCGATCTAAATGCGGGAGATCTGGTGGTCCACGTGGATCACGGAATAGGCAGGTACCTGGGACTGGAGAAAATAACAATAGAAGGAATTACAAGCGACTTTCTCGTGCTTGAATACCGGGGCGGAGACAAGCTGTTTCTGCCGGTGGACCGCATGGACCTGGTTCAGAAGTACATGGCTGCAGACGGGGCTGAACCTGTAATTGACCGCCTGGGGGGAACCTCCTGGGGCAAGGTCAAGCAGAAGGCCAGAAAGTCTGTGGAAAAGATCGCAGGGGAACTGCTGGATCTTTACGCAGAAAGAAAGGTGAGAAAAGGCCATGCATACAATGCCGCAGACAGTTATTACAAGGACTTTGAAGCAGGTTTTCCCTATGAGGAGACCCCGGATCAGCTAAAGGCAATCTCAGAGGTGACATCGGACATGGAGTCACCGTCACCCATGGACAGGCTTATCTGCGGAGACGTGGGCTACGGAAAGACCGAGGTGGCCCTTAGGGCTGCATTCAAGGCTGTAAATGACGGCAAGCAGGTGGCGGTTCTCGTACCCACCACTCTTTTGTCGGAACAGCATTACGCCACATTTGCGGAGCGATTTTCCCGCTACCCTGTAAACATTGAAAGCTTAAGCCGTTTTAAAACCAGAAAAAAGCAAAAGGAGATCACAGAAGAACTGCGTAACGGAAAGGTCGACATTGTTATAGGCACGCATCGGCTTCTTCAAAAAGATATTGAATTCAAGGATCTCGGGCTGATTGTCGTGGACGAGGAGCAGCGTTTCGGGGTGAGACACAAGGAAAAGCTCAAAAAGATGAGAAGCACGGTGGATGTGCTGTCAATGACAGCAACCCCCATTCCCAGAACTCTTCATATGTCCATGCTGGGAGTGCGCGACATAAGCGTTATAACCACGCCGCCCGAGCTGCGCCAGCCGATAATATCCTATATCAGCGAGTTCGACCCGGCAGTGATCGCAGAGGCGGTCAGGGCGGAAATGGAGCGGGGCGGGCAGGTCTTTTTTGTGCATAACAACATCAACACAATATGGAACATGTCCAGGCGGATAAAGGAAATGGTGCCCGAGGTCAGGCTGGGCGTGGCACACGGAAGGCTTGACGAAGGCGAACTTGAAAAGGTCATGCATCAGTTTATAAACAGGGAAATCGATATGCTTATATCGACCACCATAGTTGAATCCGGTCTGGACATACCGAATGCCAATACAATGATTATAAACCGCGCCGACCGCATGGGCCTGGCACAATTGTATCAGCTCCGCGGCCGCGTCGGAAGGGCGGACACACAGGCCTATGCCTACCTGATCGTTCCAAGGGAGGCTGCCATGTCCAGGGATGCGCAAAAGCGCCTCAGGGTGGTAATGGAGCACAGCGATCTCGGCGCAGGCTTTCAGATAGCATTGAACGACCTCAAGATCCGCGGAGGAGGCTCCGCTCTCGGGATATCGCAGTCCGGGCACATAGCGGCAGTCGGCTACGATATGTTTTTAAAGCTAATGGAAGAGGCGGTAAGCAGTCTAAAGGGTGAGCCGGTGATAGAGCCTCTGGAGCCTGAGATCAATATACCCGTGTCGGTTTATATACCTGAATCATACGTTCCTGATATTGACCAGCGCATGGCAGCCTACAGAAGGCTTGCCAGGATGAGGGATCTGAAGGAAGTTTCGGATTTCAGATCAGAGCTGGCAGACCGCTACGGAGAGTTGCCGGACGAGGCGGTTAACCTTCTGCTCAAAATCATGCTCAGGATTCTGGCTGCCAGGGCTGGTGTGAAACGGCTGGACCTGTCCCATGAAGTCATGTGTGTTTGGTTTTCCGAGAAGCACCAGAAAAATCCGCATGGAATAATGAACCTGATTGCCCAGAATCCGGAGGCTTACAGGTTTACGCCCGAACATTCGCTGTATATCCGAATGGCAAAGTCCGTCGGGATTAACAGTTTGATGAACCAGGCTAAAAAGATCTTGATGGAAATCGCAACATATGTTAATAATTAAAAATTTTAGTTTAAGATAAGAAAGGTGTGTTAAAATGAATGGTTTCTGCAGACCTCAATGGTTGCTTGTTACAGGAGTTGTCTGTGTTCTTGTTCTCGGCGGAGCGCTGGTTTCGGGCGCAGGGCAGACTGTTGACAGGGTGGTGGCAGTTGTAAATGACGACGTTATACGCATGCGGGAACTCGACCGCGCACTTGAACCTGTCAGGCAGCAGCTCGAGTCCCGTGAGCTTACAGAGGAACAAAGGCTTGAAGAGTTCTACGAGGCCCGTGAGCAGATAATCGATGAGATGATAAATGAAAAGCTTTCCGATCAGCAGATACAGGAAACAGGCATAGAGGTGGATGAAAGTGATGTGGATGCCGCAATAGAGGATGTAAAACAAAGAAACCGCTATACAGACGAGGATCTCAGGCAGGCGCTGCAGATGCAGGGAATGAGCATGGAGGAATACCGCAGCGAGATAAAGCAGCAGATGCTCCGCAGCATGCTGGTCAATCGGAAGGTAAGGTCCAATATCGTGGTAACAGACGAGGATATCCGTCGTTATTACGAAGAAAACCCCGGTGAGTTCGGCGGAGAGAAAAAATATGAACTCCGCAATATTCTGATGCAGCCTAGCCGGACAGGGGATTCAGGTGCAGCCGACAGGGCCCTTGCACGGATGAATCTGATTTTCTGGCAGCTGGAGCAGGGGGACTCATTTGACCGGCTTGCAGCCGAGTTCTCCGAAGCCACCAATGCATCGGACGGAGGGGAGCTCGGAAAGTTCGCCCTGCAGGATCTGTCTGAAAATCTAAGGTCAGTGATAGGCGATCTGCAAGAAGGTGAATTTTCCGGGGTCGTGGATACAGGGCCCGGATTTCAGATATTTTACGTGGAAGACATTATAGCCACTTCGCCCGAACCCATAGAAGACGTTTCGGATGAAATCCGCAAGAAGCTTTATGACAAGCGGGTGAATGAAAAATACAACGACTGGATAAAATCGCTGCGTCAGCAGGCCCACATTAGAATAATCAGATAGCAGGGCGGGCGCATACCTTGTCATTCGGCCGCTATTTAAAAGCCATAAGAAAAGAAAAAGGAATATCCCTTGATGCGCTGGCGGAAGAACTCTGCCTTAGTCCGCGCCAGATCGTCTGGATAGAGGCAGAAGACTTTGACCGTATGCCTGCTGATGTTTATACAAAGGGGATTCTCCGGGCATATGCCGACGCTCTCGGGGTGGATAAGCAGGATGTTTTAGAGCGCTATTACATTGACCGCAAGGCAAGGAAAGACGCTGTCGGACTCGAGTATAAAGAGTTCGGGCCGCCCTGGAAAAACATTTTGCGCATGGGCATTGCACTCGGAGTTATGGCTGCAGTTGCAGCTGCAACTCTTTATGGAGCAAGGCTTTTGGAAAAAGACCTGAACTATTCTGATGGCTATACAGCAGGAGACAAAGACGGCGAAGAAAAACCCCTTCAGCCTTCTTCCGGTACGGGAGACAATAATGCCGAAACTGCTGGTTTGAAGGCAGAAGGATGGATTCATGATCCGGACTCGAAGATAAAAGTGCTTTCAATTGATGCAGTTTATGGAACTACGCTAACCATAGTGGTGGACGGCGGGCAGGAAAATGAATACAGGCTGGATCCGAAAGACCACCTTGAGCTTGCAGGCCGGCGCAGTTTCAGGCTTTCCATAAGCGATCCCGCTGCTGTAAAGATCAAAATAAACGGCAAACCCCTGGATATTGCTGCCGAACCCGGAAAACCGGCGGATCTGGTCATTTCCGAACAATCTGAAAGCAGAGAATGACAACTCAGCGAAACTACATACTTATTGAAACCATCAAACGCCTGCTGCGCAGGGAGTCGCATGTCCGGCTCAGAAAGATCATAGCCAGAATCCATGCCGCTGACCTTTCAACCGTGTTTCCCTCCCTGTCGGTTTCCCACAGGCGGGAGCTGTTCAGGTTGATAGGGGATCGCCAGGAGCAGGGCGTGATACTAAGTGAGCTCGACGAAGACGTGGTGCTTTCGATCATAGAGGGCCTGAGTATAGATGAACTCGCTGAAATCCTGGAGAAAACCCCTTCTGATGACGCAGCCTCCTTTATAAAGCTTCTGCCCCAGGAGCAGGCAGATGAAGTCCTTGAAAGAATAAGGGCGAAAGGAGGCGAGGATGTAGAAAGCCTTCTTAAATATCCGGACGATACCGCAGGCGGTATCATGATCCCGGATTTCATAGCCCTGCCTGAGGAAATGACTGCGGGAGAGGTTATCTCCACTCTGCAGTCCAAGGAATACAAAGACATTGAGATGCCCTTTTATATCTACGTGGTGGATGAAAATCAAAGGCTCGTGGGTGTGTGTTCCTTAAGGCAGCTTGTGCTCGTCCCTCCGGGCACTCCGCTTAAAAATTTCATGTCCACTGATGTGATTTCTGTGACCACGGACATGGATCAGGAGGAAGTGGCCAAAATAGTTGCCAGGTACAATTTCCTTGCAGTACCGGTTGTTGACGCAGAACAGCGCATGGTGGGCCTTATAACCGTGGATGACGTCATTGACATTTTCCGCGAAGAGGCCACTGAGGATATTCTGAAAATGGCTGGTGTCGGCGAGGAATTTGTTGAAACCAAGTCAGTGTTCAGAAGTATCCGCATAAGGCTGCCCTGGCTGTTTGCCAGCTGCGTGGGCGGTGTGATAGCGATTTTCGTTATCGGATATTTTGAGGCGAGCCTCCAGGAGATTTCTTATCTGGCAGCTTTTATTCCCGTAATAATGGGCATGGGAGGAAACGTCGGAATCCAGTCCTCAACAATCGTGGTACGCGGGCTTGCAACCGGCCGCATACATACACAGGATTTGTGGTACGTGGTGGGAAAGGAATTGGCGGTAGGTGTGCTGCTGGGCCTGATATACGGGGTTCTGCTGGCGGCTTTGGCCCAGATTCAGTACAGCGTGGTGGGATTCAGCATTGCCGTGTCAGCAGGCATGCTGTGCTCCATGTCGGTGGCTGCGCTCATAGGATCCCTGCTTCCGATGCTTTTTGAAAGGATAGGTGTTGACCCGGCAGTTGCCACAGGTCCTTTCGTAACTTCCTCCATCGACATCGTGGCAGTTTTCTTTTATTTTCAGCTTGCCACATTTCTGCTCGGAATATAGGCCATGTCGGAATTTTCAACTCCGGCAATCCTTTTGCGCAGGATAGACCAGGGTGATTATGATTTGATAATAACTTTTCTGACCCTGGCAAAGGGGAAAATTGCCGTGGTTGCCAAGAATGCCAAGAAAAGCAGGAAGCGTTTCTCAGGTCTGCTTGAGCCGTTTACAGCCCTTGAGCTGGTATGCAGCATAAGCAGGAAAGGCGGCATGCCAGTTATCAGGGAGGCCTCAATGCAGTCGCCTTTCGCAGGCATCCGGGCTGATGTTTATAAAACGCTTTACGCGGGTTACTGGGCTGAGCTTACAAACGGTTGGCTTGAGGAATTAAAGCCGCAGCCTGGGATTTACAGGCTTTTATACGATGCACTTGACGCACTGGACCTTGATCTGGCCGGGCCTGCAGAGATAAGCATAATTTTCCAGATGCATTTTTTAAGCATTTCCGGGCTTTCTCCGAAGCTTGATTCCTGTGGCGCATGCGGTATTCCGCTTGACGCGATGGCCGCCGGGGACGTAATTTTTGATCTTGAAAAGGGCGGGATTGTGTGCAATGGATGTGCGGCAGGTGCGTCGGCAACACGCCTGCGGATTTCAAAGGGAACAGTAAAGCAGTTGGCCTGGATATGCGGAAAAAATTTCAAGGTCCTTGAAAGATTGCGATTTACCCGCACGGCCGTAAAAGAGGCCCAGGCTGCCATGGAGGCTTTTGTCCCGTATCACCTGGGAAGGATGCCCCGCAGCCTCAAGGTTCTGGCGCAGATGCGCAGGCGGTGAGAAAATGAGCGAAAAAACGCGTCACGGTTCAGAAAAGCTGCGGGGGATTCTGGAACAGGACCGGATTTCCGCTTCTGCGCCATGCAGGATCGATATGGGCGGAACCCTTGATATCACCAGCCTGTTTTATCCCATGGCCCACTTGAGGCCCTGCACATTTAATATCGCGCTGGACATGCGCACCAGGGTGTCACTGCATCCATACACCCCGGGCAGGATACGGGTTGAGTCAAAGGGTTTTGCACCGGCTGAATACAGCCTGGACGAGGCGCCTTTTGATCATCCCATGGGCCTTATGTTCGCTGTTGCCGCCTATTTCGCCATTGACGGGATTTTAATTGAAGTTGAATCCTCTTCTCCGCCAAGAAGTGCTCTCGGCGGGTCATCGTCTGCGGCGGTGGCCCTTGTGGCGGCATATTTCGAGCTTTTGAAGGCCGCGCAGATTCGTTTACCAGAAACTGACGCAATACCGGTTCTTGCCCATGGAATCGAGGAAAGCATCGCGGGAGTTCCCTGCGGCATGCAGGATCAGCTGGCCGCAGTATACGGGGGAGTCAATGCATGGCACTGGCAGGAAAGCGGGGGCCGGCCCGCATGGAGGCGGCAGTCCCTGTTGGGAGCCGGGGATGCCTCCTGGTTAAATGAGAGGATACTGGTTGCATACTGCGGAGTCCCTCATGAGTCCCGGGATATAAACGGCACCTGGATCAAAAGATTTCTTTCGGGCCGCGACCGCAGGCGCTGGGAGAAAATTGTGGATGCTACAAAGCGGTTTGTTTATGCATTCTCGGAAAAGGATTTTGACTCGGCCGCCGGGTGGATGAATCTGGAAACTGAGATCCGGCGGGAACTGACTCCCGAAGTAGTGGATGAAACCGGATCCGAACTTATGGATGCGGCTGCACTCGGAAACTGCGGGGCCAGGTTCGCCGGGGCGGGCGGCGGGGGCTGCCTGTGGGCCCTCGGAACTGCCGAGGCCATTTCCGAACTTCGAGATGAATGGTTGGCTGTTACAGAGCGGCGGCGTGAAGCCGGGATTCTTGAAACCGGTGTGGACACCCGCGGGGTCAGCCGGGGATTTTAGTATTGGCCGGCTTGGGTAACTTTTGGTAAGATCCGGATATCGAATATGGAAATTCGAATTTAAACTTTTTCATGTAATCGGGATTTAAAAATATGTATGTACAGGACGTAATTCTTGCTTTGCAGCGTTTCTGGGCCCGCAAGGGCTGTGTGCTGGTCCAGCCCTATGATCTCGAGGTGGGAGCAGGGACATTTCATCCTTCCACCCTTCTGCGCGCCCTTGGTCCGGAACCGTGGTTTGTGGCCTATGCCCAGCCCTCGCGCCGTCCCACGGACGGCCGCTACGGCGACAACCCCTACCGTCTTCAGCACTACTACCAGTTCCAGGTGCTTTTAAAACCATCTCCAAAGGATGTTCAGAACCAGTTTATCCAGAGCATGAAAGCCCTCGGGGTCGACCCCATGGATCACGATATCCGGTTCGTGGAAGACGACTGGGAATCTCCCACGCTTGGTGCTTCAGGACTGGGATGGGAAGTTTGGCTAGATGGCATGGAAATCACCCAGTTTACCTATTTCCAGATGGCGGGAAGCATTGACGTTCAACCGGTTTCAGTTGAGATTACCTACGGTGTTGAACGCATCTGCATGTTTCTGCAGGGCGTGGACAACGTGTTTCACCTTAGGTGGAACCGGGACCTGACATACGGAGATCTCCACCATCAACTGGAAGTTGAGCAGTCAACCTACAATTTCGAGTCCGCTGACGTTGACATGCTGTTTGAGGTTTTCGGCAGATTTGAGGCCGAATCCGTCCGCATGGCAAAAAAAGAGCTTGTGCTCCCTGCATATGAATACTGCCTTAAATGCTCACATTTGTTTAACCTCCTCGATGCCAGGGGCGCGATCAGTGTAACTGAAAGGACGGGATACATAGCCCGCATCCGCAACCTGGCACGCAAATGCGCGGAAATCTATATCAACCAGCGTGAAAACCTTGGATTTCCCATGTTGAAAAACGGTACTGATACAAACAGGTAGAAAAATGAATCCTTTGCTCATCGAAATCGGAACTGAAGAGATTCCATCAGGCTACATCGTCCCCGCACTGGAAGCGTTCCGCAGCAGGTTTACCGACAGGCTCAGTCAGCTGCGCATCGAATGCGGCCATTCCCGGATTTACGGTACCCCCAGGCGGCTGGCGGTTATGGTGGATGAAGTTGCAGACAGGCAGCGCTCTGCAACAACCCGGTTAATGGGGCCTCCGGAGAGCGTTGCATTTGACGCGGAAGGCCGTCCGACTGTGGCTGCGGCCAAGTTTGCGGAAAAATCCGGAGTCTCTTTAAAGAATCTCAAGGTAGAGGAGACGGAAAAGGGCCGCTACGTGTGCGCGAAGAGAACAGAACCTGCCAGGTCCACTGCTGCCGTGCTCAGGCAGATTCTGCCCGAGTTGATTGCAGCCATACCGTTTCCCAAGACCATGCGCTGGGGGGATCTCAAAGTCACGTTTGCCAGGCCCGTTCATTCCATAGCAGTCCTGCTCGGAAACAGGGCGGTTTCCTTTACCTTCGGAGATGTGAAAAGCGGCCGCCACACCCTGGGGCATTATTTCATGAAGCACGGCAGAATACGCCTTGATTCAGCGGATCACTACCTTGACGTGCTTGCTGATGCCTATGTTCTGGCAGACATGGATCAGAGGCGCTCGGTGATGTATGAGAGCATTGAGCAGACGGTCAAAAAGGCCGGGGGCCGCATCCTTGAGGACCCGGAACTGGTGGAGACCAACAACAACCTTGTTGAATATCCCACAGTGGTTCTGGGCGGGTTTGAAGAAAAATTCCTGGAGCTGCCAAGGCAGATCCTTGTCACAGCCATGCGTGAACACCAGCGTTATTTTGCCGTGGTTGACGAAAACAACAATATCATGCCTTACTTTGTGTCTGTAAACAACACCCGGGCACGGGACATGAGCGTGGTGGCCAAGGGCCATGAAAGGGTGCTAAGGGCAAGGCTGGAGGACGCGAGGTTTTTTTATCACACTGATCTCAAAACCTCTCTTGACCAAAGGCTTGAATCACTTAAGTCAGTGGTTTTCCAGGCTGAACTCGGCTCGGTTTACGACAAGACCATGCGAATACGCGAGCTTGGAAGGCAGCTGGGAAGCGTCATGGATGCAGACGAGGCCGGCCTGGCAAATATAGACCGGGCAGCCACACTTTGTAAGACTGATCTTGTCAGCAACGTGGTTGACGAATTTCCAAAGCTCCAGGGTGTCATGGGGCGCATATACGCAAAGTATGAAAACGAACCGGATGCAGTTGCACAGGCGATTGAAGAACATTACAGGCCGGCGTATTCCGGCGGCCCCCTGCCTGAAACATTCACAGGCGCGGTTTTGAGCGTTGCAGATAAGATTGACACCATCTGCGGATGCTACTGTGCAGGCCTTGTGCCCACCGGGGCTTCCGACCCTTATGCACTGAGAAGACAGGGCATAGGCATAATTCAGACAGCCCTTGACAGGGACCTTGAATTTCCGCTGCCTGAAATAATCAGATCCGCACTTGAAATGTTCGGACTGCAGGGCGGGGACCTTGAAAAAAAGGTGGAAGAGGTCGGTGCGTTTCTTGAAAACCGAATGGTATACCTGCTTGAAAATTCCGGGATTGCCAGGGACCTTGCTGCTGCAGTAATTTCCGCCTCAGCCGAAAAAATCCCGGATGTATGGAGAAGAGCCAATGCCCTTCAGAGGCTTAAAACAGAACGGGATTTTGAATCCCTGGCTGTAGCCTTCAAACGGGTGGTAAACATAATAAGAAAGGCTGATCCCGGAGATGTCGGCGACCCTGCTATGGTTGCAGGCAGGTTTTCCGAGCCTTCGGAAAAAGAGCTTTTCGATTCTTTTGAGCGCGTGAGTGAAAGCGTATCAGACAACCTTGTCAAAGGCAGAATCGACGAGGCCTTTTCCGGGGTTGCTTCTCTTAAACCTCAGGTTGACAAGTTTTTTGACAGCGTTCTGGTTATGGTCGACGACAAAGAAATCCGTAAAAACAGGCTGGCTCTTTTAAAGCAGATTTCGGACCTGTTCGCCAGGCTGGCTGATTTTTCCAAAATTTCCACATAAACAAGGTCTGATAAGCCTGTAA
>JBKHES010000067.1:0-11791 GCA_046540695.1 Desulfobacterales bacterium
GATCATAGAAACCGGGATCAAGTTTTATACTCCGCTGTATTATGACGATCCGATGTGGATCAATACCAGGCCGGGTGAGCTGGGAAAGGCAAGGATCAAGTTCAGTTATGTAATCACTCATGCTGAAAGCGGCAGCGTAGTATGCACGGGCTTTACCGAGCATTGCGCGCTTAATTCCGCGGGCAGGCCGGTGAGAATAGATGAGAAGACCATGCAACTCTGGCAGGTCTTTCCGTCCGGATAAAAGAGGTGTGAACAATCGGAGCGGCTGTAATGCGGTTCGTCCTTTTTGCAGTTCTGGCCTATTGCCTCGGATCGGTCAATTTTTCCATTGTTTTTTTCAGGCTTCTTAAAAGGCAGGATCCCAGGACGAGGTTTAGCGAAAATCCAGGTGCAACAAATGTATACCGGCAGGCGGGGCCTGCCGCCGCCGCGCTTGTGCTGATTCTCGACATCTGCAGGGCGGCTTTTGTATCATCGGCTGCAATTCATCTTTTTTCACCACCTGCCGTTGCCTGGTCAGGGCTTGCACTGCTGGCAGGCAACAGGTATCCATGCTTTCACGGGTTTGAAGGCGGCAAGGGGGTGGCCAATTATCTTGGATTTTCCGCCGTGATAGTGCCTTATGCAGCCATGCTGTCATGTGCCGCATGGGCGGCGGTGTTCGGGCTTGTGCGCCGCCCGTTTGCAGGTTCATTCGCTATGACTGTCGTGCTTGCAGGTGCAAGCATTGTAAAGTGGCTGGATTTTCCCATGGCTGTAGCAGGGGTCGCGGCCTCGGCCCTGTTTATCGCCTTTAATCACAGAGCCAACATCAGAGAGCTCTATTCCTGAAACCCTCCGGTATAACTGCATATTCCCGGTTGTTTTCCGGTCTTTTCGAGATTGTAGGCACACCATGCACAGGGCTTGTGCATGCAATGCCTGAATGTTTCCGCCTGACTCAGGATGTCATCCCGGCACTTTAAAAAAATATTTGCTGTAATGACGATAGCTTGGTTGCTTTATACAGGGTTGGGCACGGTTCTTGTATGCAAAGGGAGAAAATCAGCACAAAATAAAGGAATTATTTCTGCCGGAAACAGGATTATTTCAAAATCTCAGGTACATCCACTCATGGAGGCGGATTATGAAAAAAAACATCAAAACAGCAGTGGTCTTTCCGGGCCAGGGAAGCCAGCGGCCCGGAATGGGCAAGGATTTTTACGACAATATAGAGGCAAGCAGAAAGACTTTTGAGGAGGCCTCGGACATACTGGGATGGGACGCTGCGGCATTGTGTTTTTCCGAAGATGAAAGGATGAACCTTACGCAATACGCACAGCCTGCAATTCTTGCCACCGAGATAGCCATGCTGCGCGGTCTTCAGGATTTGTACGGGTTTTCGCCGGATTATTTCGGGGGTCACAGCCTGGGCGAATACACGGCTCTTGTTGCTGCAGGTGCAATGAGTTTTTCGGACGCGTTGAAAACAGTTGAAACACGAGGGTATTTGATGCAGGAGGCATCTCCTGTGGGGCAGGGAGCAATGGCCGCGGTGATCTCAAAAAACCTGGATGTCGGAAAGCTCCGTGAGACCCTGAAGGACCTGCCCCTGGACGTGGCAAATATCAATTCCACGGACCAGGTGGTTATCTCGGGCCGTGCAGACAGCATGGACATTGCCAGGGAGCGTATTTCCGCGGCAATCGGAGAAGACGACTCAATGAGATTCATTGAATTAAACGTCAGCGCCCCGTTTCACAGCAGGTTCATGAACGCAGTAAGGGACAAGTTCAGGGAGGTTTTAAACGCCCTTGCCTCAAGGCTGAATTCCTGCAGGGCCGCGAATGTCACGTCCAATTACACGGGCCTTTTTCATGCAGCCGCTACTGCCAACGTTATCGAGGCTCTGGTGGCACAGCTGAGCGGTTCCGTTAAGTGGCGCGACAACATGTACGCACTTGCTGAAAAATCCCAGAGAATCTACGAGATCGGTCCGAATCGTCCGCTGAAGAATTTCTTTAAGAGCGTGGATGTGAACTGCCGGGCAATAACCACATTAGCGGCTGCCAGGAAGGAATTCTCAGTATGATGGATTTTGACAGAAACTGGTGGGCGGTGATAATAGGCGGATCAAGCGGCTTCGGCCTGGCGGCTGCAAAAAAGCTCGCCTCCCGCGGCATGAATTTGTGTATAGTGCACCGCGACCGCAGAAGCGCAATGAAAAAAATAGAGCCCGAGTTCGACAAGCTGCGGGAAACCGGCGCAGGCGTGGTCACCTTTAATCTCGACGGCCTCTCGGAAGAGGGCCGTAACCGGGTTCTCGACGGGCTTGCCCGGGAAATGGGAGATTCAGGCAGGGTGCGCCTTTTGCTGCACAGCGTGGCATTCGGCAACCTCAAGCTGCTTGGCGAGTATCCCGGAGCACGGGAACCCGGGCAAGCCCGAAAAAGAATTGCAGAGGATGCCGGGCTTTCGGCACAACGCATGGACGAGATCGTAAACAATGCCTTTGCAGAGGGCTTCAATTCTCTTTACACTCTTATTGATGATGAAGAAGACTACAGCAACAGGCAGTTTCTCGGCCCGGAGGATTTTTCCCGCACTCTGCATGCCATGGGATACAATATAGTGGAATGGGCCCAGGACATACTAGGCCGCGGGCTTTTTGCACAAGACGCCCGGGTGCTCAGCCTGACCAGCGAGGGCAACAGCGTGGCTTGGAAGGGTTATGCCGCCATTTCCGCTGCAAAGGCGGTTCTTGAATCAGTGTCCAGGGCAATGGCAGTGGAGTTGGCACCCCGGGGAATAAGGGCAAACGTGATCCAGGCCGGCATAACCGATACCCCGGCTTTGCAGGCCATCCCCGGCAGCCACAGAATCCGGGCGCAGGCTGCCCTGCGCAATCCCTTCGGACGTCTGACTACCCCGCAGGACGTGGCAGACGTGATCTGCCTTCTGTGCAGCGACGAGGCTGCATGGATCAACGGCGCCATTATCTGCGCCGACGGCGGCGAAAGGATTGGATAACGCAAAATGCTTTATTTGCAAGGTCTGGGGCATTTTCACCCGGAAAACGTAATTACCAACAAGTTTATAAGTGAACTTGAAATAGGCAGCGACGAGCAGTGGATCATTGAGCGGGTAGGCATTTCCGAGCGGCGAACCTCCCTTTGCCTGGATTATATTAAAAGAACCAAAAACAGCGATCCCAGGGCGGCTCTTGAGGCAAGCATTCACACCCGGGCGCAGGCCGGGGGCGCAGCAGCCCGGATGGCCATGCAGAGGGCCGGGCTGGACGCAGCAGACATCGGCATGGTGGTTTCAGGCACTTCCACGCCTCGCTACAATATTCCTGCTGAAGCCGGCATAATTGCGGCGGAACTGGGCATAGACGCGCCTTGCCTGGATATAAATGCCGCCTGCTCGACATTTCTGGTCCAGCTCGCCCATCTCGATTTCATGGATCCCGCGCGCACCCCTTCGTTCATATTGGTGGTGAACCCCGAAAACTACACCCACTGCGTGGATTATTCCGACCGCAGGGTGGCCCCGCTGTTCGGCGACGGTACCAGCGCTGCGGTGGTTTCAGCATCCGAGCCCTCCAAAATCAGGATTGAAGGCCTTGACTACGGTTCCCGCCCTGATGGGTGGGACAAGGTAAGAATCCCTGCCTGCGGTCATTTTACACAGGACGGAAGGCATGTTCAGCGTTTTGCGATCAGAAAGGCCACTGAGGGGGTAAGGCGGCTGCAGGAGCAATACCCTCGTGATGCCCCGGATTTCAAATTCGTGGGCCACCAGGCCAATCTTATGATGCTGGAAACCGTTTGCCGAAGGTGCGGTATACCAGATGGGCGTAATATGCACAATGTAGTTGACTTCGGAAACACGGGTTCTTCGAGTGCACCGGCCGTTTTGAGCCAGAACTGGGACAGCCTTTTGCCGGGCGACAGCATTGCCGTGGCAGTGGTGGGCTCAGGGCTGACATGGGGGCATGGACTGGTAAAAATCGCGGCAGAGGAATAATATATGAAATACAGCGAATTTCTTGAGCAGCAAAGCTTTGGTCTGCAGGATCTAATAGCCTTTTCTTACGGCAGGTTAATCAGTGATCCCCCTGAGGGTTTTGACGCCAGGCTGCCTGCGCCTCCGTTTCTTATGGTAGACCGGATTGTTTCCATTGAAAGCAGCGGCAACCGAGGCAAAATGGTGGCGGAACAAGACATACGCCTGGATGCCTGGTATTTCCAGTGCCATTTTCCGGATGATCCTGTACAGCCCGGATGCCTCGGGGTTGATGCAGTATGGCAGTTGCTGGGCTTCTACGGTGTCTGGCGCGGGGGAATAGGCTCGGGACGGGCCCTGGGGTGCGAGGAGGTTGTGTTCAGCGGCCAGATAAGGCCGCACAACCACGTGGTCCGCTTTGAAATAGAAGTGGTAAGATTCCGGGAGATGAAATCCAGCGGATCGTGCATTGCGATTGCAAACGCCGTTATATTTGCTGATGAAAAGCCGGTTGCAACTGTCAAAAAGGCCAGATCAGGCATTTTCAGGGGAATAGCATACAAGAATTACCCCTATCCGGAGGCGGATAAGGCTGCAGATAACATGATGGAAAGGTGAAAAAGATCGGAACTCCGAATATCAAAATTCGAAACAGGTTGTCCGTGATTTGATTGCTAACAGCCAATAAATTTTCTTAAAAGGTGAGTAGCTTATGACTGATGCGGAAAACAAGCCCATCGCGCTGGTAACCGGCGGTGCCGGAGGAATAGGATCGGCCTGCTGCAGGGCTCTTTCGGACAAAGGCTTCAGGGTGGCGATCCATTTCAGGAAAAGTCGTGAGCCGGCAGAAAAGCTTCTGGAAGAAATCGGAGGAAACGGTTTTCTCCTGCAGGCGGATCTCGAAGATACCCAGCAGATAGATGCCATGGTAAATGAAATCAAAAAAGAGGCCGGAAGACTCGACGTTCTGGTAAACAATGCGGGCATGACTGTTAACGAGCCGATTTATTTAATGAATATAGATTCTTTTGACTCCCAGCGCTCGGTTACACGCGGGGCATGGTACCTTACCAAGCGGGTACTGCGCGTATTCATGCTCAGACGCTCCGGGGGAAGAATTATTAACATATCAAGCGTGGTGGGCCACACGGGAAATGCCGGCCAGATAGCTTATACCATGGAAAAAGCTGCGGCTGACGCAATGACAAAATCGCTGGCAAAGGAGCTTTCAGGCCGCAATATACTTGTCAATTCCGTGGCTCCGGGATTTATAGACACTGAGATGACAGGCGAGCTGCCTGAAGAAATCCGGCAGAAGATACTGGGCAGCATACCCCTGGGGCGCATGGGCGCGCCTTCGGAGGTGGCAGAGGTTGTGGCGTTTCTGGCCACGGCCGGCACATATATCCAGGGAAGCGTAATTCATGTAAACGGAGGAATGTACGGTGGATGATGCCTCCCTGAAAGCACGGGTTCTCGATCTTATCCCCCAGCAGCGGCCGTTCAGGTTTATAGACGAAATAGTAGAGGTGGATGAAAACAAGAT
Organism: Desulfobacterales bacterium; assembly: GCA_046540695.1. Lineage (GTDB taxonomy): Bacteria > Desulfobacterota > Desulfobacteria > Desulfobacterales > Desulfosalsimonadaceae > Desulfosalsimonas. Next base: position 5,537 of record JBKHES010000067.1, read on the forward strand.
CACAGCGGTCTACAGGTTCAGAGAAGACGAATACTTTTACAGGGGCCATTTCCCTGATTATCCTGTAACGCCGGGTGTGATTCTGATTGAAACCATGGCCCAGGCAGGGGTGGTGGCCCTTGGAATTGCCGTTCTTCTGCTTCAGCAAAAGACGGTTTCAGAGATCAGGGCCATGAAAACGCTGTTTACCATGGCGGAATCCGTGGAATTCACGGGAATGGTAAGCCCCGGTGAAAAAGTTGTCATTTCCGGGGAAAAGGTATATTTCCGCAGGGGCAGCATCAAAACAAAGGCCGGGATCGCGCGGGAAAACGGCGAATCCGTGTGCACCGGCTTGCTTATGGGAACAGGAGTAAAACTCAATGAATAACAGGGTTGTAATAACCGGAATGGGGGTGGTGAGTCCCAATGCCATAGGTCTTTCCGATTTTGAACAGGCGCTTCGGCTGGGCAGGTCCGGCATAAGGTTTGTTGAAAGGCTCGAGGAACTCAAATTCGCCTGCCGCATCGGAGGCATCCCCAAGGGCTTTGAAGAAGCCTGCAGCAGGTATTTTGAAAATTTCAGGCAGCAGTCTTTTCTCAGTGAAACCATAAGGTATGCTGCTGTCTCCGGGATGGATGCCTGGCAGGATGCCGGGTTTTCACTGCCCTCAGACGAGGACACTCCTGACTGGGATACCGGCACTGTATTCGGGTGCGGCATCTCTGACATGGAGGTTATTGCAACCGAAGTGGTGCCCACAGTGAACGCGGGCAAGGTGCGCAGGCTGGGCACCCGCGTGGTGGAACGCGTCATGGGCAGCGCCACGAGCGCGCGGCTTGCAGGCATTCTGGCTCTCGGCAACCAGGTAACTTCGAATTCCTCGGCCTGCAGCACCGGTTCAGAGGCTGTGGCTGAAGCCGCCTGGCGGATACGCACCGGCAGGGCAAAGAGAATGATTGCAGGGGGTGTTGAAGGTGCTTCTCCCTATACCTGGAGCGGCTTTGATTCCATGAGGGTTCTGGTGCGAAAGTTCAACGAAACTCCTGAAAAGGGCTCCAGGCCCATGAGCGAATCAGCCGGAGGCTTTGTGCCTGGTGCGGGATCCGCCGCTTTGATTCTCGAGGATCTGGAGACCGCGCGTGCAAGGGGTGCAAGGATTTATGCCGAGGTGCTCGGCGCCATGGTCAACTGCGGTGGGCACAGAAACGGCGGTTCCATGACAGCTCCAAATCCTGAAGGGGTCCAGCGCTGCATCAGGGGCGCGGTTCAGGATGCAGGAATAGATGCTGCGGAAATAGATGCCATAAACGGTCATCTCACAGCCACATTTGCTGACCCCCACGAGGTGAAAAACTGGTCGCAGGCCCTTGAAACCGGCCCCGGGGATTTTCCCTGGATCAACTCAACCAAGTCCATGATAGGCCACTGCCTGGGGGCTGCCGGTGCAATTGAAACCGTTGCTTCCGTGCTTGAACTCGACAGGGGTTTTCTGCACCCTTCTATCAACTGCGAAGACCTGCATCCGGAGCTTTCTGAGTTTGCAGGCAGCGTGGTCCGGGAGTTCATGGATGCGCCTGATCTTAAAACAATTGCCAAGGCCTGTTTCGGTTTCGGGGATGTAAATTCATGCCTGATACTGAGGAAATGGGAAGACCGATAAAGACTGGATTTTACGAGACCGTCAATATATATTCATTACGCATAACAAAAAATACGGAGGAAAGAAAAATGGATAAAGACAAGATTTTCAACGATGTGGTAGGAATAATCAAGGATTATGTAAAGGATTCTGCAAGGCTTGAAAACGTGGACATGGACACGTCCATACTCGATGACCTCAAGGTGAATTCCGCAAGGCTGGTGGACATAATTATTCAGTTTGAAGACACCTTTGACATAGAAATCGAAGATGATGATGCAGACAACATCCGCACAATAGGCGATGCAGTAAACTTCATTTCCGACCGCCTGCAGTCCGACCAGGCAGTGAAATAAATCATGGAAGATTCGACCAAGCGATCCCTGGATTTCCAGGAGAACCTGGGCCGGATTGCGGTTCTTTTAACTGCCCCCCTGATTATTCTTGCCATAAAGCTGGCAGGATACAGGGTTCGCAATCTCGGGGCGATCCGGCGCAGGATAGACAAGATTATGCGGCGTCACAGCGGTCCCTGGCTGATCTGCGCCAATCATCTTACCCTGATAGACTCGTTTATTATTGCCTATGCAATGTTTCCGGCATACAGGTATATGCTTGATTTCAGGCTTTTGCCGTGGAATATGCCGGAATACATGAATTTCAACCGCAACCGGCTCATCGGGGGATTCTGCTTTCTCACCAAGTGCATCCCAGTGGTCCGGGGCGGAGACAGGGATGTGGTCAAGATCAGCCTTGAAAAGTGCGTCCGCCTCCTGCAAAAGGGAGAAAACCTCATGATTTTCCCGGAGGGAACCCGCTCGCGCACGGGCAGGGTCAACACCCGGGATTACACCTACAACGTGGGCAGATGGTTCTGCAATATTGACAATGTCCGTGTTTTGTGCATATATCTTCGCGGGGATCATCAGGACACCCACAGCAACTTTCCCAGGTTCGGGGAAAAATTTACAATGATGGTTGAACAATGCAGGCCTTATACAAACTTTAAGGGCCTGCGGGCTCACCGGGCATGTGCGGGCCAGATAATAGAACACCTTGCAGACATGGAGAAAAGGTATTTCGCCTTGCGTTGGCAATGATATAGTGGACCTTCATGCTCCGGGAGCAGATGGTAAAAGCGTGAATTCACGCTTTGTCAGCAGGGTGCTCACGGATAACGAAAAACGTTTTTTTGACCGCTCTGCCGCCCGTGACATATACCTCTGGGCTGCGTGGGCTGCCAAGGAGACCGCCTACAAGGCCCTTGTCAAGACCCGGGAGGATATTGCCTCCTGGCCCTCGTTGTATGAGGCGCGCTTTGACTGCGAAGATTTCCCGGGAATTTCACAGTGCCGCGGGGTGGTTGAAACAGCGGCGTATTCGGTGCGAGTGATTCTGTATATAAATGACGGCTATGTACACTGTGTCGGCACCGCAGCCGGCGGGGCATCTGTTGACGCCTTATGCAGCGGCGTGGATGAAATCGCGCCCGACCGGCGGGATCCGCCGGGGCGGTCCGAGGCAGTAAGGCAAGCTGCCATCCGAAGCATATCCCGGCTCACGCAAGTCAGCCCGTCTGACATGGAGATCAAAAGACACAGAAACAAAAGAGGTTTCGGCCCGCCTTTGTTATATATCAGCGGAAAACCCTCGGGAATTGATTTGAGCTTGAGCCATCACGGCAGGTTTGCAGCATTCGCATTTACCCTGCCGGTTACTTTGCAGGCCGGATGAGCGGCTGCGGCTCAGGCCGCCAAGCGGGGACATGAATGAAAATAACTACCGGGCACGGCGTTAATTTTTTCGAGGTTAACGAAAACCTTGAACTCAGACCCAGGGGACTGGTCAATCTTTTGCAGCAGGCTGCAATGCTTCATTCCCGCAGGGCCGGATACGAGGCACCGGTCCTTATGAAAACCGGCCGGGCCTGGATCCTGCACCGCATTGCCATTAATATCTCAGAACTTCCGGTTTTCGGAGACGAGGTGGAGGTGGTTACCTGGCATAAGGGAAGCAGGGGGTTTAAGTCCTACCGGGATTTTGAGATTATAAGAAACGGAAAAAAGCTTGTTTCCGCAACCAGCCTTTGGCTGTTTATAGACCTCGAGCGCAAAAAAATTCTAAAGCCCCCGCATGACTTGATTGAATCCTACACCGTAGAGCCCGGCGATGCCACGGATGCAGACCTTGACAGGTGGAAACCGGAAAACGGCTTTGAACCTGAATCAAGCGTAACAATTACCACCCGCCCCTCTGACTATGACCCTCTGGGGCATGTAAACAACGCCCTTTACTTCGATTATCTGGAGACTCTCACGGAAAGCGCCTTTAAAGCCCCTTACGGAATGCGGCAGATCAAAGTCCAGTTCAACAGGGAAATTTCAAAAGACGTTGCCTCGGTTCAGGCGGGGTTGAAAACCAGCGGCAAAGGCTATATATTTGAAATCACCTCGGCTTCCGGCGATAATGCGGCAGGAGAGTTTTACTGATACAATCGCTTGATCCCATAACCGCATTTTTTGCAAAAAAACCTCTACGACTGAATTAACCCTGAATTTTTTGGTGATACCTATGATGACACCCGAGCAATACGAACAAAGCCTTCGCGATCTCAACCTGGTTGTCTACATGTTCGGCCGGCGAGTTGAAAACCCGGTTGATCATCCGATTATCCGCCCTTCGATGAACGCGGTTGCCAAGACATATGAACTTGCGCACATGCCCGAGTACGAGGAACTGATGACAGCCACTTCCCATATAACAGGCGAAAAAATAAACCGGTTTACCCATATTCACCAGAACACGGGGGATCTGGTAAAAAAGACAAAAATGGGCCGCCTGCTGGGCGCTCATACCGGATGCTGCTTTCAGAGATGCGTTGGCATGGATGCCTTAAATGCCCTGTCCATAGTAACCCATGACATTGATTCAGAGCACGGCACCCCATACAAGGACCGGTTTTTAAAATACCTGGGCCATGTGCAAAAAAACGACCTCACCTGTGATGGTGCCATGACAGACCCCAAGGGAGACCGCTCCCTTCCCCCTCATCAGCAGCCGGATCCTGACATGTACATGCGCGTTGTGGAAGAAAAACAGGACGGCATAGTGGTGCGAGGGGCAAAGGCTCATCAGACAGGGGCGGTAAATTCCCATGAAATAATTGTCATGCCCACAATTGCCATGCGTGAACAAGACAAAGCCTATGCGCTTTCCTTTGCACTGCCCAGCGATGCAGAGGGGATTGCCTATATAATGGGAAGGCAGTCCTGCGATACCAGAAAGACTGAACAGAGCCTTCTTGACACGGGAAACCCGGCCTTCGGCGGACACGAGGCCCTTGTGGTATTCGATGACGTGTTTGTCCCGTGGGAGAGGGTGTTTATGTGCGGAGAGCACGAATTCGCAGGCTCGCTTGTGGAAAAGTTCGCATCGTATCACCGCCAGAGCTATGCCTGCAAGTCCGGAGTTGGCGATGTCTTGATCGGCGCTGCCCAGACCGCGGCGGAGTACAGCGGCGTTGAGAAGGCATCACACGTCAAAGACAAGATCATAGAGATGAATCATCTCAATGAAACCTTGTTCTGCGGCTCGCTTGCATGCGCCTCAGAGGGCCATAAGGAGCCCAGCGGCACCTATTGCGTGAACACGCTTCTTGCAAACGTGTCCAAGCAGAATGTAACCCGCTTTCCCTATGAGATCGCAAGGCTGGCCCAGGACGTGGCAGGAGGTCTCATGGTTACCCTTCCTTCGGCAGATGATTTTGATTCTCCGGAAACAGGCGCCTGGCTGGAGAAATACTACAGGGCAAATCCTGATGTTTCCACTGAGAACAGGCGAAGAATTCTGCGCCTTATTGAAAATCTTACCCTGGGAACCGCTGCTGTGGGATATCTTACAGAATCCATGCACGGGGCCGGCTCTCCCCAGGCCCAGAGGATAATGATTGCCCGCCAGTCCAATATAAGGCAGAAGCAGAAACTGGCCCGGCGTCTGTGCAGCATTGAAGACCGGGAATGATGCCTTGCGGCACCCGGGATTATTCTGAGCGGGTCAGGTTGACGTGAACCTGGATGGGGGACTGGGTTGCATCGGCTGCTTTTATGCCTGTAAAGATAGTGTTGAAAATGCTTTCTGTCAGGGATGTCAAATTGCCAGGCTTTCCCAGCAAACTTCTTCTGGTCACAAGGTGTTCAATGGTGCCCCAGATCATTGCCCGGATCAGGTGCGGTTCGATGTCTGAGCGGAATTCATTGTTTTTCATCCCTTCTTCTATCACTTCTATGTAATTTCGCGCGGAATGCTGAACTATTTTGTAGGACTCTGTCTTTAAAAAATTCGGATTTCCCTTTAATATCAGCATTACCACCGTGGCGTAATCCGGGTTGTTGTCATAAAGCGCAAGATGGCGGTGGATGAGAAACCGAAGCTTGTTTGCCGCTCCCTGAATATAGGGAAGTATTTCCCGGTTTTTTTCCTGGTACTGCCTTATGGTTTCAGCGGGTATGGCAAAAAGCAGATCCTCCTTGGATGAAAAGTACTCATAGATGGTGGCTTCAGAAACCCTGGCCTTTTTTGCTATATCAGCAACCGTTGCCGCCTGAAACCCCTTGCGGGCAAAGATGTGTTCCGC
>JBKHES010000068.1:0-11444 GCA_046540695.1 Desulfobacterales bacterium
CATGAACATAGGAAAATATACATTTTCAGAATTTTCAGAACTTGCCAGATCCTTTCACGGATATCCTGCGCCGGGTCTTTTAATAGGCGGATACATGGTCGAGGCCGCCAAAGAAAGGATTGCTGAAGGCACACTGTTTGAGGCAGTGGTGGAAACAGGCAAGTGCCTGCCGGATGCAGTACAGCTGCTTACCCCTTGCAGCACCGGAAATAACTGGATGAAGGTGATCAACCTTGGCAGATACGCCCTTAGCCTTTATGACAAGTACACCTTCGAAGGCTGGAGGGTGTGTGTGGACACCGAAAAGATAGAGTCCTATCCGGAAATAAGAGACTGGTTCTTAAAGAAAAAAACCAAGCAGGAGCAGGACACTGAAAAACTTTTCGCCGAGATTGAGGCTGCAGGAGACAAGTGTCTTTCAGTTAGACCGGTTGTGATAAAGCAGCGGATTGTAAAAAAAACCGAAATGGGAGAAATAGCAATATGCCCGTCCTGCAGGGAGGCATATCCGGCAAAGGACGGCTCCATATGCCGGGGGTGCCAGGGGCAAGACCCGCACCACCACCCCCTGGAAAGCCGCGCGCCTGATGTGTCAGCTCCGGAGCTCAAAGCAGTCTCAGTCGAACAAGCAGTTGGTGAAAAGGCGCTTCACGACATGACCCGAATTGTTCCCGGAAAATCCAAGGGGCCCGCTTTCAGAGCGGGCCAGGAAATCAGCGCCGGGGATCTTTGCAGGCTCCAGCAGATGGGGCGCTCGACCATCTATGTTGAAAGCCGCAGTGACGCGCGTGGCAGATGGATTCACGAAAACGACGCAGTGGCGGCATTTGCCGAGAAAATGGCAGGACCCAACGTTTATTACCAGGCCCCGCCCTCAGAGGGAAAAATCAATTTATACTCTGAAATCACCGGCCTTTTGAGCATAGACACCGAAGCACTCGAAAATTTCAACCTGGTGCCAAACGTGATGTGCACCAGCAGACAAAACAACATACTGGTGGAAAAAGACAAGCCTTTTGCCGGATCGCGCGCGATTCCGCTTTATTTAAACAAAAGCCACTTTGACCACGCCCTTGAAACCATCTCCAAGCCCCCGCTTTTCTCGGTGCTTCCCATAATGCCGGCTGAAGTGGGAATACTCGTAACCGGCACGGAAGTCTACCACGGATTGATCGAAGACCGGTTTGATCCGGTTATACGAAAAAAGGTGGATTATTTTGGCTGCAGCGTAATCCATTCAGCAGTGGCAGCTGACGATGAAAACCAGATCGCTGAAAAGATTTCAAAGATGATAGACATGGGCGCGGATCTTATAATTACAACCGCCGGGCTTTCTGTGGATCCGGACGACCGTACACGAAGAGGGCTTGACCTGGCAGGACTCGAAGATGCCCTATACGGAGCCCCGATTCTGCCCGGGGCCATGACGCTTTTGGGGCGCATCGGCAATGCACGGGTCATAGGCGTTCCTGCCTGTGCCTTGTTTCACAAGACAACCAGCCTGGATCTTTTATTACCCAGGATACTTGCAGGCCAGCACCTTACCAGAAAGGACATGGCTGCATACGCAGAAGGCGGTTTCTGCTTGAACTGCAAGGCGTGCACCTTTCCCAAGTGCCCGTTCGGAAGATAACACTTCGGCTATTTACATCCCCCGAATAATGATTACCTTATGGTTGTCGGCGGCACAGGGCTTGCTGACAGCAAGCGTGGAAGAATGCCATCTTACCGGGCTTGCTTTGCCATGAACAACCCTCCCTTTGGCATGGCGGGGGCCTGTCTCACCCCTGGCCCCCGCCTTTTTGGAAATGAGTTTTAATAACTTCCCAGAACCTTGAGATAATCCGTCTTTTCGGAAAGCTGTTCCATGACCGGCGCAAGCGAGCTGTCTTCCACGTCTGCCTCGAGATCCACGTAGAACATGTATTCCCACGGTTTTCCGTGTATGGGCCTGGACTCGAGTTTCACCAGGTTTATGCCGTTGTCTGCAAACACCTTAAGGGTCTCAAAAAGCGAGCCCGGCTGGTTACCTGTGGAAAAAATCAACGAGGACTTCTGCTTTTTCCCGTTTGCCAGGGCCTGTCTTGCGATTATAACGAACCTGGTGTAGTTTCTCGGGTTTGTTTCAATGCCATCTTCAAGCACCTCCATGCCGTATATTTTCGCTGTTTCCCTGCCTGCAAGGGCCGCTTCCGAGGCATCCCCTCTTTCGCTTATGTATCTCACAGCCCTGGCTGTATCAGAAACAGGTATCATTTCCCAGTCGTGACGGTCTATGTACTGCCTGCACTGCTGAAACGCCTGGGGATGAGAATAGATCCTTTTAATGTCCTTTATCCCCGCCCCGGGATGAGTGATGAGGCTGTGTTCGATTCTAAGCATTATTTCCCCGGCGATGCGAAGATCGTATTCCAGCAGCAGGTCATAGTTTTCATGAACGCTTCCGGCCAGGGAATTTTCCAGGGGAATGACCCCGAAATCCGCCTTTTGTTCCTTTACTGCCTCGAAAATCTCCTTGAAGGTGTTTAGCGGCATTAAATCCATCTGGTCCCCGAAATACCGGGTGCAGGCCTTGTGGCTGTAGGTGCCGATCTCGCCCAGAAATGCCGCCCTTCGGCCCTGTTTTCCTTTTGCTGCTTCCATGTGCTCCACAGCATGAACCCTGTCGAGGTATCCGAAATCAAGCTGCTTGTCCACAACAGGAGCTATGACGTAAAGATCGCGCATCAGACGGGAAAACTGTTCAGGGTAAAGGCTCTGGGCGCCGTCTGAAAGCGCGCGGTCAGGATCATTATGCACCTCCACCATGAGTCCGTCCGCCCCTGCTGCAATTGCCGCCCTGGCCATGGGGCTTACCTTCTCCCTGATTCCCGTGGCGTGGCTCGGGTCTATGATAACCGGCAGGTGCGTGAGGTTCTTGATCACCGGAATGGCCGAAAGGTCAAGGGTGTTTCTCGTGTAGGGCTCAAATGTCCGGATGCCGCGCTCGCAGAGAATTACATCATCATTTCCCTCAGAGAGTATGTATTCAGCAGACATGAGCCACTCCTCAATGGTTGCTGAAAGCCCCCGCTTTAAAAGGACAGGCTTCCCAAGCCTGCCCACGCACTTTAACAGCTCGAAGTTCTGCATGTTACGGGCGCCCACCTGGATTACGTCCACGTATTTCATGACAAGATCCGCCTGTGCAGGGGTGGTTATCTCGGTTACAACCGGCATGCCGTAGGTTTCGCGCACTTCTGCAAGTATTTTCAGGCCTTCTTCGCCAAGGCCCTGAAACGCATAAGGCGAGGTCCTGGGCTTGAAAGCACCTCCGCGGAAAATCACGGCACCGTATCTTCGCACCTGCTCTGCGATCGACATTGCCTGGTCCCGGTTTTCAACTGCACAGGGCCCCGCCATAACCACAATGCGCTCTGCGCCCACCGAAACGTCCCCGACGCGTATTATGGTATCCTCGGGATGCATCTGCCGGCTGACCAGCTTAAAGGCGGTGTTTACAGGAACCACCCGGACAACCCCGGGCAGGGACTCGAAGTATTCAGGCGGATGCCCCGCATTGCCTGTGGATCCGATAATATTCTGCCCGGCGTCGCTTATCTCCCGGAAAATGCAGCCGCCTTCCCGGAGAATGCTCAGTATGCGGTTTTTGTTTTCCTGGGAAATGTCGGGTTCCAGCACGATTAACATGATCAACCTCCTTGTATGAAATAAACAGCCAAAACCCGGAATAACGGGTTTATGACCTGTGAATAAAAAAACCCCGGAAGAGTAAATCCCCCGGGGTCCTTGAAAACAAAAAACCCCGGGCGGACAGTTTTCATGTCCACCCGGGGTGCTGCTTGCTGCAGATATTTAAATCATGCGGCACACCTCCGGATGGACGCTTCTAAAACCAAAAAAGAAGCGCCCGGAAACAAAAAACAATAACCGGCGATGCGCAAATACCTTCATTTTATTGTAAAACACCTTTCTGAAACAATTTTTGTAAGCATAGCCCTGCTTTTCCGAAATGTCAAGGGTATTATTGATGGGGTATTATTGATGGACCCGCTCAAGTAAAAACCAGTCCCGGGCTTCTAAAACACTGCCATGAAAATGACAACTATCATTGCCGCGCCTGTAAGGGTTTTTGCAAGCACTGCACCCAGTCTGCCGTAAAAGGCTCCCGCTGCGGAGGAAAAGGCAGCAGCCGCGTCTTTTCTTAGCACAAGCTCCACCAGCAGCGCTCCCAGGAATACTCCTGCGAAAAGGCCTATTACGGGACCGAGCACAGGAACCGGAATGCCTGCGAAAGTCCCGGCAATACCGCCTGCAATAGCGCCTATGACAGCAGGACCGGAGGTGCCGCGCCTCCTGGCCAGTTTTACGCCAAGGACGAATTCCGCGGCCTCTCCGAACATTGCAAGCGCAAAAAGCCCTGCAAGCACCGGAATCGAAATCTCCATGGCCCAGTGGATCAGGTTGTAGACGCATGCTCCTGCCAGGATAACAAACGTTCCCGGCATGCCCAGTGGTATTAGAACCAGGCCCGCTGCGCAGAAGATAATAAGTGTTAAAGCAGCGATTATACCTGCAGGTTCCATATAGGGTTCCTATTTTTTACTTGAAATTGCCTGCCCCGGGTGTTTATAAACGGTGAAATAAGTTTTCATCTCCAACAACAGGTAGTATAAACAATGAAAAACCGACTTATTGCAATAGCATGGTTCAGCTTTGTAGGCGTGACCTCGGTTATTTTCTTTATTTTGGCGCTTGTCATAAAACTGGTGACAATGCCCTTTGACAGGCGCATGGTTGTGCTTCAGCAGTTTACCTGCTTCTGGGGGGCTTTGTATACCTGGATAATCCCTGCATGGCGTATCCGGATCCGGGGCAGGGAAAACATCAAGTCCGGCAGGCCTTACGTGGTGGTGTCCAATCACCAGTCCCTTCTCGACATCCTGGTGCTTTTCAACCTGTTTTTTCACTTCAGGTTCGTGTCAAAATCCGAAATCTTCAAAGTGCCTCTGATCGGTTGGAACATGCGCCTCAACCGCTATATTGAATTAAAACGAGGGGACAGGCAAAGCATTGCCAAAATGATGGCTGACTGCAAAAAAGCCCTGGATCGGGGAAACTCCGTGTTGATCTTTCCTGAGGGCACCCGTTCGCCTGACGGCAATATCAGGAAATTCAAGGCTGGAGCTTTCATTCTTGCACTTGAACACCAGGTCCCGATTCTGCCCATAGTTATTTCAGGAACAAACAAGGCACTGCCCAAATACAGCTTCAGCTTCCACGGCAGCCACGATATAAGAGTCAGGGTGCTGCCTGAAATAGAGTATGAAAGGATTTCTGACATGAGCCCCGAGGATGCCGCGGAAATGGTGCGCGGCATCATGGCGGAACAACTGGAGGAACTCAGGGCTGATCAGGCAAAAAGCAGCAGCGGATAAGCAAGGCAGCCTTCAGGAAGCCTGCTTTTGCACAAGTGCGCCAAGCTCGCCTGCAGAAACCCCGTAATATTTTTCAAGCCTCTCCACCTGTCCGCCGGTGGGCACCCTGATGCCCTTTTCCAGCTCGCTGTACCTGGATTGCGGAATTCCCACCGCACGGGCTACGTCCTTTGTTGTGGCATTGCTTTTTTCCCTCAGCCTCTTTAACTCATTGCCGAATTCGTTCATTTAAGCATCTCTCCATGTATAATAATGTTGTTAAAAAAGCTCCGGGGCGTTATCGCCGAAAGACACCTTTTATAAAAAAAATGGATGCGTAAAATCAAGCAAAAAGATTTTACGTGTATTTGTACGCCCTTAAAACCCGATGGAACGGTTCATGCGACCCGGGGCATACCCCTCCAGGTCAAGGGTTACATAGGTAAAACCCGCGCTGCGCAGCTCCTGGACAACCCTCAGCCTTGGCTCAGGCTTGATCACCCTGTAAAAATCAGCTGGCCTGAGTTCCAGCCTGGCAGTATCGCCAAGATGCCTCACCCTGAAGCCTGAAAAACCCATGGCAAGCAGCACGTTTTCGGCTGTTTCAACCATCCCGAGGCGCTGGCTGGTAATCTCTGTTCCGTAGGGTATCCTGGATGCAAGGCAGGCTGCCGACGGCTTGTTCCAGTTGGGAAGCGACATCTGCCTGGAAAGATTTCGCACATCCTGCTTTGTAAAACCCGCATCCCTGAGAGGGGCCAGCACCTGCATTTCTTCCGCCGCCTTCATGCCCGGCCTGTAGTCGGACATGTCATCGGAATTAGCCCCGTGGGCCAGAGTGGAAAATCCCAGTTCCCGGCACCGGGAAATCATGTCAGAGAAAAGAATCTTTTTGCAGACATAGCAGCGATCCGGTTGATTGGCTATAAACTCCGGCACGGAAAGCTCGGCAGTGCGGACTATCTCATGGCGTACCCCGAGTGCGGCTGCCAGCTTTACCGCCTCGTCGACTTCCCATCTGGGCTGAAGCGGCGATACCGCGGTTACCGCCAGCACGCCGCCGGCTGCCGAATCCCTGGCAGCTGCAAGCAGCAGGGTGCTGTCCACCCCCCCTGAGTAGGCCACCGCAAGCGGCCCAAGCCCGGAAAGCCTTTCAAACAGGAGCTGTTTTTTTTCGTAAAGACTATCCGTGTATTCCAATTGAGTTAATTCCCCGTTTTTTGAATATTCGGGCTTATTCCGACCCGGCAGGTCTAATAAATTGTAATATTGGAAAAAAATATTTACAAAAAAAGGCTGTTTCGATATAAATTCGCCTACTGCAGAGTGGATTATAAGGATTCTTACAATAAATGCCAAATATTTTACCAAAATCAACAGAGGAGTTGATATGGGAAAAAAAAGCCTAACCAAATCGACCACAGGCACCAAGAAAAACACTGCCGCACAGAAAAAAGGAACCAAGAAAAAGTCTGACGACACAAAGGCTGAAAAAAATAACAAAACAAAAAGCACAGGCACAAAAAAAGCCGGGACCAAAAAGACCGAATCAAAGAAAACAACCAAAAAGCCGGCGTTAAAAACCCTGCGCAAGAAAAAATTTGTAACCTGGGTTCCTGAAAATCCCTATGTGCCGGCACCTGGAACTTCTGCCGAAAACGCTTTTACTGCCCCTGAAATCACGGGCGACTATGACCAAAAAGATGCAGAAAAAATCCGTACCCTTCTTTTCAAAAAAATAGACCTCACAGTCTCAGAGCCGGAAGCACCCGGCGCCCCGCAGGCAGAAAATGCAGGGCAAACCGAACCTGAAAAGCCCGGGCCCCGGGCAGTGGAAGAAAAGGGTGAAAAATCCGAAGCCCCGCAGGAACCCGCCAAAGAAGAATCCCGCGAAGAAGAAGGGACTGAAGAACCTGCGCAGGATCAGCCCCCGGGCGGAAAAGGCACCTCCGGCGGAGGAGGCGGGCAGCCGCCTCAGCCCCCGGGCCCCGGAGACGGTGGAGGAATCGAGCTCCCGGTCAGCAAAGGGATGCTCGGGCTCATCTGCGCGCTGGCACTGATTTTTGTTTTGATAATAGGGGCCAGCATCAAGAACATTGACAACTATTATCTCGAGGAAAAGAAAAATTCCCTTGAAATCTGGAGAGGCGATTTTTCGCCCAGCGGCAGGGAAAAAGTGGTCAAGCTGCCCGGGGTTGAAGCCTCAAAACCCTTGAAAGACCAGTATTCCAAGCAGGAGGCGCTGACTCTGGCCTTCAAGTATTTCATGGACAGGGCAGATGACGTCACCGACGAACATGAAGTTCCTGATCTGGAAACAATAAGGCAAAGCCTTGAAAAGGCGAAAAAATACGCAACCACGGAAGACCAGAAGGAAAAGGTAACCAGGCGCCTCAACCGTATAGAGTTCCTGAGGCTGCTATACAGGGCTGATGTTGCGGCTGAAAACCGGTCGGAACAGGGATATGAAAAAGCCCTGGATTTCCTTGAACAGGCAGATGATCTGAAACTGTCAAAACACGACAGGCAGGCTCTCAAACAGAGGACCGATCAGATCCGCGGAAACCTGGAAAAGCTTCAGGAGGAATCCGGGAATAAAGGTGACAGCAAATAAAGCGGCTGTCACTGCTTATTTCTTCAGGATGCTCATGGCCGCACACTCCCATGGCTTCGGGACACCTGGGGTGAAACCTGCAGCCCGGCGGGGGCTCTGCGGAAGAAGGGGTTTCGCCTTTTATGGCCTGCTTTTCCGCCCTTTTTTCCCCTGCCACGGGAATGGCGGCCAGAAGCATCCTGGTGTAGGGATGCAGCGGTTTTTCTATAACATCTGCAGTGGGGCCGCTTTCCACTATCCTGCCCATATACATCACAGCGATCCTGTCTGCTATGTTGCTGACCACGCTCAGATCATGCGAAATGAAAAGGTATGACAAATTATGCTGCTTTTGCAGGTCCAGCAGCAGGTTGATAACCTGTGCCTGAATTGAGACGTCCAGAGCACTTACAGCCTCGTCGCATATAATCAGGTCAGGCCTCATGGAAAGGGCCCTGGCTATGTTGATCCTCTGGCGCTGGCCCCCGGAAAACTCGTGGGGAAACCTGTAGATCATTTCCCCGTCCAGCCCGACCTCGCGAAGAAGCCTGGCCGCGTCACCTGCGCGCGTGCCTTCCAGCATCTTAAACTGCACCAGCCCCTCTGTTATAATATCCATGACGTTCATTCTCGGGTTAAGCGAGGAGAGAGGATCCTGGAACACCACCTGCAGCCTGCGCCTCATGAGGTTCATCTCCCTTTGGGAAAGCCTGAGCAGAGGCCTGCCCCGGAAAAGAATCTCTCCTCCGGTGGCGGTCTCCAGGCCCAGAAGGGTCCGTCCCAGGGTTGTCTTGCCGCATCCTGACTCGCCCACAAGGCCCAGGGTTTCATTTTGCATAAGCCAAAAACCGACCCCGTCTACCGCCCGGATACGGTCGGCACGCCTGGAAAACATACCCCCTTTTAATTCAAACCAGGTCTTTAAATCCGAGACTTGCAGCAAGGGGTCTTTTTCAGGGTCCCAGTTATTATCCCCTCGTATTCTGCTGTTTTTTTTCATGACCGCCCCCCGGCCGGATAGGCAAGAAAACATGCTGCCAGGTGATCTTCTCCGCATTCCACCAGTTCCGGGGTTTCCATGCGGCAGCGATCGAATGCGTGCTCGCAGCGCTCCTGGAAATTGCATCCCCGGGGATAATTAAGCGGGGAAGGCACCTGGCCGGCAATGTCCTTTAAATAATTACGACCCCCTGCCAGCTTCGGGATTGCTTCGAGCAGCCCCCTTGTATAAGGATGGCAGGGCCTGGAAAAAATCTCTTCTATTCCCGCGCTTTCAACTATGCGCGAGGCATACATCACGATCACCCTGTCGCACATTTCCCATACCACTCCCATGTCATGGGTGATCAGCAGCAATGCGGTCTCGTTTTGCTTCATTTCCGTGATAAGCCGGAAAATCTGTGCCTGGGTGGTTACATCCAGGGCGGTTGTAGGCTCGTCTGCCACTATGAGCTTGGGCGAAAGCATAAGCGCCATTGCTATCATGACCCGCTGCTGCATGCCGCCTGAAAGCTGGAAAGGATAGGAGTCAATGCGGTGGCGCGCATCCGGTATCCCCACCTTTTCCAGCCAGGAAAGGGCGTACTGCCGGGCCTCTTTTTTGGTCATGCTGCTGTGAAAGCCCAGGCCTTCGGTCATCTGCCTTCCGACGCGATGCAGCGGGGAAAGGGCTGAAAGCGGCTCCTGGAATATCATGCTGATGTCATTTCCCCGCACTGCGCGCAGGGCATGGGGTTTTAACCCGAGCAGGTCCCGGCCCTGGAAGTTCACCTTTCCCGAAGCGATCCTTCCCGGCGGGCTTGGAATCAGCCTTGTCAGGGCAAGGGCGGTAACAGACTTGCCGCATCCTGATTCGCCCACGAGCCCCAGGCTCTCGCCACGGCTGATGCCAAAGGACACATCATCCACCGCCCGAAAGATTCCCTCGTCAACCGCGAACTCAACGGCCAGGTTTTCAACTGAAAGCAATGTCATTTTATTTCCTGCTCTTTACATACTCATACATTTCATTCGAACCTGGTGTACTCCCTGGGATCATAGGCATTTCGGATTCCCTCTCCCACAAAAACCCCGAGCAGCATTACCACAAACAGCGAAAGCGAGGGATATACAATGAGCCACCACGCCCACCTGTACTGCTGGGCCTGAAACAGCATTTCTCCCCAGCTCGGCGTTGGCGGCGGAAGGCCGAATCCCAGATAATCAAGTGCAGCCAGGGCCCCTATTGCCCCGACCAGAGAAAACGGGAAAAACGTTACCACCGGCACAAGCGCATTCGGCAGTATATGCTTGAATATGATCTTATGCGACGGCACGCCCATGCACTTGGCTGCCTCCACAAAAGGGCGCTTTCGCAGGCTTAGAAATTCGGCTCTTATGTAATATGAGATTCCTATCCAGTTAAACAGACCGTAGCACACCAGCAGAAGCTCAAAACTGCGGCCGTAAATCGAGCCCAGAAGGATCATGACGTAGAGAAACGGAATAGCGTTCCACACCTCCACGAGCCTCTGGGCGGTTATATCCAGCTTCCCCCCGTAGTAGCCCTGCACCGCTCCGGCAGCCACCCCGAGCATCATTGAGCATCCCACGAGAATCAGGCCGAAGCTCAACGCTATGCGAAGGCCGTATACAATCCTGGCAAGCACGTCCCTTCCTGATGAATCAAGGCCAAGGGGATGGCCCGCCACAGGGGGGAAGGGAAAGCGAATATCTGTTTTTTCAAAAGAGGCTACAAACTGCCTGCCGTCAACAATAACCCGGTAGTCTGAAACCGGGGTTTCAAACCGTTCCTCCGCCAGGCTGAGCAGCACTTTCCGCTGGGAGTTTTCCATGGAGCGCCACAGTTCAGGCACCTGCCCTGAAGGCTGCAGATCGGCATCTATTGCCAGCCTTTTTTCGCTCATGTCCTTTGAGGAAGGCTCCTGCAATAAAAAACGTATTGTCTCAGGCGGGGCGTCCCTGGGCCGGTATTCGGCAAGCACCGCGGTGAACTTTTCCCCCTGGCGGTTTTTCACTGTAAAGGTTTCATGCGGCGCAGGCAGGTTGTCAAACCGCCTTTGAACAGCCTTCAAAAAGGAGTCAGGAAAATCAAAATAGCGCGTCACCCTGCCGGCCTCCGGCTGTTGTTCAGCCTCTTGTGCGAAAAAGGAGAAATGCCTGGTCCTGGTTATTTTAAAATCACGCCTTATATCAACACTTGCGGCCCGGGCCTCGGGCTTTAAATTTATTGTGACCTCTTTTTCCACCGGGAGATCTTCCGGTTTGGCACTTTCCAGGGGCCCGTAGGGATGAGGGGCAAAAAGCATGAAGTTGTCGGGATTTTGCGAAAACATCGGCTTTTTTGCAAGCTCCTTGTAATCAGGACGGGTATGCCTGCCGCTGCCGGTGAACTCGTCTTCAGTGATGTATTGAAAAACCGGAAAATAGGAGTT
>JBKHES010000069.1:0-11432 GCA_046540695.1 Desulfobacterales bacterium
GATCCCGATAAGACTGAAACAGCATAACAACAACCTGATAATTCTTCACCGTAAATTGCCGGTGATTTATTCCCTGACTTGATTTTTTGGGCAAAAAATTATATGCATTAAAAGCATGAGTACTGGCCCTGGATCAGCAATTGTGTACAGGGTGCGGGACGTTCATTTTTGTATGCCCGCATGAAGTTCTGTACATGAAAAACGGCAGGGCTGAAATAGCGGATCGTGACGAGTGCATGGAATGCGGTGCATGTGCTGTTAACTGTCCCGCAGGAGCATTGATCGTTCAGGCGGGAGTTGGCTGTGCCCCCGCGGTTATTAACTCAGCCCTCGGCCGAAAAAGGGGAAGAAGGCTGCTGCGTTGCAGAAACAACCCCCCAAGGGCGGACCCGCCTTCGGGCCTGGCTGCTGTTAACCTTCCGCCGCGATTCCGGATTTCTTGAAAACCTCAATCACCCCGGTCATGTATCCGGCAGGCAGGTATGCCGGGCTGGTCTACCGGCAGGTTTACCTGAAGCCATGGGAGGCTGGATGACTGAAAACTCATCCCGGGAAAAACTGCTGCAGAGGCTTGAAGAACTTGAGGCAGAAAACCTTGAGCTTAAAAACCAGAAGGAAATTCTTGAATACGAAAACAAACAATTCAGCAGACTTCTGGAAAACGTCCATGATGTCCTCTATACCCTGGACCGCAACGCCACGATTACCTATATCTCCCCGAATGTAGAAAGAATTGCAGGCTACAGCCCTGAAGAAATCATGGGCAGGAATTACCGGGAATTCGTCCATCCGGATGAATTCCACCGGGCAGGTGAGAATTTTCCGGACATTCTTGCCGGCCGCCAGCTCACGGCAGAGCACAGGTACATAAAAAAAAACGGCGAATATATATGGGTAATGACCACCGCCCGCCCCATCCTGGAAAACGGCCGGGTAACCGGGGTCCAGGGGATTTTGGTGGACATTACCGAGCGAAAGGAAAAAGAAGACGAACTGCGTCAAAGAGAAGAGCGCTACAGGTTCCTGGTGGAGGAATCAAGCGATATCATCTGGACCTTTGATCTTTCGCTCGGCAGCTTTACATACTGTTCAAAATCAGTGGAAAGGATTCTTGGTTATTCCCAGGAGGAGATCTTCGGGGGCAGGCTGGATTCCGTTTTTTCCCCGGATGAAAAGAAGCGCGTTATTACTGCCCTTGCTGAGGCTGCAAATGACAGGCGGACCCCGGACCGCATTTTGCTGGAGGCAGAGCACATAACAAAAAACGGCGATTCGGTCTGGATGGAGATCAACGCGGTTCTGCACAGAAACAGCCTGGGCGAGCCGGTTTCATTTACCGGGACCTCCCGGGATGTCACGGAACGGAAAAAGGCAGAAGAGGCGCTTCGCAGATCCGAAAACTATTACCGGGCCATATTTGAGACCTCCGGGGCGGCTGTTATAATCATTGACGAGGATGCCAGGATTGTTCTTGCCAATTCCAGGATCAGGGAGCTTACAGGATTTTCCAGAGAAGAGATCGAAAACAGGAGATTCTGGACCGAATTCGCGCATCCCGAGGATTTAAAGGTCATGCGCAGATACCATTACATGCGCAGGCAGGACCCGGGTGCCGCGCCCAGGCAGTATGAATTCAGGCTTATTGACCGCGAAGGCAGACAGCGCCACATATTTTACACCATAGACATGATACCCGGAACCGGCCAGAGCGTGGGCTCACTTATCGACATTACCGAGCTCAGGAAGGCGGAAGAGGAAAAGGAAAAAATACAGGAGCAGATGCTGCGCTCCCAGTTGACGGAAACAGTGGGCCGGATGGCCGGGGGCGTGGCCCACGAGTTCAACAACCTTTTCCAGATACTGCGGGGAAACGTCGAACTCCTGGCAATGGACAAGCCCGAGGGGGATCCGGCAAAAGAGCGCTTAAATGCCATGGAAAAGGAAATAAACAGGGGGACCCGCCTGATAAGCCAGCTTCTGCTTTTCAGCCGCAGGGAAAACACCATGCCCCACAAGGAGATGCTGTTTTTAAACGACCATTTAAAGGCTATCGCCGGCTTTCTGGGGCAGACAATACTGAAGAGAATCAATATAGACCTGAACCTGGCCCCGGACATCCCGCCGATTTATGCAGATCCCGACCAGGTGGCCCAGGTGCTTGTAAACATGGCGGCAAATGCCGCAGACGTTATGCCTGAATCAGGAAGCCTCGCAATAGAGACCACTCAGGCGGAGCTTGGAAAAGAGGATGCCGCCGGAATGGATATTTCACCGGGCAGATACGTGCTTATGAGCGTAACAGATACCGGGCCGGGAATTGATGAAAACGTGCTGCCCTATATTTTTGAACCCTTTTTCACCACCAGGGAAACAGGCCGCGGAACCGGCATGGGGCTTGCCGCTGTTTACGGGATAGTAAGGGCCCATGACGGAGACATTGCCTGCCGCACCAGAAAGGGTGAGGGCACGGCCTTCCACATTTACCTGCCCCCGGCGCGCTAAATACCCGGGCCCTAAGCTGCGGCGTCAAAATCCTGTTTTCCGGGTGCCTAAACCGCAGTCGAACCCCCGTCCACGATCAGGGTCTGCCCTGTAATATACGAGGCGCCCTCAGAGGCCAGAAACAGGACCGGTTTTACCACGTCTTCAGGCTCTGCGATCCTTGCCATGGGTATATCCTTTACCACCATGTCGTGGATTTCCTGGTTGGACCAGAAGGGCCTGCTGAAATCCGTTTTTACCATGGACGGGGCAACAGAGTTTACCCGGATATTGTCTGCAGCCATCTCAGAGGCGAGATTTTTGGTCATCATTTCTATTGCAGCCTTTGCGATTCCGTAGACGTTCAATCCCGTAGCCGCCCTGTGGGCTGCAGTGGATGTGACATTTACTATCTTCCCTGATTTCTGTTCCCGCATTATCCTGCCTGCCCTGCGGGCGCACAAAAATGCGCCCGTGAGGTTGGATTCCAGGATTTTCTGCCACGTGGAGGGCTCGGTATCAACAAGCGCCCCTGTGGGCAGGTTCATGCCCACGTTGTTTATCAGCACGTCCACCCTTCCGAACTTTTCCATAACCGAGTCAAAAAGCCGGTCCACGTCCGGTTCCTTTGCCACGTGAGCCTGAACCGTCAAAAGAAAGTCTCCGCCCTGAAGTTCTTTTTCCGCGCTGTCAAGATTTTCCTGCTTTCTGCCGCAGACTGCCACCCTGGCCTTCTGCCGTAAAAGTTCCCTGGCGGTTTCCAGCCCTATGCCGCGGCTGCCTCCGGTGACCACAAATACCTTGTCCTCTATGCCAAACCACAGACCACTCATGATGTCCTCCTTTTGTTTCAGGCGTATTCCGGTTGCCCGCGTGTTTGGTTAGTATCTTTCTCCCCGGTGGTTTTTATCATAGCACAACCAGGCAGGGAGTTCATAAGTCAATCCCGTGTATTCAATGACTTCGAGGTAAATGAGGTCCCGGACGCGGCAACCAGGTCTTTGAGGGGTTTTCTTTCGTTTTCCAATGCCTCTGCAAAAGTGGCCCGGTTTCGGTGCTCTATTAAATTTTTTACGGTGAGGGCAGTATCCTTGTTTGTCTCGCAGATCATCCGGGCAATGGCTTCGGCCCTGGGCATAAGTTCCCCCGGGGCGAGCACCTCGTTTACCAACCCGCAGGCAAGGGCCTGTTGGGCTGTTATCCACTGGCAGGTAAGGGAAAACTGCTTGGCCAGCCTCTGTCCGACTGCCTGCTGCAGAAGCTGGGTCATGCCCCAGCCGGGCCGGATGCCGACTTTGGCGTGGGTGTCTGCAAAAGCCGCATTTTCAGAGGCGATCAGAAAATCGCAGTTCAGGGCGAGTTCAAACCCACCGGTGACTGCTGCTCCGTTAACCGCGCCTATTATGGGTTTTGTGCAGTCTGCGGCAATATCGACCAGGTCCCTGCCGTCGCCCCTGGGATCAACAAGGTTTTCGGTTTCCAGGCAGCCCAGATCAAGCCCGGCGCAGAAGGCGGAGCCTTTTCCGGTGATAATGATCACCCTTATCTCATCATCTGAGGCCGCTTTTTCCAGCCCGTCGTAAAGGCCCCTTAACAGGGCCTCGTTAATGGCATTTCTTCTTTCAGGGCGGTTAAGCGCTATGGTCGCAGCCTGGTTTTTATATTCAATCAGCACCGGATCTTCCATGTTTTCCTCCTGTTTTTGAAAAGTTGCAATATATATATAACGCCTCTGGCCGGGGTTGCAAGCCCGGTTTATTGAAATGGGTCCTTAATTTTTTTGACAGCCAAATAATACCGATTATCATTTAGAGTCAACGGTCAATTCAAATATTGACCCATCAACTGAATTTTTTTGGCAAATGCGGCGATTGTGATTAACAACCCCGGCAGTGCTCCAGAAATAATCAAGGTGAATAAGTAAGTAAAAATCGATAAGGAGAAATAAAAATGGCAAAAGATGATCCCAAACCCACCACCACTGATGCAGGCATCCCTGTCGCCAGTGACGAGTACTCGCTTACCGTGGGGCCAGACGGTCCCCTCCTGCTCCAGGATCATTACCTCATGGAGCAAATGGCAAATTTCAACCGTGAGATGATCCCGGACCGCCAGCCCCATGCCAAGGGCTCGGGTGCCTTCGGCCGCTTCGAGGTGACGCAGGATATGTCCGCTTACACAAGGGCGGCCGTTTTCCAGCCCGGCACTACAACCGACGTGCTTGCCCGGTTTTCCACGGTGGCCGGCGAGGCCGGAAGTCCCGATACCTGGCGGGACGTTCGCGGTTTTTCGCTGAAGTTCTACACCTCTGAGGGCAACTACGACATGGTGGGCAACAACACGCCTGTGTTTTTCATGCGCGATCCCATGAAGTTCCAGCATTTCATCCATTCCCAGAAGCGCCGTGCGGATTCCGGCCTTCGCGATCACGATATGCAGTGGGATTTCTGGACCCAGTCACCTGAATCTGCCCATCAGGTAACCATCCTGATGAGCGATCGCGGCGTGCCCAAGAGTTATCGGCACATGAACGGCTATACCAGCCATACCTATATGTGGGTCAATGCCAAGGGCGAGCGATTCTGGGTCAAGTATCATTTTAAAACAGACCAGGGCATTGATTTTCTAACTGACGAGGAGGCGGACCGGATGGCAGGCACGGATCCGGATTTGCACCGGCGCGATCTTTTCGAGGCGATCAAGCGGGGGGATTGTCCAAGCTGGACGCTCAAGGTGCAGATCATGCCCTTTAATGATGCGGAAAACTACCGGTTCAATCCCTTTGATCTAACCAAGGTGTGGCCGCACGAGGACTACCCGCTGCACGAGGTCGGCCGCCTGACCCTGGACCGAAATCCGGCTGATTTTCATACGGAGATCGAGCAGGCGGCATTCGAGCCCAACAACCTCGTACCCGGCATCGGGGCAAGCCCGGACAAGATGCTGCTCGCCCGCCTGGTTTCATATGCCGACGCCCATCGTGCGCGCCTCGGCGTCAATTACAAGCAGATCCCGGTCAACCGGCCCAAGGCCCAGGTTAACGCTTACAGCAAGGGCGGCAGGATGAGGATCGACAATGTCTCAGATCCGGTTTATGCCCCTAACTCAAAAGGCGGCCCCCAGGCTGACGGCAAGCGTTACCCTGAAGACGCCGTATGGAGTGCCAGCGGCGAGTTTATCCGCGCTGCCTACACCATGCGAAAGGATGATGACGACTTCGGACAGCCCGGAACCCTGGTGCGCGAAGTCATGGACGATGCCGCTCGCGACCGGCTGGTGTCAAACGTTGTCGGCCATCTCAGTAAAGGTGTTACGGAGCCGGTTCTGGAGCGCGCGCTCGAGTACTGGAGAAATATTGACAAGGAAATCGGCGACCGCATCGCCAAAGGCGTGAAAGGCAGCTAATAGAGCTAATAGATAGGAAGCCGGTTACCGGACCGCCCTTACCGCGCGGGCCGGTAACCGGCTGACTGCCGCCTGAAGTTGCGTCTGCATTTACGACATGCCCCCCTGTTTTCGCTGCTGTGTCTTCCCATACTGACCCCGGGTGATTCAAAAAACCTTATTGGCAGCGGCAACAAACGGTTGCATTCTTCACTACTGCCAGCAATTCCCGGTGATTTTTTTTCGTAGTTTGATCGAAATCGACTCCGATCCCGACCCCGATAAGACTGAAACAGCATAACAACAACCTGATAATTCTTCACCGGCAATTGCTGCGCTCCTGCTTAACTCCTTGACAAACGCAGGGATTATCTGTATATAATTTTAAAATTTTTGGCCCGATTTTTCATTTAACGCTTCTTTCTGTTGAAGGATGCATCCCATGACCAGATCCGCGGAAGCCGAGCGCAACACCCGGGAAACACAGATTACCGCAGGCCTGGATATCGAAGGGTCAGGCAGCTGTGAAATCGACACGGGAATACCTTTTTTCGATCACATGCTTACCCTGTTTGCAGTCCACGGACTTTTTGATTTCAGGATACGCGCCAGGGGGGACATTGATGTGGATTATCACCACACGGTCGAGGACTCGGGGCTGGTGCTCGGCGATTTGATAAGCCGCGCCGCGGGTGACAAGAAGGGTATAGTCCGGTACGGCCATGCGGTTACCCCCATGGATGAAGCAATCTGTGAGACAACACTGGATCTTTCCGGCAGACCTTACCTGGTATACAATCTTCCGGCAACGCTTCAGCCCGCTTCAGGGTTCAATGCCCATCTGGCAAAGGAGTTTTTCAGGGCTGTGGCCAACACCGCCGGCATGAACTTACACATCCGGGTCAGATACGGAGAAAACGACCATCACGTAACAGAGGCCGTGTTCAAGTCTTTTGCAAGGGCTCTGGATCAGGCCACCACGATTGACAGCCGGATATCCGGAGTTCAGTCCACCAAGGGCGCATTATAGGCAGCAGTCAGCAAAGAATCGGAAATGATAATAATTCCTGCAATTGACATAAAGGGCGGAAAATGCGTCCGCCTTTTCCAGGGAGAAATGGACAGGGAAACCGTTTTTTCGGATGATCCGGCTTCCATGGCAAGGCGATGGGCGGATGAAGGAGCGGAAATGATCCACGTGGTCGATCTTGACGGGGCAGTGGAAAAAAGGCCGCGGAACCTGGAGACAATAGGCCGCATCGTAGAAGAAGCCGGGCGGGTCCCGGTTCAGGTTGGCGGAGGTATCAGGGATGTTGAAACACTTGAAATGTATCTCGACATGGGGGCCGACAGGGTTGTTATAGGAAGCGCTGCCATATATGACCCTGATATGGTTAAAAAGGCCTGCCGGAGATTTCCCGGGAAAATAGTGGTCGGCATTGACGCCAAAAACGGAAAAGTTGCCATCGAGGGATGGACAAAGACAACCGAGATGGCTGCCACGGATCTTGGCAAACAGTTCGAGGACGCGGGCGTGGCAGCCATAAATTTTACAGACATAGAACGCGACGGCATGCAGACCGGTCCTAACATCGAGGCCACGCGGGAGCTTGCAAGGGCCTTGACAATCCCTGTGGTCGCCTCCGGGGGGGTGTCCTGCCTTGATGATATCAGGCGGCTTGCCGCCCTGGAGACAGACGGCGTGACAGGCATCATTACCGGCAGGGCTCTTTATGAAGGGGCTCTGGATCTGAGATCGGCCATGGAATTGCTCCGGGAGGGGTAAAATTGTATTTGACAATGCCTGGACAAGTAATTATTTTCATTTAAATTTAATTCAATCGGGAAAAAATTTCTTGGATAAATCCGAGACCTGCCTGCCTGAATTTTTCAGATTCAGAAAAACCCGATACTCAAGGAGTGCGCGGATTGGCCTTGCATATTTCAGATGACAAGCTTGCCGAGATCCGGAACGCAGCAGATATTGTTGATATCATCTCTGCGCGGGTGTTTCTGAAAAAGGCGGGCAAAGACTTCGCAGGGCTGTGCCCGTTTCACGCCGAAAAAACTCCTTCTTTCACAGTAAGTGCAGGAAAGCAGATTTTTCATTGTTTCGGATGCGGCGCAGGCGGCGATATATTCACTTTCCTGATGAGATACGACGGGCTCAGTTTCCCGGAGGCGGTAGAGTCTGTGGCCCGCCAGTACGGAATTTCGCTTCCGGAAAAAGACATGAGCCCGGAGCAGAGAAAAAAAGTCTCCGAGCGCGAGCGCCTGCTTGGATTAAACCGCAGGGTGATGCAGTTTTATCAGGACATGCTGTTAAAGGACCCGAAAGGGTCAGAAGCCAGGAATTATCTAAAGCAGCGGGGAATGGACCGGGGAATTGTCGAGCGGTTTAATCTCGGCTACGCGCCCGGGGGATGGGACAACCTGATCCGTTTTTTGAGAAAATCCGGCGTACCCCTGGAAACCGCGGAAAAAGCCGGCCTGATAGTGCCGAAAAAACAAAAGGGATATTATGACCGGTTCAGAAACCGTATCATGTTTCCCATCATGGATGTCACGGGCCAGGTGGTTGCATTCGGCGGCAGGGTCATGGACGACTCGAAACCCAAGTACCTGAATTCGCCTGAAACTCCGGTATATCACAAGGGCAGGATTCTCTACGGCCTCAATGCCGCCAGGGAGCAATGCCGCAGCAGGGGTTGCGTTTTTATTGTTGAGGGTTATTTTGACCTGCTGGTAATGCACCAGCACGGTATTAAAAATACTGTTGCAACGCTGGGAACAGCCCTTACAAAGGATCATATCCGGCGGGTCAGCAGGGCGGCCGGCTCGGGGGACAAAAAGGCGTATCTGGTTTTTGACTCGGATCAGGCGGGGATAAACGCTGCAAAAAGAACGATCGGGGCCTTTCTTGAAGAATCAATGCAGGCGGCGGTTGTACTGCTGCCCCCCGGGCATGATCCGGATTCCTATCTAACGGAACACGGGGCGGAAGCATTTGACAGGCTTGCGCAAAAAGCCCCGAACCTGTTTGCGTTTATCATAGACAATGCAATCTCCGTCCACGGACTTTCCGTGGAGGGCAAGGTCCGCGTGATAGGAGAAGTCGCTCCGGTGCTGGCCGAAATAAGCGATGCCGTGGCCAGGTCGGTATATGTCCGCCATCTGGCTGAGAGTCTTGACGTTGACGAGTCAGCGGTGCTTGAAAAGGTGCGGGAATACCGCGGCAGGGTCTCTGCGCGTCCGGACCGTGCCGCCGAGGCCCAGTCCCCAGCGGGAAAGGGGCGCAAAAAAGCCCCCGGCCCCGAGGAATTTTCGCCTGACAGGCTTGAGATGAGGGTGGTTGCAATGATGATTCAGAATCCGGACAGTATCGCTGAGGTTGAGTCTCGCGGGATTCTGGATTATTTTGAGGACCCCCGGCTTCAGGATCTTGGAAAAAGGATATGCAGGGTATTCAGGCAGGACCCATCCGGCATATCAGGTCTTATTAATCACGTTAAAGACGAGCAGCAGCAGCTTGTGGCATCAATTATGATGGAGGAAGCCTGCTGGGGGCAGGAAAGCTGCTCCTTGCTGCTGTCCCAGTTTATCCAGTGCAAACAGCGGAAACAAACCAACTTGCTTGACCAGATCCGTGCAGCGGAAAAGAACAACGATCAGGAACTGCTGGTGAAGCTGTTGAACGAAAAGCAGAAACAGGCGGCCGGCCGGCGTTAGCAGTCCGGCCTAAGGTGGTGCTGCAAAATGAAAAAAATAGCAGGAGGCTATCGGTCTATGGCTAAACGATCCGGGAATAACGGTGACGAAGCCAGAAAGGTTCAGAAGGAAAAATTCAATGAACTGATCTCAAAAGGCAAGGAACAGGGATATCTCACCTATGAGCAGATCAGTGAGGTGCTTCCCGAGGAAATGATGTCGCCCGAGCAGATCGACGAGACCCTGATGTGGTTCGACGATCTTGACATCGAGGTGGTTGAGAAAAGAAAGCAGCAGCTTTCCTCTGATGTAACAAAAAAGGAAGGCGAAGAAGAAGGCCTGGCGGCTACCGAAGAGGTGGAAGAATCCGCCCAGTTCCGCGCGGTAAACGACCCTGTCAAGATGTATCTGCGTGAGATGGGGATGGTTACACTGCTTTCCCGCGAGGGCGAAATAGAGATTGCAAAAAAGATCGAGGCCGGCGAGCAGGATGTGTTAAGGGCCATGCTGGAGACCACCCTGGGCGTGGACAGCATCATAAACCTGGGCGACCAGATTGCGGCCGGCACGCTGAGGCCCAAGCACGTGCTGCGCGACATAGACGAAGGCGATACAATCGTTGACGAGTCTCTCCAGATTGAAAAATTCCTTCAAACCATTGATACAATCAAAAGTATTGACGCGGAAAATCATCAGCTCCGTGAACGGATTTTTAATGAATCCATGGATGCTGATGAGCAGCGCCGGGTGACCCGTTCGATCAGGCGGCGCAACCGCAAGATATTTGAGCTTTTCAAGGATTGGCGCCTTGAAAGCGAAGTAATAGAGGAAATTGAGCGCAAGATCGCCGAACAGGTTGAGTGGTTTGACACCACCCAGAAGGTGTTCTGCGAATGCGCGGCCGCTTTCTCCGCGCCGGTTTCCGAGGTGCGCGAACGACTGGAAAAGGAGGAGGGATTTGTTGAGTGGGGATGCTCGTGCTCGCAATATACAAGCCAGGAAGTAATAAGGCTTTTCGAGGATCTGAAAAAGCTCCACACGCAAATCGAGATGCGGGAGCGGGAGATAAAGGCCTCTGTGCGCAATCTCAAGCGTATAATGGCCCGGATTGAAGAAGGCCACCAGCGGGCAAAGGATGCCAAGGGAGAACTGGTCCAGGCCAATCTGCGACTTGTTGTAAGCATTGCAAAGAAATACACAAACCGCGGACTGCAGTTTCTGGATCTGATCCAGGAGGGCAACATCGGGCTGATGAAGGCGGTGGACAAGTTTGAATACAGGCGCGGCTACAAGTTTTCCACCTATGCCACCTGGTGGATCAGGCAGGCCATAACCAGGGCCATTGCAGACCAGGCCCGCACAATCCGGATTCCTGTGCACATGATCGAGACGATAAACAAGCTGATCCGCACATCCAGGTACCTGGTCCAGGAAATGGGCAGGGAGCCCACCCCAGAGGAGATAGCGGAAAAAATGGAGGTGCCCATAGACAAGGTCCGCAAGGTGCTTCGCATAGCCCGCGAGCCCATCTCCCTGGAAACTCCCATAGGCGAGGAAGACGACAGCCACCTGGGCGATTTCATAGAGGACAAGACCTTCATGTCCCCATCCGAGGCTGCGATAAACCTGAATTTGTCAGAGCAGACCCGCAGGGTGCTTGCAACCCTTACTCCCCGGGAGGAAAAGGTGCTTCGCATGCGGTTTGGCATAGGGGAAAAATCAGACCACACCCTCGAGGAGGTGGGCAACGATTTTGACGTGACCCGGGAGCGAATACGCCAGATCGAGGCAAAGGCGCTTCGCAAGCTGCGGCACCCGACCAGGAGCCGCAAGCTCAAGTATTTCATGGAATCCTGAAG
>JBKHES010000070.1:0-11321 GCA_046540695.1 Desulfobacterales bacterium
AGGAGCGAAAAAACTGATCCCGGCCGCAGGGCTTCCTTCCCTCAAAAACACAGGGCTGTGTGAGAAGCTTTTTACGATTGCATCAAATATTAGAGGCCTTAAAGGGCAGATAAAACCAGCAGGGAGAATTTTTCATGTCAGCTAATACAGAAAACAACTGCGGTATCAGGGACCCGCAAAACGGCTGCAGGGTTACCCTTCAGCAGCTCCTGGCGCTTCCCCTGCATCACCGCGAAATCATCCCGGTGGATTATCTGGATGCCATGGGGCATATGAACGTGCGCTGGTACATGGCTCTGTATGATCGGGCCACGTGGCATTTTTTCGATGCCATAGGCATGACTGAGGATTATCTTAAAAATTATCATGCCGGGGCTTTTGCCCTGAGGCATTTTATCAACTATTTCAGTGAAATCCACGCGGGCCAGACCGTGGCGGTGCGAACCCGGGTAATAGGACGAACTGACAAACGCTTTCACTTCATGCATTTTCTTATCAACGAATCCACGGCGCGTGTGGCCTCCAGTTTTGAATCCCTGGGCACGCATGCGGATCTCAAGCAGCGTCGCTCCGCGCCGTTTCCTTCCTTTCTCGCAGAGGCCATAGACGCCCGGCTCGAGCATGACCGCCTGCTTGAATGGGAGGCGCCGGTATGCGGTATTTTAAACCTTGTTTAACGGCTCTTGCAAAACCAGCGGTGCGTTATTTCGGGGTGAAAAAACTTAGCGCACGGATTCCCGCAACTTTTATCCGCCTTTAGCATCTCGTGCAATTACCTCCTTAAAAATCCTTGTGACGTGTTTTTGCGTCCATGGGCCCGACTGCATTTGACATCCCTCGGTTCAGGAACAACCATTATTTAAAAGCAATTATTATTTGACAATTGATCCAGTGAACAAGGCCGGAGAGCAGATAGATGAGCCGATGGTAATCGAAGCACACGGTTTTTTTGCACCAGCCTGCCCGGCAGTGGCTGTTTTGGCAGGTGACAATAAAAATCCGGAGTCTGCCGCATGGTTATGCTCACCCTGACACGGCACAATATGGACCAGGTGCTGGAACTGGCAGAATCCCTGAACGGGCGTGCGGAGTTGTTTACCTTCAACCGCCTGGCAAGCGTGGGGCAGGGGGCTTATCTCTCAGCCGTCCCGCCGGAATTGTTTCCGGCCTTTCTGCCCGCAGATACAGGGGCGGTTCGGGCGCCTGCAGAAGGTGCCCGGTCCGGCCGGTCTGCGGTGGATGTCTTGCAGTGAGCTACGGGTACGGCCTTGATATATTCAATCAGAAGGATCCTTATTGTTTTTTGGAAAATCCGAAATAAAGAAGGGAAGAATCTTGGGCTGGAAACTGAAAATCCTTATTGCAGCAGTTGTTCTCATTGTCCTTTACACGCTTTCAGGATTTTGGGTCATGCCCCTGGTAGCGGAATCTGTGCTGCCGGATAAACTCGAAGAGCATCTGCAGCGGCCTGCCGAAGTGGAAAACGTATCATTCAATCCGTACACTCTTGCCTTGTCAGTGGAGGGCTTAGAAATAAGCGAGAAGGACGGCGGGGAGAGTTTTGTGAGTTTTGACAGGTTTTTTGTTAATCTGCAGTGGTCCTCGCTTTTCAGGCTCTCGCCTGTAAGCAGCGAGCTGAAGCTTGACAATCCCGGCATACGTATTTCCAGGGTTTCGGAAACTGAGTTTAATTTCTCCGACCTTGTCCCGGGGGCAGAAGAGGACCGGGACGCCGGGGCAGGAAAAGAAAAAGACGGCGGACCGCTTCGCTTTTCCTTTTCAAACATAGAGGTATCAGAAGGCAGCTTTGTTTTCCGCGATGAGCCCATGGACAAGACCCACCGTTTTACAGGAATCAGCTTCAAACTCCCGGTGCTTTCCAACTTTGAAGCCGATATAGACGATTATGCCGAACCCTTGCTTGCTGGGGAAGTAAATGACACAGAGCTCCGGGTGGATGCGTCCACCAAGCCTTTTGCAGATTCCCTGGAAACGATTGTGGATGTTTCGCTTACAGGCATATCCCTTCCAAGGTATTTTGATTATTTTCCGGGAACACCGGGCTTTTCGGTTACCGGCGGCAGCCTGGATGTTGAATCCTCGATTTCATTCATGCAGGGCCGGGAAGGCGAAAGCCGGATTGAAGTCTCGGGAACCGCGGATTTTTCGGACCTTGAGATAATTGATTCCGAGTCAGAGGAGATGCTTGCCGTACCTTCCATGCATTTAAAAATGGCTCCGTCCTCGCCTCTGGAGGGAAAAATACGCCTTGATTCCCTTGTCATGACGGAACCGGAAGTAACTCTTGTACGGCGCGCCGGCGGCGGTCTCAATTACGCAAACATAGGCCTGCTTGCAGAAGAAGCCGGCAACGGTGACAAAAGCGCAAAAAGCGGAAGCGGAGAGAATGAAAACAAGGAGTCATCGCCTTTTATTTTCGAGCTGGGAAGTTTCAGGATTGATTCCGGCTCGATTGATTTCAGGGACTTTGCAGCACCTGCAGCCTCCGCCGGCCCGCAGGGAGGGCCGGTGGAAAGCCGGATGGAGGCAATAGACCTGCAGGTCTCGGATTTTTCCAACAGCGAAGATCACAGGTCTGATCTGGATTTTTCAGCAACCCTGGCTCCGGACGCCTCGCTGTCAGTGGGCGGCAACTTCTCGGTTTCGCCTCTTTCTGCTGATATGGGGATAAAGATAGATAACCTGGGATTAAGCCTTGCCCAGTCATATTTTCCTGATTCCTTGAACCTTGTGCTTTCCGAAGGCAGCCTGGGCCTGTCCGGCAACGCCGGATTCAGCGCCGGGCAGGATGAGGCTGTGGCTGCCCGGTTTACCGGAAAGGCGGGCATTTCCGACCTCACGCTCATTGAGGAAAACACGGGGAGGGACTTAACAGACCTTGATTCTTTTGACTTAAACGGAATTGACGCCTCCTGGAATCCCGCGGGATTAAATGTCGGGGAGGTTTCTGTTGCCGGTTTAAAACAGGAGGTTGTGGTAAGGGATAACAAGGAACTTAATTTAAGCAACATTTACAACAAAGAAAACCACGGCCGGGACGGCCAGGATGCTGCCGGCAGTAAACAGGAACAAACCGGGGAAAAGGAAACAGGAGATGGCGGGGGTGTTTCCTTTCCGGTGTCAATAGGTGAGGTGAAGCTTTCGGATATATTGGCTGTGTTTACTGATAACAGCATCAGTTCAACGCATCACTCCAGAATCTCCTTGTCCGGGGGAAGCATAAAGGGCCTTTCAACAGAGGCTTTCGATGGTGCGGAAGTGTCAATGAAAGGCGCGGTGGACGAACATGCCCCCTTTGAGATCTCCGGCAGGATAAATCCGCTGCTCGAAAACCTCTTGCTTGATTTGGACTTTGACCTGCAGGACCTGGAGCTTTCGTCTTTTTCATCCTATTCCGGAAAATACATAGGCCGGGCAATCGAGAAGGGAAAGCTGAACCTGGACCTGGAGTATATGGTGGAAAACAGGGAACTGGAGTCACAAAACCGCCTGCTGCTGGATCAATTCAGCCTGGGCAGGCAGGTTAAAAGCGACTCCGCGGTAAACCTTCCTGTGGGGCTTGCCGTGGCCCTGCTAAAGGACCGGAAAGGGAAGATCAACCTTGATCTGCCAGTATCCGGCCGGCTTGATGATCCGCAGTTCAGCCTGACAGGCATTATTTTCCGGTCCCTGAAAAACATAGTTTACAAGGCGGCAGCCTCGCCTTTCTCCCTGGTGAGTTCCATTGTTGGCGGCGGCGGCGAGGAGCTTCGCTACATCGAATTCAGCGAGGGCAGCTCAGGCCTTACTGACAGGGCCCTGGAAAAACTGGATTCAATCCGGACTCTTCTATACGAGCGCCCTGAGGTAAACCTGGAACTCACAGGTTACGTAAACCGGCAGAAAGACAGCGATGCGCTGAAAAGCATGGAGTTTGCCAGGAAACTCTTTGCTGCTGAACTTTCGGCCGGGGCGCCTGATGAAAAATCAGGGGAAACCGGCCTGAGCAGAGACGATTACCGCAGGCACCTGGAGCGGGTTTATGAAAAACAGGTTCTGTCAGCCCGGGATGGTGACCAGGACGCCAAGCCGCTTTCTGATGAAACCCTGACTGCCCGGGAGATGAAGGAAAAGATCCTGCAGGGCATTGAAATAGATGATTCTCAGCTGCGGTTTCTGGCGCAAAAACGCATGCAGAAGGTGAAAAGCTTTATACTGGAGGATGAAAGAATAGAGGGCGATCGAGTTTTTTTCAGGAAGGCCGAAAACCTCTCTGCCCCGGAATCCAAAGAATTCAGCTCAGCCAGAGTCGAGCTGGATCTCAGCTGAAAGGAGCGGGAACCTCAGGTTGATCCGGTATTGTGTTTTACGTGGGCCACGAATTCAAGCATCCAGAACACGTCTGCTGCAGCCCGGTGCCTGTTTGTGATGCTGCATTCAAATGTGCATATCATATCATTCAGGGTCTTGGCGCAGGAAGTATTTTGCATATGGCGCTTAAGCCAGGTTTTTAAATCCAGGATCCTGACAAGCGACGGGTCGTGACCGGAATCAGAAAGCAGGCGGTTTTTCCACCGGATATCATAGTGGGGCTCATCTGAATATACTTCCCGCCCGGAAAGCGCCTCTATCATCCTTGCTGCAATTTTTCTGGGATCGTGGCCGGAGCTTCTCAGTTCTTCTTTGCTGATTCCGTGATATTCAAAACTTTTCGGATTCCAGTCGGTCCAGCCCTCCATGAAATCCGGGTTTAGCAGGTAGGATTCTATTCTGTCAGGATGGCTGCCCCAGGCCACTTCGATGGGGTGGGAGTTTTTGCGGAGGCTGGAGGCCTCAAAATCTATGATTATCATGGGGCTAAAATCCCACTGCTTTCCACGTGAAGTAAACCCCTGTTACAATCATAAGGATGCCTGCGAACCTGTATATCAGGTCCCTGTGCTTGAGCCACTTTACGTTGGACACCTGGGATACAAGCAGCAGGGCCGGGATGGTGCCCAGCCCGAAGCAAGCCATCAAGCCCGCCCCGGACAACATTCCGGCAAATGCTGATTGCGCCTCCATGCCCACCCTGGCCGCGGCTATCATGGCTGTATAGACCGGCCCGCAAGGCAGAAATCCCAGAACCATTCCAAGGGGCAGAAACAGTACAGCCCTTTCCGCATCCAGGATACGCCTGTATCCGGCCCTGGCCAATCCGGCAATCGGTGCGGCTCCGTGAAAAATCCGCCCTGCAGGCAGCCATCCTGTCATTGCCGCGCCCATGACAATGATGAGAATGCCGGCAAACACCAGTATACCCTGCTGGACGCCCCCGATTCCCGATGTGAACCTGGCAAACGACCCGGTGGCGCCCATGACTCCGCCGAGTACTGTATACGTAAGAGTCCTTCCTATATTGTAATACAGCTGGGGAAAAAACGAGGGCCGGTCTTTTAACTGCAGGGCAAAAGAGATCACTATCGGGCCGCACATGCCTATGCAGTGGCCGAATCCCACGGTAAAACCGGTTGCCAGGAAGACCGCGTATATGGATTCAGTAGACCACATCAAATACAAATTCCGCCTTGCCGGTACCAGGTATGGTTACAACAGCCTGCCATGTTTTTTTGCCGCTGGGGCACTTCACTATCAACCCCGTGCCGGTATAGGTGTTTTCCTCCTGCTTTTCCATTTCCACGCGGTTTGGCCCCATTTCCATGTCCGGCATGTCCAGGTCTATATGAGGCGGGTCTGAAAGTGCGGGTCCGGTGACCTCCACTGTGAAGGTCAGATCCTTCATTGCTTCCACGGGTTTAGGGGAAATTTCCAGTTCAACGCTGCGGCCGTCGAGCTCCAGGCTGCAAGGGCCCTCGTGAATATCGCATTCTGTTTCCGCCTCCGCGTCCCGGGCGGCAGCCGTTGACACAATTGAACCTTCTGCAGTTAGTATCACTGCAAGCAAAGAAGCCCACAGGATGATCGGAAAATTTTTCATGGCATACTGCATGTTTTTCGCCCCCTTTTCATATTATCAGGATTACAGCAATCGTGAGCATGGATGCCGGAAAATAGCTGGCACGGTTAAAAAGGGCCATTGCGTCCTCCCTGCGCCGGTTTTTGTAAAGCCTGAATGCCGGCTCCACAAGGAGACCGCTGCCTATGACAACTGCCGCCAGAGGGGCAGCGAGCCGTGCAGACGGAAAACTTATAAAAAACAGGATCATGCAGAAGACCAAAGAGATACACAGGCACAGCAGGGCCAGTGCCGAGGATTTTTGCGCGCCGAGGCGCACCGGTATGGTCTGTGCTTTCAGGCGCCTGTCCTGCTCCATGTCAGTCCAGTCCGCGGGTATGTTCTGCCCGCCGATTTCCCAGAAAAACAGGCACGCAAACACAAGGAGCATAAAGGCAAAAGACGGATCAGGGTCCACTGCGAAAAGAGCCGCAGCCGCACCCATGTTCTTTACAAACCCGCTTACCACCGCCCGCCAGGGGCTGACACGCCAGAGCAGGCAGTAAATGGTTTCAAGTGCGGCCCCTGCAAGAAAAATAAGCGCGCATACAGGATTTAAAAGCCAGGCTCCGATCAGGGCCACAACAGCCCACCCCGCGGCCCAGGCCGCCCCATCCCTGAAAGGCAGCAGGCCCTGAGCCATTGGGTGCCTCACCATCATGGAATCGAGGTATCCCTGTTCGCAATCCTGTGTATGCGCATTTTTTTCGCTGTTTTTTTCATCTGAACCCACGCAGCTTGCAAATTTTTCCCTGTCAGAGCTGTAGTCCACGACATCGTTTAATGCGTAGATTGCGGTGTAACCGGCAAAGGCAGTCAGAAGGCCGATACCCACGGTATCCGCGCCAGGAAATCCTCCCAAGTATACCAGCGCGCAGAATGCTGGCGCGGCAATGTCGAGGATGCCGTGGGGCGTGCGCGAAAGCGCAAGAAACAGTTTTATACGCCGTATAGAATTCATTGGTAAACAAAATAACGTCTCCGGGTCGTTATTTCCAGTATTTTTCATCAAGTTCCCTTTGGTAGCGCTATTATGCGTTACACAATCGTTACGGATAACGTTTTTTTCATGTCCCTGGCGGTTTTACGCAGGCGCAGTAAAATCGAATTCCGTGAGAACAAAATGCCACCATGCGGTTTTTTCAGGTGTTTTTGTGCGCAATTTCCGGCAACCCCGTTTCTGGCAAAGTCATAACGGCATGATTATTGATTATGTGTAAAGGGGAGGAACTGCGCCGCGGCGCCTTGCACGCGGGAAAATCAGAAAAAATTAAATGCCGGTTATATACGAAAGGGGGTGGTTTAAAAAGACCGGTTGATTTCAGTAAAGGCGAACCGGCTGTTTTCGGAATGTGAAAATCCATATTTTAAAAAAAAGGAGGGACTTTTATGCTGAGATCAACAATGTTTTTAAAGATAATCGGGGTTTTTTTGGCAGGGCTGTTTTTAGCCGGCTCAGCCGTGGCAGCGGAGCCTGAGGCTGACGCCCCGGACTTTGCCAACCATCCGCTGGCAGGGCCCGAGGGTACAGGCAGCGTGGTGTCAGATACATATGGTGACATCATGATGAGCTTCGGCGCGAGGATGAGGGTTATACCCACAAGCGAGGGAGACTGGGACTTCGGGTTCAAGGATGATCTGGGAGATCTTGAATTGCTTGGAGGCACCCTTGATTCGGCATTTTTCAGGCAGCACGCAAACGAGTCAGGCTGGGTGAATGAAAACTACATCCGCACCGAGGCCCAGATCTATTTCAACACCATGCCGAGAGACCGCAAATGGAGCTTTCACGCAGCCCTGGAATTCGACAGGCCCGTGGATACGGTTGTGGTTGACGACAGGGGCGGATACAACGACCGGACGAGCGAATTCGGCCTGGAGCGGCTTCACGGCTCCTACAAAATAAGTGACACCATGCGGTTTCATGCGGGATATGACATCTGGTTCGTGGGAGATCCCGCGGGACTTACATACGGTGATGACGCCCCCGGCTTCTGGGTTGACGGCAGCTACGGGGACTGGGATTATAATGCCGCCTATTTCAAGCTGTCTGAAAACAACTGGGGCACGGAACCTTCTGCGGATCGCATTTCAGACAGCAAAAACGACGACCGGGACCTGTACGCAGGCTACACGGATTATAATATAAGTGAAAACCGGAAAATTAAGGGTATTTACATGTATGACAGGATACGTAACGTAAACACCGGCACCATGCTAGAGTCAATAGTCAGCGATGCCAAGACCGACGTCGAAGAACTGGAAGACTTGGGTTTCGCCAGAGAAGATTCCGGCTCTGTGGATGCTCTCCTAGGTCTGGCGCCGGACGCACAGGCCCCTGATACGGATTCACATTACCTGGGGCTTGTCTACGAGGCGGAAACAGGCATTGCGAACTATTTCCTGGAAGGAATCTATCAGTTCGGCCAGGCTGATGACACGGGCCTGGATGAAAATGAGCTTTATGCTCAGGGGCGTGATGACTATGACATAAACGCGTTTGCCTTTGCAGGAGACCTGGAGCTTGACCTGGGCGACTCTGTGGGTTACGGATTCAAGCCCCATCTGGGTTTCATATATGCCTCAGGAGACGATGACCCGGATGACGACGAACTGGGCGGGTATACGGGCGTGGTGTCCCACCAGCGCTTTACAAAGTTCGGAGGGGAAGACACGATCATGGCAGACGGAAACACCATGCTCGGATCAGTTGTCTACAGCTACCTTCCCGGGCTTTACGGAAACGGCACCCCCGTGGTCACCGGCGGCCTGCCCAATGCAACCAGCCTGGGAAGCTCCCGGGGAGACAACCCGGGCCTGACCATGACCAGCGCGGGCATAACACTTGAGCCCAGGCGCTTTCTCACCTTCAAGTCAAATGTCAATTCCTTCTGGTGGAACGAGGATACAGAGGTTCAGAGTTTCGTGGACGGAACGCGTACAGACGTGGACTCCGGCTACGTTGGCACTGAATGGGACAACGAGCTTACCCTGGCCCTTAGCAGGCATACAATTGTAAAGGCGCAGGGGGCATTGTTTTTCCCCGGAGAGGTGATGGAGGATGTTACCAGTGCAAGGTCCGCAACTCCGTCAGGCCCCGGCGAGGAAAGCGATGACATGGCTTACCGCCTTGGAATGGAGTTTATCTGGATGTTCTAGTTTTTGCCGGTAAGTGAATTAAAAACCCGGGAGCTGCCTTGATTTGCGGCTCCCGGGTTTTCAAAAAAAAGTGCATGGTTTTAGATATCTTCTATGCGTCATTTAAACTCAAGTGTATAAAACCGGCTTGTTCCTTTATTTTCCGACCCCCGGGTATTTACAAGCCAGGTTTTTCCGTTCGCCGTGCCCATCCCCTGTATTGACCTTTCAAGAAAATCGGTTCCGGGTGAGCTTTCATATCCGCCGTCAGTGAAATCAGTGACCGAGACCCTGGTTTTTCGCACATCTGTACCCATGTTTGAAAGGGAAAAACCCGAAGTATCTGCACTTACCGCAAGCAGTTCCGGTGTGCCGTCATTGTCAATATCAACCGCAGCAGGGGGAATTTCAAGGTTTACTGTATTAAAGAGCCTGTCTTTCATTCCCGGGTTTAAATCATAGGTTAAATGATTGAGGCTTCCTCCCGTGTTGTCTGCTGACTCGTAAACAGGGCCCTGCTTGTCATGGATAAAAAGTTTTCTGTTCCGTATATACGCGATTTCAGGTGTATCGTCGCCCGAAAGGTCCGCAAAGGTGGCGCCCAGAACCGGGAACCTCCGGGGAAGCTCAAAAGAGGGGGACTCATCCTTTATGCCGTCGGGTTTTAACACGAGCTGCCTTGTTTTTCCGAAAAAGGCGTCCCTGTCAAGTTTTTGTGCAAGCAGGGTTTCCGCGGTTCCGTTCCCGTCTGTGTCAAAGGCTGCCATGAGATAGTCAAGCCCCCGTTCAACAGGAGTCAGCCTGTCTTTCTGCCACATGAATACCGTACCGTCGATTTTTTTGCCCCCTTCCCGGCTGTAGCCCCGGTTGTCGTCCACCGCGGCTGCAACAGCAAGATAGAGGTGCTCGCTCTGAGCGGGCTGCCACCAGGTCACCCATAGAATCTGCCCGGGAAGGGCGGTGTCTGCCTTGAAAACCGGCTCAAACCCTTGCTCAGGTTCGTAAATCAGGATCTCAGAGCCGTTTGTGGCTGCTGCCAGCACCCGCCCGCCCCGGCCGGTGAAATCCGCCTGCAGGATACGTTCGTCTGCCTGCCCTTCATGGTTTAGAAAAAGATCTTTGCCCCCGCGGGCCGTTGATCTTTTGCGCTCCGTCAGGGACGGCTCCCCCCGGGCCTGCGCCTCCCGTGAGTAATCCTTCAGCTCATAACTGCGGATCAAACCCAGCTCAGGCCCCCGGACTTCCAGCTTGTCTTCGCGGAGAAAAAAAACCGGCCCGTTTACAGTCTCCTCTTTTGTGATCTCATCTTCAGCCTCCGTATAGTCCTGCCATTCAAGGTCAGGGAGCTCATGGCGGAGGCGTGCAAACAGCTCCTCGCCTTTTTTGGTGTAATCCCTGAAAACAGCCGGCATTCCCCCGTAGCGGGTCACCCGGTCGCCGCGTTCGAATCCCTGTCCTGAAACAGGTACGGCAAAGGAATAATCCTGTTTAACCCGCTTTACCTCCAGGATGCCCTTTTTTTCATCAAGGGTACCTATTGACTCGCCTGTCTCCGGGTGTGTCAGCTCCCTTCCCTCGCCGGAAACCGACAGAAGATCGCCTGCCCTGACGCCCTGGTCCTTTTTCAGATCCACAACATATTCGCCGTTTTCACGTGCGAGTATGTATCCTGAAACCGGCTCCAGGTCCTTCTTGATTTCCCCTACAACCCCGGCTGACGCGGCAGCGCAGAACATGAATCCTGCTGCACAGGCTAAGGCAGTGCAGCACAGCAGTTTTCTGCATAAAGTCTTTGTCTTTTCCGCCAATATATTGCCTCTCATGATTTTGTTTCCAGCTCTTTTGGATGACAAAAAAGCCCGGCTGGTGCCGGGCTTTTTTGTCATGTGCTGCCCTGGTTTTTAAAAATTGTAACGCACGCGCGCGGTGGTGCGGAACACGTCTTCTTCCTCTTCTGTTTCGCTGAAATAGCCCATTGCGTCGTCTGCAAAAAGGTAGCCAGCGTTTAGGGCAAGTTCAAGGTTTGAATAAAGCTTGTGGGAAATGTAGCCGTCTACTTCCACGCCCAGCTTGTCTTCATCGTTTGGAAGATCCTCTGCTGTCATGGCATAGATAAGCGCGCCGCCTATTGTCGTTTTCTCGGTTGCCTTGTAATCAGCCCCGAGCCTGTTGAAGATCATGCCGCGGT
>JBKHES010000071.1:0-11296 GCA_046540695.1 Desulfobacterales bacterium
GCTTTGCGTTGCAGAGTCTTTTTAAATTCATATATTACCGAGGAGGTCTTAACATGATCGAAGTCACAGACGCCGCATATGAAAAGATTGCGGAATTTTTCAAGGACAAAACCGTCAGGCCCGTAAGGGTTCTTTTAAACCCCGGCGGATGAGGCGGGCCCTCGCTGGCAATGGTTCTGGATGAACCAAACGAATCTGATGAGGTATTCGAGGTCAACGGTTTCAAGTTTATTGCAAACAGGGATTTTCTGGCGGAAGCAAGCCCTGTGAAGATTGATTTCAACGGTTTTGGATTTTCGCTTACTTCCAGCATGCAGATGGATCAGGGATGCTCCAGCTGCGGGACGGGCACATGCTAGTGGCCTGCAGCTGATTGAAAATACAATTGATTAAAGTTCAAAAAGGCAGCCTCCGGTTTTTTAAACCGGAGGCTGCCTTTTTGCATGAATGGATGCGAAGGTGCCGGCATTTAGCTGAGAGCGTCTTTTAAGCCCTTTCCCGGGGTGAACTTGGGTACCTTCCGGGCGCTGATTCTGATCGGTGCACCGGTCTGGGGGTTTCTGCCTGTGCGGGCTTCCCGTTTTACGGGCTTGAAAGTGCCGAAACCCACCAGTGTTACGCTGTCGCCTTTTGACAGAGCCTTGGTGACGGTTTGTAAGACACAGTCCACTGCTGCCTGGGCCTCTTTTTTTGTGCTTACGACCTTTGCCACTTCGTTGACTAAATCTGCTTTGTTCACTGCATGACTCCTTTCGTTTCCTGGTTAATATTCAAGGTTCGTCTGCCGTGATAAACGTGGCAGAGAAGACGATAAAAGGCGATGATCCCCGGTGTGGAGCAAAATATAGCAAAAATACAGCATGGTAAAAGGGTTGTTGTTATGTGGCACCCCAAAAATTGTCGTTTTAAGCCGGTTTTCTAATATACATACTTGCCCAAAAACACTGTGTCAAGCATGTTTTGATGGTTTTCACCCCCTGTGTTTTTCGGCGTACTACTTTAATACGGCCGGATTCCTAATAAATACCAATGGATAACGATTTGACCGAAAAACAGGTAGGCAATCGCACCGAGTGAAAGAAAAGGGCCGAAAGGAACTGCGAACTTCATATTTCTGCCTGCAGCAGCCATGAGCACGAGCCCGATGACAGTTCCCGTGGCAGAGGCGGCAAAAACAGTAAAAATTACGCCCTGCCAGCCCGTAAAAGCACCGATCATTGCCAGCAGCTTAATGTCTCCGCCTCCCATGCCCTCCTTGCCGGTTAACAGGTAATAGCCCATGGCTACTGCAAACAGGCTTCCGCCGCCTGAAACTGCCCCGATCAAGGATTCAGTAAAGGTTATTTGCGAAAGAAGCGGGGATGCGGCCAGTCCGGCTGCGATTCCTGCCAGGCTGATTTTGTCCGGAATAATCTGGTAGTCTATGTCGATAAAAGTTACAACTATCAGAGAGGCTATAAAAACGAAATAGATAAGAGCCGAGATATCAGGCCCGTATTTTATTAAAACAAAAACAGCCATTGCGCCGGTCAGCAATTCTACCGCGGGATAGCGGGGGCTTATGAAAGCCCGGCAGCTTCGGCACCTGGCGCCGAGCAGCAGATAGCTTATTAAAGGTATGTTGTCATAATACCGGATGGCATGCCCGCAGGACGGGCACCTTGAACCGGGGCTCACGATAGAGAGGCCCTCGGGTACCCGGCTGATGCATACATTTAAAAAACTGCCTACACACAGCCCGGCACAAAATATGATAAACCACATAATCGGGTTTGACATGGCCGGCACCTTGCTCAATAATAGGGTAAATACAAGTTCAGTCCTTTTAGCATAAAAATCCCGTAATCAACAAATTGATTCTTCATTCACAAGGCTATTGACTCTTAAGCAGTGATTGATTTATTCGTGGGCAAACCATTTTTTCGGAATGCAAAAAAAAGGCATTAAATAATTTCTCAGGAGCAATGATGACTGAAACAGATAAAGAAGATATCATTAGATACATCGACGACAACGATGAAAGAGAAATCGAAATACCCGCCCAGCTTCCCATACTGCCTGTGCGAGACGTTGTTGTTTTCACTGATATGGTGCTGCCACTCTACATCGGGCGGGAAAGGTCCATGCGGGCAATAGAGGATGCCATGCAGGATGACCGACTGGTCTTTCTGGCAGCCCAGAAAGATCCAATGGCCGAAGACCCAGGGCCAAAGGAGATTTACCGTGTCGGAACCGTATGCAGGATCCTTCGGATGCTCAAGCTGCCGGACGGACATTTCAAGGTCCTGGTTCACGGAATTGAAAAGGCCAGGGTAAAAAGGTTCATCAACAAAAAGACTTTTTACCGGGTATCCATTGAGGTGTCCCGGGATGCCCAGGTGGAAAACATTGACGTTGAACACCAGGCCCTGATGCGAAATGTAAGGGAAAACTGCGAAAAGATATTAAACATCAAGGGCGAGTATACCGGCGAAATCGGCATGCTCCTGGAAGAAATCGAGCACCCCGGCAAGCTTGCAGACCTGGTTTCATCCAACCTCAAGCTTAAAACAGAAGAGGCCCAGAGCCTGCTTGAGATCGAAGATCCCATAGAAAGGCTCAACCAGGTTAACAATTACCTGGCGCGCGAGGTGGAACTTTCAACCGTGCAGGCTAAGATACAGTCCAACGTCCGCGACGAA
This sequence comes from Desulfobacterales bacterium, assembly GCA_046540695.1. Lineage (GTDB taxonomy): Bacteria > Desulfobacterota > Desulfobacteria > Desulfobacterales > Desulfosalsimonadaceae > Desulfosalsimonas. Next base: position 2,682 of record JBKHES010000071.1, read on the forward strand.
ATCTCAAAGAACCAGAAGGATTATTTCCTTCGCGAACAGGTGCGTGCCATACACAAGGAACTGGGCGAGCAGGACGACAGGTCCGCAGAGGTGGAAGAATACCGCAGGCGGATCAAAAAGGCAAAAATGCCCAAGGATGCGGCAAAAGAGGCCGAAAAGCAGGTCAAGCGCCTGGAGCAGATGCATCCTGACTCCTCTGAGGCCACCATTGTCCGCACATACCTGGACTGGCTGGTGGATCTGCCCTGGAGCAGATCCACAAAGGACGTGATAGATATCCCGCACGCAAAGTCGGTGCTGGACGAAAACCACTACGGCCTTGAAAAGGTAAAGGACAGGATACTTGAATACCTGAGCGTGCGCAAGATGAACCCCAAAAAGAAGGGGCAGATCCTGTGCTTTGTAGGGCCTCCCGGAGTGGGCAAGACTTCCCTGGGACAGTCAATAGCCAATGCAATGAACAGAAAGTTCTTCCGCCTGTCTCTTGGCGGAATCAGAGACGAGGCTGAAATCCGCGGGCACCGGCGCACCTATATAGGAGCAATGCCGGGCAGGATCCTGCAGGGCTTAAAATACTGCGACTCAAACAACCCGGTTTTCATGATGGACGAGATAGACAAAATAGGCATGGATTTCAGAGGCGATCCTTCATCCGCGCTTTTAGAGGCCCTGGACCCTGAACAGAATACCAATTTCAGCGATCATTTCATAAACATGCCGTTTGACCTTTCAAACGTGCTTTTTATTCTCACCGCCAACATGACAGACACAATCCCTCCCGCCCTTCTCGACAGGATGGAAATAATCCAGATGCCAGGCTACACCGAAGAGGAAAAGGCGGTGATTGCACAGCGCTACCTGCTTCCCAGGCAGCTTTCAGAAAACGGCCTGACTGAAAAGGACCTGTCATTGAGCGCAGGCGCGCTTTCCAGGATTATTTCTGAATACACGTCAGAGGCGGGCCTGCGGAACCTTGAGCGCGAGATTGCCGCCATATGCAGGAAGGCCACCAGAAAACTCGCAGAGGGCATGGAAGGCCCCTTCAGGATTACAAGGGGCAACCTCCATACCTATCTCGGCCCGCCACAGTATATCCCGGAACTTGACCAGGATGAAAGCCAGGTGGGATTGTCCACCGGCCTGGCCTGGACCCAGGTTGGAGGTGAAGTCCTGTACGTTGAGGTGTCCTTGCTCGACGGCAAGGGAGAGCTTATAATAACCGGCCAGCTCGGAGAGGTCATGCAGGAATCAGCCAGGGCAGCGGTTAGCTGGGCAAGGGCTCACCGTACCCAGCTGGGCGTTAAGAAAAACCTTTTTGACAGCACGGATATACACATTCACGTTCCCGCAGGCGCCATTCCCAAGGACGGCCCCTCTGCGGGCATTGCAATGGCAACCGCCCTGATCTCCGCGCTTACCCGGAGGCCTGTGGATAAATACGTTGCAATGACAGGAGAGATATCACTGCGCGGAAGGGTGCTTCCGGTGGGCGGCCTTCGGGAAAAGGCTATAGGTGCATTGCGCTTCGGCATAAAAACCATAATTATTCCGGAGAAAAACAAGCCGGAACTCTCTGAGATACCCAAATCCGTGCGCCGAAAAATCAGGTTCATTGCGGTCCGCACCCTTGACGAGGCAGTTGAAATCGCCATTGGAAAGGACCTTGTAAAGCCGCCGGCAAAAAAAGCCTCCGGGAAAACCGCAGGCAAAACCGCGGGAAGAACCCCGCGGAAACAGCCTGAAAAGCAGGCGGATAAAGAAAAAACTTCATGAATCTGCTTGCGGTTGATACCTCGGCTTCAGCCTGCAGCGCTGCACTTATGAACAAGGGCAGGGTCAGGGCGGAATTTTTTGCAGATTTTGACCAGACCCATGCCAGGCACGTAATGGAGCTTGTCCATTCGGTGCTGGCTTCCGCGGGCATAGAGGCAAAGGACATAGACGCTTACGGTGTCACCCGGGGTCCGGGCAGCTTCACGGGGCTTCGCATCGGAATTGCCACGGTCAAGGGTCTGGCCCTTGCATACGACAGGCCCGCTGCCGGCATAAGCTCGCTTTTTGCACTTGCACATCCTTTGCGCGCATCAGCCGGGCTGGTGTGTTCAGTAATCGATGCAAGAAAGGCAGAGGTCTACACAGAAGCATACAGGTTTTCAGGCGCCGGGCACGAGGCGGTACTTGATGCACGTGTATGCTCCGCAGGTGAGCTCATAAACCAAATCCGGGGTCTCGGAGAACACTGCCTGTTTACAGGCACCGGTGCTGAGCTATACAAAGACAGCATAAGCCAGGAGCTTGGAGAACTTGCATCCTTTGCCCCGGCTTCCTGCAGACACATACGTGCCGCTTCTGTGGCTGAACTTGCATATTCCCGGATTACAAGCGGCAAAGCTCCGGATCCGGCCGGGCTTGTGCCTTGTTACATAAGAAGATCTGATGCAGAGCGGGCGCGCAAACCATTGCCAGCCACAGATGCCGCAGAATAAGTCCGGTTATTATTGACAGGAAGTTTTCCAGGCAGTAATATAAAGCGCTTAACATAGTTGATGGGGAAGGGTCATGAGCCGTTTTTTCCGGGCCGATCCGCAGAGCAGGTCGGCCTTTGCTATTGCAGAGCCGGGGTATCCGTTTATCGCCGCTTCAGGTTTTGCAACACTGGTATTTGCCCTGGTTGGTATTGCGTCTCTGGCGGTTGCGGGTCTGGCTGCAACATTTTTCATATGCTGGTTTTTCAGGGATCCCGACCGGTTTACACCGGACGAGTCCGGGGCGGTTATATCGGCTGCAGACGGCAGGGTGGTTTCCGTGCGCCAGATGGAGCACAACCAGTTTGTGGAGGGCACCTGCCTTCAGATTGGCGTTTTCATGAACATTTTCAACGTTCACGTAAACAGGGTTCCCTGTACCGGAAGGATTGAAGACATCCGTTACTCACCCGGGCGTTTCATGCCCGCAGACAGAAAGGATGCTTCAACGAAGAATGAGCACAGTGCGCTAATCATAAACACCGGCGGCGGACACACGATCGCGGCGGTCCAGATAGCGGGCCTGGTGGCCAGAAGAATAATATGCAATGCAGCGGTGGGCCAGGAAGTTACTGCAGGCCAGCGTTTCGGTATGATATGTTTCGGCTCCAGGGTTGATCTTTATCTTCCGAAAGACACGCAGGCTGCCGTCTCACCGGGCGACAGGGTTAGGGCGGGCACAACTGTAATGGGTTATCTGCCTGATTGACGGACGAAAAAAATCGGGCTGCCTGGATAAAATGAACTTTTCAACGCTGGATACCATGGAATCCACAAGGAGTTTAACCAGATGGGAAAATCGTATAAAATAGCCGTGATACCGGGAGACGGTACAGGTCCGGAAGTTGTGGACGAAGGAGTCAAGGTCCTGGAAACCTCTGCTCAGCAGCACGGATTCGAACTTGATTTCGTTCGCTATCCCCTCGGAGGGGAGCATTACATGAAAACAGGCGAGGTTCTCTCCGAGCAGACCATAGATGAGCTCAAAAAAGTTGATTCAATATTTCTCGGGGCAATAGGACATCCTGATGTAAAGCCGGGGATACTGGAAAAGGGACTTCTTTTAAGGCTGCGCTTTGAACTGGATCAGTACATAAACCTGAGACCGGTAAAGCTATACGAGGGAGTTTACACCCCTCTCAAGGATAAAGGGCCTGAAGATATTGATTTCGTAGTGGTGCGTGAAAACAGCGAAGGTCTCTACGCCGGAGCCGGAGGAACACTGAAGCGAAATACACCGGACGAGGTGGCGGTGCAGGAATCCATAAACACCCGCAAGGGAGTGGAGCGCTGCATCAGGTACGCGTTTGACTACTGCCGCAGCCGCAACAAAAAGAACAGGATTACCTTGTGCGGCAAGACCAACGTGCTTACGTATGCCTTTGACCTGTGGGAGCGAACCTTTTACGAGGTGGCATCCGAATACCCGGATATTGAAACAGATTATGCCCACGTGGACGCAACCTGCATGTGGATGGTAAAAAACCCCGAGTGGTTTGACGTGATAGTCACTGACAACATGTTCGGAGACATAATCACCGATCTCGGCGCCATGATCCAGGGGGGCATGGGCATTGCCGCAGGCGGAAACATCAATCCCGAAGGCGTTTCAATGTTTGAGCCCATCGGCGGATCCGCCCCGAGGTATGCCGGCAAGCAGATTATCAACCCGCTTGCCGCCATCTGCTCCGTCCAGCTGATGCTCGAGACCCTGGGAGAGCAAAAGGCTGCTTACGGGATTGAGGCTGCCGTGAAGAATGTTCTGAAAAACGATATAAAGGATGTCGGCGCAGGTCGGATGGGTTATTCCACCGCCCAGGTTGGCGACATGGTTGCGGAATATATAAAAAACGGGGTATCAGGGGTATAGAAATTGAAACCGGTGCCGATTACAAAACAGGGATATGAGACGTTAAAACAGGAACTCGATCAGCTTCGCAAGCAGGAGCGGCCCAAAAATATAAAGGCCATCGAGGAGGCAAGGGCTCACGGGGACCTGTCAGAGAACGCTGAATTCGACGCTGCCAAGGAGAGGCAGAGCTTTCTGGATGCCCGGATAAACGAGCTTGAATACAAGCTTGCAAATGCTGAGGTAATAGATCCCGGGACCCTTTCAAAGGATAAGGCAGTGTTCGGATGCACTGTCGTGCTCGAAAACGTTGACACCGGAGACGAGGTAACTTACCAGCTTGTGGGACCGGAAGAATCCAATATCAAGGAAGGACGCATCTCGGTTGCCTCCCCGCTCGGGACGGCAATAGTGGGAAAACAGCTCGGTGATGAGATCATCATAGATGCCCCCGGCGGCAGGAGAAATTACGAACTCGTTGATATTGTATAATAAATAAAAGTTTTATAAAACCGGAGGATTGACAAAATGGCACGGGTTACCGTGGAAGATTGCTTAAAGCGCATTCCAAACCGTTTCTTTCTGGTTCACGCTGCAGCCAAGCGCGTGCGCCAGCTGCGCGACGGTGCTGAAAGGCTTGTGTATGCGCCGGACAACGAGGATATTGTGGCGGCTTTAAGAGAAATAGCTGCAGGTAAGGTTTTTGTGACCCAGCACTACACCGACTACCAGAAACACGGAGCCGTGGAACCCGGGCAGGCACAGGAACAGGAAAGCGGAACAGAGTCCGCTTCTTAGTGCCAACGGGTTTTGTCCAGGATGTCGGATTATAATTACAAGGCGGTTAACCGGGACATGGGCCGGGCCATTCATCATTACGGCATGATTTCCCCGGGCGACCGGATACTGGTGGCGGTTTCCGGGGGAAAAGACAGCCTGACCCTGCTGTGGATGCTTTCAGAGCGTCTGCTGCGCATTCCCATAAACTACGAACTGCATGCCGTATACATAGATCCCGGTTTTGAAGGAGGCTTTGCACCAGATCTCTCAGAGTGGTGCAGTTCACATGGCCTTGAGCTGCGCGTGGAATATACTGATAACGGACCCTTTGCCCACAGCGAAAAAAACCGGGAAAATCCATGCTTTATGTGTGCCAGGATGCGCAGGAAGAAGATCTTTGAAGTTGCAGAAGAACTCGGCTGCGGCAAAATAGCCCTGGGGCATCACAAGGACGATATCATTGAAACACTTTTCATCAATATGTGCTATACTGGGGTAATGAGCACAATGACTCCCGCCCAGGAGATGTTCGAGGGTCGATTTACAATGATCAGGCCGCTTGCATATGTTGATGAAGACAGGATCCGCAGGTTTGCCGCGGACGCAGGGTTTCCCGGATTTGAAAACCCCTGTCCCTCAGCAGGCAATTCCAAGAGAAAAGAAATCAAGCACCTTGTCAATGCCCTGACCCGGGGCAAGCAGAAGATCAAGAACAATATTTTCCGGTCCATGAGCCACGTGAACATGGATTACATGTTAAAGCAGGAAAGCCTGCGGGACTGATGCTAAAGACCCATAAGACTGGAAACAAACGGTTTTGACTAAAATGATCGGAGATGACACCGAGGCTGAGCTGCGGCGCCTGAGGATACAAAGGACAATGAAGGACGTCCAGAGCGAGCGCGATTATCGCAATATTCCCATAAACAAGGTGGGAATAAAGGGGCTGAGGTATCCTGTAACCGTTCTGGACAGAAACAAGGGCACCCAGCACACGGTTGCCTCCATAAACATGTACGTTGACCTTCCCCACGAGTGCAAGGGCACCCACATGAGCCGCTTCGTGGAGCTTCTCCACCTGTTTCGCCCAGAGCTGTCGCTAAAGACGTTTTCAGACATTCTCACCCGCATGAAATCGCATCTCAACGCGGAATCCGCCCACATCGAGGTTACGTTTCCTTTTTTCATGGAAAAGCAGGCTCCTGTTACAGGCTCGCCGGGTCTCATGGACTACACCTGCAGGTTTATCGGGTCAGTGAATTCAAGGTGCAAGGTGGATCTGATATCAGAGGTCGTGGTTCCGGTTACCTCGGTCTGCCCGTGTTCAAAGGAAATCAGCGAGTGCGGAGCCCACAACCAGCGGGGCAAGGTCTACCTGAGCACAAGGTTTAACAAGTTCATATGGATCGAGGACATGATCGAGCTGGTGGAAAACACAGCTTCCTGCGATGTTTACTCGGTTCTCAAACGCTCGGATGAAAAGTACGTAACCGAGAAGGGCTTTTCCAATCCCAAGTTCGTGGAAGACATTGTCCGCGACATCGCGCTTGAGCTTGAGGCTGACGAAAACATCACCTGGTTTGCAGTGGGAGTGGAAAACTACGAGTCAATTCACAACCACAACGCATACGCGTTTATCACCAGCGGAGAGGAACCGAACCTCTAAGTGCTCTGCAGCTAGTCCTCCTGCCTTAAAACTGACGCTATTTTTTTTACAACCGGCTGCGCTGTTTTTCCCGGGGTGTTTATGAGCACGGCAAATCCGTAAAGCTTCCCGTTTTTTTCTATGTATCCGGCCCTGTTCCTGATTCCGTCCAGGGTTCCGGTCTTGCAGTAAATTCCGTTGTCTTCGGGAAGCAGGGTGTAATGCGGCTTGAATGCATCGAGCACCGGCACAAACATTTCCGCACTCATGCGGTTTAGCCTGGATATGCCTGATCCTTCGACCAGGCGGGGTGAAATTCCCAGGTTTTGTTTGGCGTAGGCAGCTGCCGCGCGAACTCCCTTTTCCAGGGTTGCAGGCGGACCGTATGCTTCTGCGCCCGCTGCAGCAAGTATCTGGTTGGCGATGAAATTATTGGAATGCTCCATGAGAAGGCCTGCTGTTTCCCTGAGGGAAAAATTCGAGCGGTGCGTGTAAATCAGGCGGTCATTTCCGGGATCCGCCCTGCCGGGCCTGATCCGGCCGGAGATCCGCACGCCGTTTTCAGCGAGAAAATATGCGAAAAGCTCGCCCGCATATATAAGGTTTTCACTGTTGTGCGATGAAAGAAGAATTCTTTGCCCGGATACGTTCCGGTCCCTGATTTTTTTTAAAACGCTCGGCAGAAGGGGGGTCTGGGGCTCGGCGCTTATGTATCCGGTCCCGGTTTTTCTGACGTTAACCGTGTTGAAGTTCACGCAGAGCGCGCCTGCGGGGGCGTCATAGGGCTGAAACGAGCCCGCGGAAATACCCGGGATGTTGTTTTGCGCAAATTCGGAATCATCGAGCACGATACCGCTTGTTTCATCTAAATGTTCTGCAAGGGTTTGTGCAATTTTTTCAACTTCCTCCGAAACAAGCAGGGGGTCTCCGTACCCCTTGATGACAAGGCTGCGCTCTGAGTCGAGGTAAAACTCGGTTTTAAATCTGAAATCAGGCCCCAGATGGTGAAATGAAACCAGGGCTGTTAAGAGTTTAAGCGTGGAGGCTGGGACAAGGTTTTTTTCAGGGCTGCCGGAAAACAAAATTTCATTGTCAGGCGAGATTACAACTGCCGCGTCCCGGTCGCCCAGCATTGAAGTCACTTCCTGCCACGGGCCGCAGAATGCCGGGGCCGGCAGTAAAGCCATCACCGCGGCAGCGCAGACGGCCGCTGCAAAAAAAAAGTATTTCATCCGGACATGCCTTTTTTTGACGAGGGGTCAGGACCCGGGCCTGCTTTCAATAATAAGGGTGACAGGCCCCTGGTTTACCAGGGAGACATCCATCATGGCCTGAAACTGACCGGTTTCAGCAGAAACGCCTTTTTCACGAACCTTTTCCACGAATCTGAGATAAAAGGATTCCGCCTTTTCAGGGCCCGCGGCTGCAACAAAAGAGGGCCTTCTGCCCTTTCGGCAGTCTCCGAGCAGCGTGAACTGGGATACCACCAGCATGCTGCCGCCGGTATCCAGAACAGACAGGTTCATCTTTCCGGCATCATCAGGAAAGATGCGCAGGTTTGCAACCTTGTCTGCCACGTAGTTGATGTCAGCTTCGCTGTCTGGTTCCGCAACACCGAGCAAAACAAGCAGCCCCGGGCCAATGCTTCCCACGGTTGAGCCGTCTGCATCAACCGAAGCGTTTTTAACCCTCTGGATAACCGCAATCATAGTTAAAAATCTCCAATGTTAAATAAACTGATTACATATACGTCCCGATAAGAATTTATGTCAAGAAAAACCCCTGCCAGCAAATCCCGGAGAACTTCTTCATCAGT
>JBKHES010000072.1:0-11124 GCA_046540695.1 Desulfobacterales bacterium
TTTATGTTGTTTTCTGTTGACATTTTGATAAATAGGGCTAAAATTATAAAATTTTTAAAATACAAGCTTTGGGAGGGTTTAAACCATGTATGCAGTTGTTGCCACAGGCGGCAAGCAATATAAGGTAAGCGAGGGCGATGTGCTGCGCGTCGAGAAGATCTCCGGCGAGGTCGGCGAGACCGTGACTTTTGACAGGGTCCTTATGTATTCAGACGGGGACTCGGTGTCCTTCGGCTCGCCCATGCTTCAGGACGCCGCGGTCAGGGGAAAAATCGTGGAGCAGGGGCGCTCCAAGAAAGTGCTTGTTTTCAAGTACAAGCGGCGCAAGAGGTACCGCAAAAAACAGGGTCACAGGCAGTCCTACACTGCAGTTCAGATAGACTCAATAGCAACAGGGCAATAGAAAACTATACAGGAAGGGGCATCAGCAATGGCACATAAAAAGGCGGGCGGCAGTTCAAAAAACGGCAGAGACAGCCGTGGACAGCGCCGGGGCGTAAAGCGCTTCGGGGGCCAGAGCGTCCGTGCCGGCAGCATTCTTGTACGGCAGCTTGGGACCAGCATCCACGCAGGTGAAAACGTAGGCGTCGGAAAGGATTATACGCTATTCGCCAAGATAGACGGCACGGTTTCATATGAGAGACTCGGCCGTTTTCGGAAAAAAGTCAGCGTAAATGCAGCGTGAAGTTCATAGATGAAGTTTCAATCGACGTGGCCGCCGGCCACGGCGGCCGGGGGTGCGTAAGTTTCAGGCGGGAAAAATACGTGCCCCGCGGCGGCCCTGACGGCGGAGACGGGGGAAAGGGCGGCGATATAGTTGTCCGAACCTCAGAGCGTGAGCGGACGCTTTACAAGTTCAGATACAAGCGCAGTTTCAAGGCAGCTGACGGCGGAGGCGGTCAGGGAAAGCAGAAAACCGGGAAAAACGGCCCGGACCTGGTAATAGAGGTTCCCCCGGGAACTGTGATAACAGATGCTCATACCGGTGAAACTGTCCATGACTGCACCAGCCCGGGCGAAACCTTTGTGGTTGCCAGGGGCGGCCAGGGCGGCCGCGGCAACATGCGTTTCAAGACCTCAACCAACAGGGCTCCCCGCCACGCGCAACCCGGCGTTGCCGGAGAAACGAGGTCCCTAAAGCTCGACCTCAAGCTTCTTGCAGACGTAGGCATAGTAGGCTTTCCCAATGCAGGCAAATCAACCCTGATCAGCAGAATCTCCTCAGCACGGCCGAAAATAGCGGATTACCCCTTTACAACCACCAGCCCTGTTCTCGGAGTTGTGGCCCCGCAGAATGCAGAGCCTTTTGTAGTGGCTGATATTCCGGGCCTTATCGAGGGCGCGCACCAGGGCGCCGGCCTCGGGATCAGGTTTCTTCGCCACGTGGAGCGAACAAGCATACTTGTCCACATGGTGGATGCATCTGCGATTGATCCGGAAAATCCTCTTGCCGCCTACGAGGCAATAAACAGGGAGCTTGCAGGTTTCAGCCCGGAGCTGGTAAAAAAGCCGCAGGTCATAGCCTTAAACAAAACCGATCTGCCAGAAGCAGCCGAAGGGATATCCAGGTTTGCAGGAGCCGCAGGTGATATGCCCGTATACCGAATATCCGCGGCCACAGGCAGCGGCCTGGATTCGCTGCTGAACGTATTGACCGAAATGGTAAGCACAGGGAAACAAGCGGATGGAAGCTGACCGCAAAACCTGTTTCAATAAAGCACGCCGGGTGGTGGTCAAGGTGGGAAGCAACGTGCTGACCGCGGCAGACGGTTTAAACACCGGGGTCATATACAGCCTGACCCGCCAGATATGCGAGGTGTCAAAAAACGGCCGGGAAGTGCTGCTTGTATCTTCAGGAGCCATGGCCGCGGGCCAGAAAAAAATCGGCTTTTCCAGGCGTCCCGACGAAATACCAAAGAGGCAGGCGATGGCTGCGGTGGGTCAGGCCGGACTGATCCTGTGCTATGAAAACGCGTTCGAGGGCTACGGCAGGCAGGTGGCCCAGGTACTTCTTACAAATGATGACCTCTCCATAAGCCGACGACGATATCTAAACGCCAGAAACACCCTGCACACACTTCTTTCCTGGAATGTAGTGCCTATTATAAACGAAAACGATACGGTTGTGATCGAGGAAATCAAGTTCGGAGACAACGACAATCTTTCCGCACTGATAGCCCTGATGATGAACGCCGATATTGTCGTCAACCTCACTGATATTTCCGGCCTGTATACCGGCGATCCCCGCAGTGATCCCGAAGCCAGTCAAATTTCCGAGGTAACCAGTATAACAAGGCAGATCGAAAAAACCGCAACAGGCATGCCCGGGGTTCTGGGCACCGGCGGTATGCTCTCAAAGATCCGGGCGGCCCGCAAGACAACAGTGGCAGGAATTCCAATGGTCATTGCAAACGGACTTGAAGATGATATCCTGCTGAGGCTTTTTAGGGGCGAAAACCTGGGCACGTTTTTTCTGCCGTCAAAACAAAGGCTGCCCAATCGCAAGTGCTGGATCGGCTTTACCCTGAAGCCCGGCGGAACCGTTGTTGTAGATGAAGGCGCCAGCCGTGCGATTCTGGAAAAGGGAAAAAGCCTGCTTCCCGGCGGTATCACGGATGTAAAGGGAGATTTCGGAGTGGGCGCTCCGGTTGATATAACAGACAGCACCGGCAGACGGTTTGCAGCCGGTCTGGTAAACTACAGCGCCGCGGATATCAGGAAGCTGAAGGGATGCAGGTCCGGGCAGATCGAGGAAAAGCTTGGTGAAAAGCCGTATGACGAAGTTATTCACAGAAACAACATGACAGTGCTTTGTTGAAAATCCCGAAGCGGGAATTTGAAATCAAAATTACCAGAAGGGGAAGGCTGCTATGAGTATTGAGTCCACGGTAATTGACATGGTAAAATCCGCTAAAAACGCTGCAACGCAGATTGCCGGGTGCTCCAGTGTGCAGAAAAACAACGCCCTGAAGACAATTGCACAGAAACTTTATGACAAATCGTCGGAAATCAGGGCTGAGAATTCAGTTGACGTTGAAGCCGCCAGGGAAAAGGGGCTTTCGTCAGCAATGATCGACAGGCTGACCATAACCGATGCAGGCATAGCCGCAATGGCAGACGGCCTGCTGGAAGTGGCCTCCCTGGAGGACCCCGTGGGTTCCATGGAGGGTACCTGGATAAGGCCCAACGGGCTTGCGGTCAGCCGCATGCGAATACCGCTGGGGGTCATAGGCATTATCTACGAATCCAGGCCGAACGTGACAATAGACGCCGCAGGCCTCTGCATTAAGTCGGGAAACGCCGTGATTCTCCGGGGAGGATCCGAGTCGCTCAAATCCAACCAGGCCCTGGCAAGGGTTCTGGCCGAGGGGCTTTCAGAGGCCGGCCTGCCTGCAGAGGCAGTCCAGATAGTTCAGGTCTCTGACAGGGAGGCGGTAAACGTGCTTCTGCAGCAGGAGCAATTCGTGGACCTTATCATTCCCCGCGGCGGCGAGGGCCTGATCCGCTTCGTTGTGGATAATTCAAAAATCCCGGTGTTAAAGCATTACAAGGGAGTCTGCCACGTTTACGTGGATGAGTTTGCAAACCTGCACATGGCAAACGAGATATGCTTTAACGCAAAGGTGCAGCGGCCCGGGGTGTGCAACGCAATGGAAACCCTTCTGGTTCACCAGGATGTTGCCGGGGCATTTATGCCGGACATGGCCCGAAGGTTCTCGGGGGCGGAAGTGGAGTTAAGGGGATGCGAAAAAACCCGTAAAATACTGCCTGATTCAGCAGCCGCCACGGAAGACGACTGGTACGCTGAATACCTGGACCTGATACTTGCGGTAAAAGTCGTTGAAAACATGGATGAGGCAATGCAGCATATAGCTGCTTACGGTTCAAAGCATACAGAGGCAATTGTTACCAGGGACTTTGCCAGGGCCCGCCGTTTTTTAAACGAGGTTGACTCCTCGGTTGTGCTTGTCAACGCCTCCACGCGTTTCAATGACGGTGGCCAGCTGGGGCTGGGCGCGGAAATGGGCATCAGCACCTCCAAGCTGCATGCCTTCGGACCGATGGGCATAAAAGAGCTTACCACCACCAAGTTCGTTGTGCAGGGAGACGGGCAGATCCGGGCATAGAAAAGGAAGAGATTTGCAGGGAACGGCATTATTCGGCGGCACATTCAATCCTGTTCACACCGGCCATCTGAGGGTGGCAGAAGAAGTGCGCGAGGGCTTCGGGCTTGAAAGGGTTTATTTCATCCCTGCTGCAAATCCTCCGCACAAGCCAAAACGAGAGCTTGCCCCGGCAGCGGACAGATACGAAATGCTGATGCGCGCGACTGGCTCAAATCCCGCCTTCGAGGTATCAGACATTGAGCTTCAAAGAACCGGCAGCTCCTATACCATAGACACGGTTAAGCAGTTTTTAACCGGCAGTTCGGGCGGGGATTTTAACTGCCGCCTGGTAATGGGCATGGATGCGTTTGCTGAGATACATACCTGGAGATCGTACAGGGAGCTGCTTGGCAGAATAGAGGTGATTGTTCTTTCCAGGCCTTCTGACAGCGGCCGGGACGACCTGGTTGCCGGAATTTCGGAGGTGATTTCAGACAGGCTCGTGGAGAACTACAGGTTCGACAGGAAAGACCAGAGGTTTGTACACCCGGAAAAACGCGCGGTTTACCCTTTTGAGGTAACTGCGCTCGACATTTCAGCAAGCCGTATACGCAGTCTCTCCGCGGCCGGGTCTTCCATTAAGTACATGGTTCCTGAGGCAGTGGAGGCTTACATACACGAAAAAGGTTTGTATCTATGAATAATCCGGAGCCTGACCCGGAACTGAAACTTTACGTCAAGGCGGCACTCGGCCGCAAGGCAATGGAGCTAGTTGTCCTCGATGTTACAATGGTCACTGACGTGGCTGACGTGTTCATGATCTGCTCGGGCAGATCCAGCCGCCAGGTAAGCGCCATTGCCGAATTCATAGAAACCGAGCTGAAAAAGGCCGGTATAAAGCCCCTGGCGGTGGAAGGAATAAAAGACGGTCAGTGGGTTTTAATTGATTACGGCCACGTTGTTATCCACGTTTTCCACGAACCGCTGCGCAGGTTTTACGATCTGGAAAGCCTGTGGGCTGACGCCGGCAGAATAGACATATCAGATTACATACGGCAGGCAGATGAAAACGAAAGGAACGACTCTCCAGATGAATGATCAGGCGGGAAAAAAATGCGTTCTTATGATCTTGGACGGCTGGGGCATGGGCGAGCCCGGTCCGCACAATGCAATACATGAGGCACACACGCCTTTTCTTGATGAAATCATGGAGCAGTACCCGAACACGCAGCTCAAGTGCACCGGCGAGGCGGTGGGCCTGCCTGAGGGCATCATGGGCAACTCTGAGGTGGGGCATTTAAATATAGGCGCGGGCAGGGTTGTATACCAGGTGCTTTTAAGGATCGATCTTGCCATAAGGGACGGCTCATTTTATGAAAACCCCGAGCTTTCAGGCGTGATGCAGGAAGTAAGGCGCAGGGGCTCAGCACTGCACCTCATGGGCCTGGCCTCAGACGGCGGGGTTCACAGCCAGCTTCACCACCTGTTTGCCTTAATTGACATGGCGGGAAGATACGGACTGGACAAAGTCTTTGTCCATCCCATATTAGACGGAAGAGACACCCCGCCTCACAGCGGTGTTAAATACATTGAGCGGCTGCAGGACTATCTTGAGGATTATCCATTTGCAGCAACCGCAACCGTATGCGGCCGCTATTATGCCATGGACAGGGATACCCGCTGGGACAGAACGCAGAAGGCTTATGACCTGTATACCCTGGGAAAGGGACAAACAGAGACGGATCCGGTACAGGCGGTGAAAAACGCATATTCCAGGGATGAAACCGACGAGTTCGTGGAGCCCGTGGTAATTGCCGGAAAAAACGGAAACCCCGTGGGTACTGTGGAGGACGGAGACGGCATCATATTTTTCAACTTCCGCCCCGACCGGGCGCGCCAGATAACCCGTGCATTCACCGAAACCGGGTTTAAAGAGTTTGAGCGTAAAAAAACCCCCCGGCTTTGCGGGTATGTGTGCATGGCAATCTACGATGAAACCTTTGACCTTCCCGTGGCATTCGGCCCGGTACACCTGGAAAACATACTCGGTGAAGTTGTTAGCAGGGCCGGCCTGAGCCAGCTAAGGCTTGCAGAAACAGAGAAATACGCCCATGTGACCTATTTTTTCAACGGAGGGGAGGAGGCCCCGTTTGAAAACGAGGACCGCAAAATGATCCCTTCGCCCAGGGAAGTGGGCACTTATGATGAAAAGCCTGAAATGAGCGCCTTTGCAGTGGCCGACGAAGCCGAGGCCAGGATTGAATCCGCAAAATACGACCTTGTGGTTATAAATTTTGCAAATCTGGACATGGTGGGGCATACCGGAGTGATGCAGGCGGCGGTGAAAGCTGCCGAAGCAGTGGACAGGTGCGCGCAAAAGGTGTTTTCGTGTGCAGGGCGCCACGGGTACACGGTTATTGTAACAGCGGACCACGGAAACTCCGACCGGCTGAGCGAACCTGACGGATCGCCCCACACAGCCCATACCATGAATCCCGTGCCTTTCGTGCTTGCAGACGGACACGGGCGCAAGTCAGGACTGGAGCCGGGAGTGCTCGGAGATATAGCGCCCACAGTCTTATACATAATGGGGCTTGACCAGCCTGCTGAAATGACCGGAAAAAACCTGATCCGTGAGGGGCAGAAGCCATGAATACGGAAAAGCAGTATGACATGATCACCGATTTTGTTACAGGAAAACAGGTTCCTGACGCGGGCGCCGAGGCAAACCGCCAGGCCGTGGAGCGCGTGCTAGTGGAGCAAAAGGGGTATGCCCCCTCTGATATCGTGGTTGACATGCCTGTTGAGTTTTCTGTTGCAGGCAGTCATTATGCCTCTGCTGTGGACCTTGTGGTTTATGCGGACAACCGGCCCTTCATGGTTATAAAGTGTGCTGCAGGCTCCCTGGACTCGCGCAAAAATGAGGCAGTGTCTGCTGCAAGGATTCTTTTTGACTCTGTTGTTCCTCTTGCCGCGGCATCGGACGGGCAATCGGCCCTGGTCTTTGATGCTGTTACCTCCAAGAGGACCGGCCGGGGACTCGATGCAGTGCCTGACGCTCAAGCGGCATCAGAGATGATCAGGAAAAACAAGCCCTTTTCCCTGCCTGAAGGTCGGCTGGAAAAAGAGCGCATTATCTTTCGTTCCTATGATATAATGAACGTAAATGCCCCCAGGGGAGCAAATGCCGGTGATTCCTGAAACGGCTGCTGCAACAAGGCAAAAGACAGTGCATTCTGACCGTGACGGCAACGTTGAGCACCTGCTGGACCGGCTCTACGACAGCCGTGACATGCAGGAGAGGTTTTCCGCGATGCGGGAGATAGAAAAGATCGGGCAGCCGGCGGTGAAAAGCATTGTGCAGAGGATAAACCAGGGCGGTCCCTGGTATTTCATCAGGAACATGACCCTGTTGCTGGGCCGCATAGGCTATGAAAATCAGCTTGAAGCCCTGGAGCCGCTTGTCTGCCATCCCGATTCCAGGGTTCAGCTCGAGGCGGTAAAAAGCATCCAGGCAATAAACGGGCAAAATGCTGGCCCTGTCCTGCTGAAAAAGATTGAAGAGGTAGACCCTGAGCTGGTAGGCTATATAATATCTGTCCTCGGGGCCCTGCGCTGCAGGGAAGCCGGGCCTTATCTGGTGGAATTGCTGGAGTCAAAACAGCCGGGGCTCAGCAGACGGGTTCGCGACGATATAAGGGCGAAGGCCTGCGAGGCCCTCGGGAGGCTCGGGGCACAGGAAGCAGTGCCTGTGCTGGAAAAAATCGTGCGTGAAAAGGGGTTTATAAAAGGTTATCCGGAACACATCAGATCCGCGGCCTCCAAGGCTCTTGTCAACATCAGCCGCAGGTAGCCGCAAAACAATGGGAGGACGTTTGAATTGACAGATGACCTGGACAAAAAAGAAGCCATGGCAGAACAGTATGTCAGGGAAAACAGGACCAGGGAGGCAATTGGTGCTTTCTACGAACTTATAGCGACACATGCCGGAAACAAGAATTTTAAAAAGGCTGAAGCCCTGCGTGACAGGTTATATGACGTGGATCCCATGGCAATAATTGAAATCGTGAGGGCTTCTGATATCATAGAGGCGGAAAAAGCAGAGTCGCGCGACGAAGATCATATTCAGGCATGGGCGGGGCTTTATGAGTCGCTTTCCGACAAGGAGGCAAACGCGCTTTATTATTCCATGAAAAGCAAAGCCTTTGAAGCCGGCGAGGTGATTGCGCCTCAGGGCGAATTGTGCGGGCGGCTTTATTTCATAAACGGCGGGGAGGCAAAAGCTGTCTTTAAAAAGGACAGCGAGGAAATGTATCTGATGAGCCTCAGGCCCGGCGATGTTTTCGGGTCAGAGCCGTTTTTTTCATCAACAGTCTGCACTGTTTCCGTTATTGCACTTTCCGGGGTGGAAACCGTTTTTCTTGAAAAAGAGGTGCTTGATAACTGGAAGGCTGATGTGCCTGTCCTTGAAGCCAGGCTTTTCGATTTCTGCATGGAGCGCGACCGCCTGGGCACTGCACTGAAAAAAACAGGGGTGGAGCGCAGAAAGCACAAGCGAATCCCGGTCTACGGCAGGCTGATGTTTCAGATTTTCGCCGGCAAAGAAAAGCCTAACGGCAGGGAAAACAAAAGCGAGCTCTCTGATATTTCAAAGGGCGGAGTCGCGTTTGTGCTAAAGACCCCGAGACCGGAAAACGCGAAGGTTCTGCTGGGCCGAAGGCTGAAGATACGGTTTGATATAGACTCTGGCGACGGCACGAGTCAGGGAGTGGAAAGGCTTGGGCGTGTTACTGCTGTTCGGGACCAGGGATTCGACGACTACTCCGTTCATCTGAAGTTCGACGAACCCCTGGAAGACTCAATTATTAAACATGCCGCAAAACAGGCGGATTCAGGAACCCGGGAACGGGCCTAGGCGCCTGCCACGTCCTTTCCGCAATGCTTGCAGACTTTTGCCCGCTTTTTGATGATTTCGGCGCAGAAGGGACATTCCCGCGTAAAATGGCGTTCATGAATTTTTGCGATTGCCTCGTCTGTCTTTGTCTGTATCAGCTCGTTGCCGAATTTCTTGTTGTTTAAAACTTCCAGGGATTCAAGCCCCGCAAGATCGCCTGCCATTTCAGCTGCCTTCATTCTTACCCTTGCGGGTTCCGAAGGATCGAGCAGCATCTGTACGCATGTGACGGAATCTTTGGTGTTATAGCATTCCGCCAGTATGGAAAAGCCTTTCTTGATGCCTTCCTTTAACTTTTCCTCCGCTTCCAGAACCTCGTCGTCCACGATCTGGGCCTGGCCGCCTATCGAGCTGAACACAGGCATGATCTCGAAATTGCTGCTGTGGGGACTTTTGATGCACCTGTAAGATGCGTTCTGGGCATAGTTTTCCCACAGGTTCTGCCAGCCCTCCACGAAAAGGGGGCATTCGTCGTTGAAGCACACGTACATATAAGGCGAATCCCATCCCAGTCCGTCCCCGACCGCAACGGGCGGTATCTCCCATATTTTCATTTCCTCTCCGCAATGCGGGCATGAAGGCTTTTCCTGGGACATGATTTTTTCAAAAACCTGTTCCTTGGTTTCAAACATGACTTATCTCCTTGTTTTATCAGTCGGGATGGTTATTCCTCCTTGTCAGAGGAATCCTCACCCTTGGCATCTTCCTTTTTGGAATCTTCTTCCAGCAGGTCCTCTATTTCAACCGAGTCTTCCTCCGCTCCGGCCTGTGCTTCCTCCTCGCGCTTAAACAGGTCCATGTCATCGAAAACCAGTTCAACAGGACCGGCCTGCCCCCCGTTTTTGCCGTAAAGATCCGTCACCGCGTCAGCAATCTTTTCAATATAATGCGATATGGGATAAAGGTTCGGCGTCCGCAGGGTGTCGATCAATGACTTTTTCCCCTCGCTGACAGCGTCCTGAACCTTTTCTTTTTCATATGACTCTTCACAGACAAGAGAAAACATGTCCTTGCTGAGTTCGGCATACTCCTGGATGGCAAGATCGCCGGTCTTGTCGTCTTTTGCAATGGTGTATTTCTGTTTCATTTGCCAGCCCCCTGGAGAACTTTTTGAAGCGCTTGGTTGAAAACCCGCTTTATATATATTATTGTAGACCAGATACGAAAACCTATAATAAGGCATTTATCAGTGATGTCAATACTAAGGGGGCCAATGGAAACAGCCCGCCCCCGCAACTGCCGGATAAAACTGTTGACCCTTGCCTTGCAGGTCTGTTAAATAAAAATTTGCAGGAGGGATGGCCGAGTGGCTTAAGGCGGCGGCCTTGAAAGCCGTTGAGCGAAAGCTCCGTGGGTTCGAATCCTACTCCCTCCGCCACCAAACCAATAAAATCAGTGAGTTTTGATTTAAAACAGCCCTGATGTTACCATAAGAGTTGCAGTTAAAGAACACGGTTAAAATCATAAAGCCCGGGTGGAATTTCCCGCTCGGGCTTTTCAATTCGGGTGATGACGCTGAATTCTGCTGTTTCTTATTTACGCGCCGGTCTGCTCTTAAACAGCCTCACGCTGGTGGAGGTAATCCTTCTTTGCGCCGCTGGTCCGGAAATTATGCCGGATGAATCCGACTGCCTTCTTAAAAGCATCTGCAAAGGGTGGCTTTTTATTTTCCTGGCAAGCCTTCCGGTTTTCTCCCAACTCGACGCCCGCTGCCGTTACCAGGATTACAAGAGGGTAAAGGATCAGTTGCTCCGGTTCGGGTTTGACACCCGCATAATCAAAGCCTTGCTCAAATCCCGCTGCCAGCGGGATGCCGCTAGGGTCGCAGCCCTTGAATCCGGGTACGGGGAAGCCTGCCGGGCATTTTATCGCAGGCAGGGATATCGCTGGTATCACATTCTCCCGGATTTTTTGTTCAGCCGCCCGCAATTTCTGATCAGCCGGCATTTCTGGCAGTCGACATTTTTTCTGAAAACCTATAATGGCAGCAGATTTACCTGAACAAAGACCACCGGCCTTGATTCCTTGACAACCAGCATGATGCTTGATATGTAGGCTTAAAAA
>JBKHES010000073.1:0-10869 GCA_046540695.1 Desulfobacterales bacterium
GACAGAAAATTCGTCAACCTGTTTGAAATCCGTTACCTGAATACAAAAGGCAGGGAAAGCATATGGGATTTTGTTTCCAGGCAGAACCCGCCGAAGATTGAAACAGGCGCGTTTGACACAGTGGACGCGGTAATTATCGTGCCTTGGCATGTACCGGAACAGAAGCTCGCGGTTATACGCGAGTTCAGGGTGCCTTTAAACGATTACCAGTACGGTTTTCCCGCAGGGCTGGTAGATGAAGGCGAGACCGCGGAACAGAGCGCGGCCAGGGAGCTGGAGGAGGAAACAGGCCTTAGTGTCACGCGGGTTCGAAGAACAAGCCCCCCGATTTACGTCTCATCAGGCCTTACAGACGAGTCGATTATGATGGTGTACGTGGAATGCGAAGGCGAGCCCTCGAGTATTAACACCGGGAGCGCAGAAGACATTGAAACCGTGTTTTTATCACAAAAAGACGCGGGAAAAATGTGTAAGGACCCGGATCTGAAGGTGGATGTAAAAACCTGGCTGGTCATGGAATGCTTTGCAGCCTCCGGGAGGATATGAAAAGGTCCAAGGTTCAAGGTTCAAGGTGCAAGGTGCAAGGTGCAAAAAGTTTTTAGATAATTCCAGGAAACTCGTTTACTCTTTTAGACCCCCGGCCGGGGAGCAGTGTTCAAAACAGCCCCATCCTTCGCCACTGACCACTGACCACCGACTACCGACCACTTACCACTTACCACTTACCACTGGCCACTACTGGCAATAACAGGGGTGATTACCCCGTGGCACCTGCAGGCCGTGGCAATGAGATATCTTCCGGGCTTTTCAGACAGACTTTTCTGCAGGCCAAACAGATCCTCCGGCTTGTACCCGCCCACCCCCGGCGCGAGCTGGCGGCTTCTGACCACCAGGATTTCAAAGCCCGGGACCTCTATCTGTTGCAGCTTTTCAAACAGGTTTTGTTCGCGCTTTTTCCCGGTTGCAGGGCAGTGGTCCTCAGGTTCAGGGCAGTTGTCCGGGCATTTGAATTCTGCATAGCTCGTGTAGACGTCTCCCGAAGGCCCGAAGACGGGGTTGGGAATCTGGTGTTTGAGTTCTCCGGGAGGCGCGCAGGCCTTGACGTTTAAAGCCCCGGAATCGCTGATGCACCAGCGGGCAGCCAGGTGAACCGGCACTGCCGGAATGATCCAGTCAGGGGCGTTTTTTTCTTCCAGGTGTTTTTTAAGGAAAGAAACACCGTCTTGTTCAATGAGCTTCACCCCGGCGGAAGGCTCCGGGAGGCTGTCCTGATCCGGGTCCACCACCATGAAGATTTTTTCGCCCTTCTGTGCTGACAGCCTGTCCAGTGCTATTTTACCGAACCTGCCGCAGCCTATTATCCATATGTATTCCAAGTGCTGTTCCCGCTAAAGACCCGCGGCGCTCATGATATCAGGCACCACCTCTTCCTTGCCGATTGCCATGATGTGAACCCCTTCGCATATGCCTTCTTCCCTGATCTGGGCAATCATGCGGCCCGCGATTTCAATGCCCTTTTTGAGCGCGCCTCCCTTGGGCGCTGAGGCCATTTCGTCGATCAAGGGCTGGGGCACCATGACTCCGGCAACGTTTTTGTTCATAAACCTTGCCATGCCTGCTGAAGTAAGCAGGATAATTCCTGCAAGTATTTTTACGTCAAACTGCCTTGCATAGTCCATGAATTTTTTGAGGTTGTCCATGTCATATACTGCCTGGGTCTGTATGAACTCCGCCCCAGCATCAATTTTTTTCTCGAACTTGATAAGCTGCGGCTCTATGGGATTTGCCTCAGGCGTGACGATTGCACCCGCGCAGAAATTCACGTCACCGTCAAGGTCGTTTCCTGACATGTCTCTGCCGCGTTCCATGGTTCGCACCGTTTCCAGGAGCTGGCTGGAATCAAGGTCGAACACGGACTTTGCCTGCTTGTGATCGCCGAGTATCACCGAGTCGCCCGTGAGGCACAGTACGTTGTTGATCCCGCGGCTGGAGGCAAACATCAGGTCAGCCTGAAGCGCCAGCCTGTTCCTGTCCCTGCAGGTCATCTGCAGGATCGGCTCGCCGCCGAGTTCCTTTACCAGCAGCGCGCCGCCCAGCGAGGGAAAGCGCATCACCGAGCTCTGGTGGTCTGTGACGTTCATGGCATCCACCTTGTCCTTTAACAGCTCAACATGGTGGGCCATTTTTTCCAGGTTGGTCCCCTTGGAAGGGGCGACCTCCGAGGTGACCACGAATTTTCCGGAGTCCAGGGCCTTTTTGAATGCTGATGGCATGGGGATATCCTTATAAAGTTTTAAGTTATTAATTTTTAAGTTATTAGTGTTTCATGTTGTGCGGTCAGTCAGCCGGGATGTTGAATTTGCCCGGGCTTGGTGCTCCAAAGTGGTTTCTGGGTTTTTTGTAGGAGCGCATGGAATCTAAGCGGTCCAGGGCCTTTAGCCTGTTGTAGATCATTGTCCAGGCGCAGTCCTTGTTGCTGTCGATTTCGCATTTTCCGTTGTTGGTTCCCCCGCACGGGCCGTTTACCATTCCCTTGTGGCAGGTGGTGACCGGGCAGATGCCGCCGGTTTCGCCTATGACGCAGGTGCCGCACTGGGTGCAGATCTCGTTGAACTGGCCTGCCGCATTTTCCTTGCCTATGAACATGGTGTTCTGGGCCGGCACCACCATCTGGCCCAGCTGGGTGCCTATGGTCTGCACCCCGTAGGCGCAGGACATCACCAGCAGGGCGTCTGCCTGGTTCATGCGGGGCCCGAACTCGGACAAGATCTCCGAGGTCAGGTTGTCGCAGGCCACCGGTACCACCGTGGAGCCGGTGATTACCTTGCCCTTGGCGGACAGGTTTTCAGCCATTTCAGCCACCTGCTCCACACCTCCGGTGCGTGTCATGGTGGTGCAGGTGCCGCAGCCGATGACAAATATCCTGTCCATGCCTTCGAGCAGCTGATCGATTTCCTCCAGGGGTTTTTGCTGGGTAATGGATCGGATCATAGTGGTTAACTCCTCTCTTTTTCAAGATCGCACCTGAGGCATCGCCTGGCTTCAAAATGCGCCTCCTCGGCGTTAAACCCTCTTTCGACCTCCCGGAAGTCGCATATGCGCTCTTCGGGTTTTTCCATTTCGATTTTGACCCTGGGCTGGTCCTCGGTGGACTCAGATTCCAGGGCCAGGGCGGCTTCCTGGGCCAGGGGTGTCTTTTCGTCCGGCATGAAAATGGGGCTTTCGTCTCCTGAAAGGTATTTGTGAATTGCCAGCGCCGCCCTCCTGCCTGAGGCAATGGCGCGGATCACGAAAGTGGGGCCGGTGGTAAAGTCTCCGCCTGCAAACACTCCGGGCACGTTGGTGGCAAGGGTGTTTTCATCAACTGCCAGAGACCCCCACAGGGCCCGTTCAAGCTGCGAGTCCTCCGGCAGAAAGGAGGTGTCCGGGGCCTGTCCGATGGAGATTATTATGTTGTCCACCTCCAGGTACTGGGTGTCTGATTCGTCGCACTCGGGCCTGAAGTTTCCTTCCTGGTCGAACACGGCAAGGCACCTTGAAAAACTGATGCCCTTTACGCGGCCGTTTTCCTCGAATATCTGCTCAGGCGACCACTGGGTGTGCAAAATTGCGCCTTCCTCTTCTGTTTCCTCCACGTCCTTGTCCCAGGCCGGCATCTCGTCGCGGCTTTCAAGGCAGAAGACCTGGACCTCTTCTGATCCAGCCCTCAGGGCGGTTCGCGCCACGTCCATAGCCACGTTGCCACCGCCTATTACAACCGTTTTGCCTGAAAGCTCTATATCGTGGCCAAGCCTCACGTCGCGCAGGAAATTGAGCCCGTAATACAGCCCTTCCATTCCCTCTTCCTCGCCGGGGATTCCTATCCGCTTGCTTGCCTGGGCGCCTGCTGAAAGAAATACCGCCTGGTAGCCTTCCTTTTTAAGGTCGTTTAAGGTGTGGTTGGCGTCAATGGGGGAGTTGTACTCGATCTCGACCCCGGCGTTTTCGATCCACTTGATTTCCATGTCAATTACTTCCCTGGGCAGGCGGAATTCGGGAAGGGCGATGTTTAGCATCCCCCCGCCCACCGGCTGGGCCTCGAACACCTTTGTCTGGTATCCCAGCTTTGCCAGGAAGTAGGCGCAGGTAAGGCCCGCGGGTCCAGCGCCGACTATGGCCACCTTTTCCTCCCGTGTAACCGGGAAGGGCTCCCTGTCAGCCCCGTACTTGTTGTAGTAGTAATCCGATGCAAAGCGCTTCAGGGTCCTGATTGCAACCGGCTCGTCGAGTTCGCCGCGGCGGCACTTGTATTCGCAGGGGTTGATGCATACCCTGCCGCACACCGCGGGAAACGGGTTTTTCTCGCGGATTATTTCAACCGCGGCCTCGTAGTTGCCGCTGCCTATGGCGGCCACGTAGTTGGGCACGTCAATGCCGGCAGGACATGCGTGCTGGCATGCGGAAATCACCATTGAGTCGCATACAGCGCCCGCGCACCTGTGCTCGTGGATGTGGTCCTTGTATTCCTGCTCGAAATAGAGAAGGGTGGAAAGCGCGGGCTTGGGGCTGGCCTGGCCAAGGCCGCAAAGGGAGGCCTCGGTCATGGTGTTTCCTATGGACTTGATGGTATCTATGTCCTCGATGTGCCCGTCTCCAAGGGTTATACGCGTGAGGGTCTCCAAGAGCTGGGTGGTGCCGAGCCTGCAGGGTGCGCACTTGCCGCAGGACTCTGACTGGGTGAAATTCAGGAAAAACCTTGCGATTTCCACCATGCAGTTGTTCTCATCGAGCACCACCAGCCCGCCCGAGCCCATGATGGCGCCGATTCTCTGGATGGTGTCGTAGTCGATGGGAAGGTTAAGAAACCTTGCAGGCACGCATCCGCCTGCGGGCCCGCCCATCTGCACGGCCTTGAACTGGCGGCCCTTGGGTATGCCGCCGCCGATGTCGTATACCACCTCCCGTATCGTTGTGCCAATGGGCACTTCCACCAGGCCCGTGTTGTTTACCTTGCCTGCCAGGGAGAAAATCTTTGTACCCTTGCTTGAATCAGTGCCCAGCTCACCGTACCAGCCTGAGCCGTTTTTTATGATAAGCGGGATGTTTGCAAGGGTTTCCACGTTGTTGATATTGGTGGGTTTCTCGTCGATGCCGGCCTGCGCGGGAAACGGGGGCCGCGGCCTGGGCATGCCGCGTTTGCCCTCGATTGAGGCCATCAGCGCGGTCTCCTCGCCGCAGACAAAGGCCCCTGCACCCATTTTCAGGGAAAGGTTGAAGTTAAAGCCCGTGCCCAGGATGTTTTCCCCCAGCAGGCCCAGCTCCTTTCCCTGCTCTATTGCACGGTTCAGGTGCTCCACGGCGATGGGGTATTCCTCGCGAACGTAGATTATGCCGTATTCGGCCCCCATGGCATAGCCGCCGATCATCATGCCCTCGATGACAGAGTGGGGGTCTCCCTCGAGAAGCGCCCGGTCCATGAACGCGCCCGGATCGCCTTCGTCCGCGTTGCAGACAACATACTTGGGGGTGGTCTCTGACTGCCTTGCAAAGCGCCACTTTATGCCCGTGGGAAAGCCTGCGCCCCCGCGGCCCCTGAGCTTTGCATTGACCACCTCCTCGATGACCTGTTCGGGGGTCATCTTGGAAAGGGCGCGAACAATTGCCGAGTAACCGCCTGCTGCAATGTAATGCTCTATCTTGGTGGGATCGATCCTGCCGCAGTTTGCAAGAACCCTGCGCACCTGCTTCTGGTAAAACGGGATCTGGTTCCTGTAATAAACCGACTGGCCGGTTCTGGGATCACGGTAGGCAAGTCGTTCTATTAGCTGCTGGCGCTTTATGGTCTGGTCAACTATTTCCGGGGCATCCGCAGGATCGACTTCCTGGTATTGCACGCCCAGGGGCTCGATTGCAACAACCGGCGCCTTTGCGCAGAAACCATGGCATCCAGTGGACCGGATTTCAACCTGTTTGTCAAGTCCCTGTTCGGCCACGGCGTCCGCCAGTGCGTCGCGTACTGCTGCAGCACCGTATGCCCGGCATCCGGTCATGCAAACATGGACCTCGGTCTTTTTTTTGCCCGAGTCCGCAAGTATCTTGTTGCGGAACCATTCTACCTGTCCTATGGATGTGAGTTTTTTCATAAGGCTCAGTCATCCTCCTTGTCTTTCCGGTATTCGCCCAGCACGCTGACCACCTTGGTGGGGTTGAGCCTGCCGAAGTAGTCCTTGTTGACCATCATGGTAGGTGCAAGAAAACATGCCCCCAGGCAGGCCACGGTCTCAAGGGTGAACTGGTAGTCCGGGCTTGTCTCGCCTTCCTCGAGGCCCAGTTCCTTTTTTACCAGCCGCAGGATGCTCCTGCTGCCCTTGACATGGCAGGCCGTGCCCCGGCATACCCTTAGCACGCAGCGGCCCTTGGGTTTTAAGGAAAAACCCGAGTAAAAGGTTATAACCCCCTGGACCTGGGAGGCGAACATGTTCAAGGCGTCTGCGATGGGCTCGATGGACTCGGGCGGGATGAATCCGAACTCCTCCTGCACGTCCTGGAGCAGCGGAATCAGGGCCCATTTGGTGTCCCGGTACTCATCGATGATTTCGTGGAGTTTGTCCCGGTCAAATTGCGTGGGATCCATTTTTATTTGCTCCTTGGCATCTATATTTTTTCAATGTCGACCCTGCAGGTTCGCCAGGCAGGAGCCGCCGGCTTCAAGGCTTCAATGTCGGCCAGTTCTGCTGCATCATTTCCGCTGAAACCCAGCGGAATGAAAACCCGGCCCGGCAAAAGCCCCGCATCAGCCATATACCCGCGTTCAACAGCGCCGTGATCGGACGTGATGCGCACGAATCCGTCCTCTTCCAGGCCGAGGGCCTCTATGTCCGAAGGAGAAAGGCGGGCCTTGTTGTCCCGGTTCCAGTTCGCAATCCGGGCGGATCTGGCAGTGCGGGTGCCGCCCCCGAGATGCCAGCGCAGGGAACCGAGCGTGGCTGTAAACGGCTTTTCCCGTTTTGATTCAGCCGGCCCGGCCGGGCTGAATTCAAACCGCGCACCGTTTTCGGAAAAAGGCGAGCCGCTTTCCGCGTTTTTCACCCATCCCTGGCGCTGGGTGCCAAGGGCCGCGTACATGGGGATTGTTCTTCTGATTTCCTGTCTGATTTTTTCAACCGTTCCGTATTGTTCGGGATAACCCATGTTCTGTGCCAGAAGCCCCAGTATCTGCCAGTCTGCAAGTGACTGGCCGGGAGCGTCCGAGGCAGGGGTAAAGGATTGAATCCTTCCTTCCATGTTGGTAAAGGATCCGCTTTTTTCCGCAAATGCAGCACCGGGCAGAATAACGTGGGCGAGTTTCGCTGTTTGGTTGTCTATTATGTCCTGGACAACTATGAAATCGAGTTTTTTAAGGGCCGCATCCACGCGTTGCCGGTCAGGAAGGGAGCGAAGCAGGTTTTCACCCATGATGTAGAGGGCCTTTAAGTGGCCGGACTCCGCTGCTTCAATAATTCCGGGAAGATCAAGGCCCGGATCGGGAGACAGCTTTACGTTCCAGAGGCGCTCAAGCTGTTTCCTGCTGTCCTGGTCTGAAAGGGACTTTCTTCCTGGCAGCATGTCCGGCAGGGCTCCCATATCCAGGGCCCCCGCGGTGTTTGCCTCAGGGGCCGGAATAAAGATTCCGGTGTTTTTCGCGCCCAGGCTGCCTGTTGCAAGAGCCAGGTTAAAGGCTGCATCAACTGTCTGTGTGCCGTGTTCTTGCTCCAGAGTGTCCGCGCCTATTATGACGGCTATTTTCCTGCCGGAAAGCAATCCTGCCGCCCTTGAGATCTCCCTTTTTTCCGCGGCTGAAACCGGCTGGGCTGCCAGGAGGTCATCAACCGAGGCCTTGTAGGAATCCCACCCTGTTGTGTATTTAGTGACAAAATTGCTGTCCTGCCCGCCCTGTTCAGAGATTTGTGCTGTCAGGGCCGAGATTAGCCCCGGGATCCGGGCTTCTGCATCCGCTCCCGGGTCAGGACGGATTCTTGCGCCCGCAAAAGGCGCAAGGCCGGTTCTGCGCGCATCGATTGTTACGACAGGCGTGCCCGCCCGTGCCGCACGCTTTACATGATACCCGGCCACCGGAACTGCATGGCCGGGTTCAAAGTTTACCGCCACAATCGCCTCTGCATTTTCCAGGGATGACAAGGGCAGAATGCGAGCCGCGCCCCTGGTTTTTTCCTCCGCTCGCCTCATAAGGCCCTGGCCGTTGATGGTCCCGGTGCTGGTCACATTGTTGGTTTCAAAAAGCACGCGGGCTATTTTCTGGAAAAGGTAGTTTTCCTCTGTGCTGCACCTGGGAGATCCTATAAATGCGATGCTGCCGGGGCCGTGACTGCGCTTGATTTCCGCAAGCGATTCCGCCGCCCTGGATACTGCATCCTTCCATTCAGCCGGGTGGAACACGGGTTCGTTGTCTTCGTTCAAACCCCGGATCATGGGCTGATCAAGGCGGTCCGGGGTGTTTAGGTAGTCATGTGCGAAATGCCCCCTCACGCAAAGGGTCGGGCCGTTTACGCTACCCCTGATTTTCGAGGGGTTTACCTCGATGATCCGGTTGCCGGAAATTCCGAGGGCAAGGCTGCATCCGGCGCCGCAGAAACCGCACACCGAGTCTAATTCCTTTTCAGGGGTGCCCACGAAGTCGGTGTGCTTGGTCGAGAGTGCACCCGTAGGGCAGATGGAAACGCACGTGCCGCAGAAGGTGCAGGTGGAATCCTCAAGCGGCTTTTCCATCAGCGTGGCAGGCCTCGAGGTAAATCCGCGGTCGCTGTAGTCTATTGCGCCGACTGCCACCAGGTCGTGGTCAGCCCGGATGCATTTGCCGCACAGGATGCACTTGCTCAGATCCCTTATTATAAAAGGGTTTAACTCCTCGTAGGGCTTGTAGTTGGGCATGGGGTAGAGTTTGGTCTCAGCCACCCCTAGCCGGGCTGCCAGCCCGCGCAGCTCGCACCGGTTGCCTTTGGAGCAGACAATGCATGATTCCGGGTGCTCAGCTATCATAAGGCGCACGATGTTTTTTCTGTGCCCGGAAATGCGTTCCGTGTCAGTGAGGACAGCCATGTCTTTTGCAGCAGGGGTGACGCAGGCGGCCATGAGGCGGCCGCTGTTTTCGTCTTCCACCATGCACATGCGGCATGCGCCTTGAGGCTTGAGGCTAGGGTGGTTGCAAAGGGTGGGGATAAAGATGCCGTTTTTTTCCGCCACTGAAAGAAGTGTGTCGCCCTTGCGGCAGGTAACCTTCTTTCCGTTGATGGTCAAAGCTATTGATTCCACGGGGTCGGCTCCTTTTTGCTTCTTATTTTGTCCAAGGGCCGGCAGCAGGTGCGATGCCGTATAGTTAGTCCGCCGGCAAGGCCCTACTTGAGCTTGGCGGCATCCAGGTAATGGCGGAGTTTGTCCTCCCCGCCGATTGTGATTATGTGGATGCCGTCGCAAAGGTCCTTCAATCCCTTTACAGTATCTGCAAACAGCTCTATGCTGGCCTTATCCTTGTCCGGGGCCTTGGCAAGCTTCTGGATCACCCAGTCCGGCACCAGCCCGGACTTTAAGTGCCGGTTTAAAAACCTTGCCATGCCGGCCGTGCGCAGGATGAGAACTTCGGCTATTACGGGCACATGGAAGGTGTTGGTCCGGGAAAGAAACTTGTCGAATTTTTCCAGGTCAAAAACAGGGGTGGTCAGGAAATACCCAGCCCCCATCTTTGTCATCTCTTCCATTTCCTTTAGCTCCAGGTCGGGGACGTTTTTGCCCCAGGCCGACTCCACTCCGGAGCCCAGAAAGAAGTTGGGGCTTACTTCTATTTCCTCGCCTTCCACGGTCCTGCCGTCCTTGAAGTGTTCGAGCACGGACTGGAGCTTTCCCGCATCCACGTGGAAAAACATCATCTCCTGGAGGCTGTCTCCTGTTATGCGGTAGTCTTCAGTAAAGACCAGCAGGTTTTCTATGCCGGCATGATGCGCTGAAACAAGGTCCTTTTGGAGCTGAATGCGGTTTTTGTCGCGGGTGGTGGTCTGGTAGATGGACTCGAAGCGGTTTTCCTTGAGTGTCTGGCAGGTTGTGATTGTGTCTCCGACTATGCCCTGGAACTCGACTTCTGAAAGAGAGACACCGTCGACCCGTCCGCGGATCAGGTTAAGGCTCTTGACAAGATCCTCGGGTTCCTGTTCAACCGGTGCCTGGACCTCGGTGGTGACCACGAACTGTTTCTTTTCAAGGGCTTCCTTTAATCTCATGAATGCCTCCTCGTAATTGAGGGTTCCGGCAATAAGGGGCCGGATTTATGCAGAGCCTATAAGACGCGCCACCTCCTCTTTTAACTGGGGCAGGGGCAGCGGCTTTGAAAAGCAGGCATCCGCTCCGTGTTTTTTCATTTGTTCGAATTTTTCCTCGTCCAGATAGGCTGACAACACGATGATCTTTGTATCGCAGGTCTCGTTGCTGGACTTGATTTTCTGGCAGACCTCGTAGCCCTTGATATCAGGCATCATTATATCAAGGATCAGAAGGTGCGGCTTAAAGTGGTTTACCTGAAGGCCGGCTTCAAAGCCGTCTGCGGCTGAAATAACTTCGTAGTCGTGCTCGTCTTCTTCCAGTGACTGTACAATGCTTTCAACAATAATCGGGTCGTCGTCGACCACAAGGATTCTTCTTCGGTCTTCATCTTCAAGGGTTTCAGGGATGGGGATGCCCTGTTTTCGCATGAATTCTTCGAGATCCTTGCGGTTGATGCGGCGGTGGCCTCCCGGTGTTCGGTATGCTTTGATGTGGCCGGCATCAATCCAGTTGATGATGGTTTTGGGAGAGACGTTGCAGTATTTACTGGCTTTAAACACTGTAAAGACTTCGTCCATGAGG
>JBKHES010000074.1:0-10859 GCA_046540695.1 Desulfobacterales bacterium
ATCAATTTTTCAGGCTTACTAAAATGCAAAGTCAACAATATTCAATACGCTATGAATTTCTTTTCCCCGGCGGGGATAAAAAGGAATTTGAACTGGTATTCGATGAATACTCCATGTCACTGGTCAATTTCAGGGGAAAGGAAAAACCTGAATGGACCAGGCTAACCCATGAACAATGCAGCTGCTGCCCGCTTGGTCAAGACGATCACCCCTACTGCCCTGTTGCCGTAAATATCGCTGAGCTGGTGGAAAATTTCAAGGACCGTGTTTCCACGGAAGAATGCACCGTCAAGTGCATCACCCCTGCACGCACCTGCATGAAGGAAACCAGGATTCAGCAGGGCCTTTATTCGATTCTCGGCATTGTTATGGCCACAAGCGACTGCCCGGTCATGGACATCTACAAACCCATGGCAAGGTTCCACCTGCCCTTTTCAACCACAAAGGAAACGCTTTTCCGCTCCGCATCTATTTATCTGCTCCAGCAGTATTTTGAATACAAGCGCGGCGGCCATCCGGATCTTGAAATGAAGCACCTGGGCGGCAGGCTCAGAATGGTGCAGGCTGTCAACACCGGCATCATAGCCAGGATAAAAAACCTGAGCATCAAGGATGCAGACGCCAACGCAGTTATTATACTCGACTCGTTTACCAAGATACTGGAGATGGACCTTGATGACAGCCTTTCGTCCCTGGAGTACCTGTTTCCTCCGAAACGCTGACAGAAATTGCGCCTGCACTCACAAAGCCCCGGCAGGCTATCCCCCTGGCTGCAGTTACCGCTCTATGTCCTTTAAACGATCCGCCACATCCTGCAGCCTGTCTATGGCCTCTCTGAGTCCTTCGCGCACCATTTCCAGTCCCTCGGCGGAAACGCCCTGCTCACGATCCTCCCCTTCCTGTTCATCGAGTTCCTCTTCGCTTTCAACAGCAGGGGCGACGGTTTCCTTTTTGCCTACAAGTGCATCCACTGAATCTTCGAGCATGGGGTGCATGACCACGCGCCTGCTGTCTGCAAGTATGATTCGCCTGAGTTCCGGGAATTCAAGAGCTTCCGGTTTTAAAAACACGGGCTCCGCATACAGCAGGCTGCTTCCCAGGGGTATGACCAGAATATCGCCCCGCATTACCTCTGAGCCCACCTGGCCCCACAGGGTGAACTGCTCCGAGATTACGGCATCATTGTCGATCCTGGCCTCGACCTGCCTCGGACCGTCCACGTGCCGCCCTGAAGGAAAGCGGTAAAGGATTTTTTCCCCGTAGTTCTCCCCGTCCATTCTGGCTGCCATCCAACCAACAAGATTGTGGCGCTTGTCCGGGGTAAAAGGCTGTATCAAGAGGAATTCTTCTTTTTCCTCGCCCGGCAGCCGGGCCACTATGTAGTAGGGCCTCAGGGTATCTGTGATGCCGGACTCAGCATGCTGGGGCACTGACCACTGGTCTTCCTTGTTGTAGAACACAACGGGATCCGTCATGTGGTACTGCAGCAGCATTCTTGTCTGGACGCTGAAAAGATCCATGGGATATCTTACATGGTCCTTCAGGTATTCCGGCATCTGTTCGGCCGGCTTGAAAAGTTCCGGAAATATTTTCATATATGTCTGTATTACTGGACATGTATCGTCATAAACGTAGTAGTCGATGTTGCCGTTATACATGTCGACAACTGCCTTGACGCTGTTTCTGATGTAGTTGAACCGGTCCTTCCATGCAGTGGAATAAGGATAACGCGAGGTTGTGGTATATGCGTCCTGGATGAAAAACTGTCTGCCGTCAGCGACAACCGTGTAGGCTTCACCGTCGCGCTTGAGAAACGGGGAAACCCTGGTGAAACGCTCTGCCACGGTCCTGTTGTACTGGATACGGCTGTCCTCATTGATTTCGCCTGAAATGAGAATATTTAAATCCTTGAACTGCCAGGCATACAAAAACCGCCTGAAAAAGGAGCTGAGCTCAACTCCCCCTTCCCCCTTGTAGTGAGTATAGACAGGACCTTCCTGGTCCGGGTAATTAAATTCCTCCATGTCGCTGTTGACGATTGCAAACGGCAGGCTCTTTAGCCCGTAATAAATCTCCGGGCGCTCAAGATCTATCTCTCCGGTGGGAGGCAGGTCGCGAAGGAAAAATTCGGGGCGTCCGCCTTCTGCCACCTCGGTTACGGGGCTCATGGCAACGCCGTAGCCGTGGGTGAACTGAAGATGCCTGTTGACCCAGCGCTGCGCCTCCGACGGCAGCTTCTCGGAAGACAGCTCCCGGGTTGACAGCATTACCTGGCGAAGATCTCCGTCAACCATGTAGCGGTCGGTCTGGACGCTTAAAAAATCGTAATAAAGCCGGAAAAACTGGATTTGATTATAACTCTGAAGCAGCGGCCTTTCGTCCCAGAACCTCAGATTCTGTATGGTTCCCTGGTTTTCGTCCACGGTTTCGGAACGAACTTCTCCGAGGGCGGGGTGAGTTTTGGTTACCATGTTCTCCAGCCCGTAAGCCTGGCGGGTATACTTGATGTTTTTGGCAAGATACTGCCTTTCCCGTGCCAGTTCGCTGGGTTCAACCTGCAGGCGCTGCACCAGGCCCGGCAGTGCTGTTGTGCCCAGAAGGCTCAAAACCACCCACATGCCGACTCCCACCGCAATCATGCGGTATCCGCCTGAGCGAACTGCAGCCAGAAGTATTGCACCGGCTGCCAGGGCAACAAAGGTAAGCACCATCAACGCGGGAATGATAACATGCTCGTCTGTATAGCCGACGCCGAAAACAGTTCCTGTCCTTGAAAAAAGCAGTTCGTATCTTGCCAGCCAGTGTCCGGCTGCAATCAGAACGAAAACCAGGGAGGCCAAAACCAGCATGTGTGTCCTGAATCTGCCCTCAAACAAAAACGGCTCTTCCCTGAGCCGGGCGGAAACATAATAAAAACCGGTGGTAAAAAGCGCAACCACCACCAGCATGCCCAAAAGCCAGTTGCGCAGGAAATCCAGGACCGGAAGGGTAAAAACATAAAAAGAAATATCGCGCCCGAATACAGGATCTTGCTCGTTGAAGGCGACGCTGTTGAAAAAACGCAGAAACGACTCCCACCTGTCTGCCGGATAGCCGGCCAGCAAAACAGCCAGAATCACCAGTACCAGTAAAGCCGCCCAGAACATAAACCCCCGGGCTGCCTGGTAGCCGGCCCGGGAAAGCTGGCTTTCCGGCTGCCACCTATAATGGGAGGTGTTTCTGTAGGCGGCGTAAAAATTGGGGGCGGCAACAACCGCAAAAACCAAGATGCCAAGCAGGTAAAGCCAGAGCTGGGAAGTTATCCTGACAAACAGCACCTGCTCGTGTCCCAGGCCGGAAAACCACAGCCAGTCAGTGTAAAACCCCCGGGCCCAGTTGAGGCCCATAAGTATGCCCACTACAATAAGACCAAGCAGCACCAGCCTGACTATGCGCGTGAGTCTTGAAAAATTCATATCTTCGAGCCGCAGGGGCTGCCTGGGCGGCCCTCCTCCGGCGCCGGAGTTTTCATAGTAATTTGTCATAAAAACTCTCCTGCTGTCAGGTTGTTTTGCTGATTACACTCGTCAGGGCATCCGCCGCCGGGCATTGTTTTTTTAAAACCTTTATTGATGCTTTTGTTCACGGCATATACATTCATGCTCGCCGCATTCATCGCAGACATAGGTGGCTTCCACCTGATCGGCTTCAGTTACAGCTGCCTTTTTGCGCCTGGACAGAAAAAATCCTGCCCCTGCTGCCAGCAGAACCAAAATTATAATGTATTCCATAAAATCCCTTTCTGATATCCGGCTTCAAAGCTTCCTTGTATAGTATTTTAAGAATTTCAAAATCAGAAAGCAAATTCCGCCGGCTGTTTGCAGGTTGGCTTTTCAATGATGCGGCCTGCTTTTCAATTTTATCTGTCTTTTACCCGGCAATCCAAGCCGGTTTTTGACCGGTATGAATGGCCGCAATACCGTTTGTCAGGCGCTTGAACGAAACGTTTTCAAACCCGGCCTCCGTAAACATGTCAGCAAGTTCCTCTGCTGTTGCAAACATGCGGATGGTTTCCGAAAGGCATGAGTAAGACCGGGCCGATCCCGCCAGAATCCTGCCTGCAAGGGGCATCGCGTAAAAGGAGTACAAGTCGTATACCTGCCTGAAAACCGGGTTTACAGGCTTTGAAAACTCAAGGCACATAACCCGCCCACCCGGCTTTAAAACCCTGTACATTTCGGCAAGCCCGCGCTTTATACTTGTAAGGTTTCTTATTCCGAACCCCACCATGGCGGCATCAAAAGAGCTGTCAGGCAGGGCCAGGCATTCGGCATCACCGCGGGCGCAAAAGATCCTGTCTTTGTATTTCCTGTTCTGCGGCCGGGCGAGCCCTGCACGCATCATTTCATGGTTCATGTCGAAAACAAAGACTCTTCCATTCTTTCCTACCCGGCCTGCGGCGTACACGGCCAGATCGCCGGTGCCGCCGCACACGTCTAACACCGTGTCACCCGGTTTCAGATTCATCATTGCCACTGCCCTGCGCTTCCAGGCGTAATGAATGCCGAAGCTCAGCACCGTGTTCATGAAGTCGTACCTTGCAGCCACCCGGGTAAAATGCTCGAGTACTGCTTTTTTTTTCTGCTCCGCGGGAAGCCGGCGGAACCCGAAATATGTAAAACCGGATTCTCCCGGGTCTGCGACCTTTTTGCGCACCCGCCTTTCAAACCATCCCGGGGGTCTGGTCAGTCTCATTGGTTTTCAGCCCTTGTAAAATGCATTATATAGTTCATTTTCATGCCGGGAGTCAGCCAGGACCTGCGCACAAACGGCATATACATTATACCGGAGCTGCCCGCCCGGTTCAGGCCGCAGTTTTTTGCCCATTGAGCAAGCTCGCCAGGCCTTATGAACTTTTTATAATCGTGTGTTCCTTTTTCCGCAATGCCCAGGAAACCCTCCGCGGCAAGTATCACAAGAAGGTATGCAGTCCATGTTCTGCTGATGGTGGAGAAAAACAGGTGGCCGCCGGGCTTTGCAAGGACGGCGCATGCGTTTACAATCAAGTCAGGGCGGGGAACATGCTCAAGCAGTTCCATGCAAACAACAAGATCAAAGCGCCCGGGAGTTTTTTCCGCCAGCTCCTCTGCGGAAATCCGCCTGTAGTCTATGTCAAGCCCTGAAACACTGGCATGCTCCTCTGCAGCCTCAAGGACTTCTTGCGAAAGGTCAACGCCCGTGACCCGTGCGCCGCATGCCGCCATGGCCTCGGACAGAATCCCGCCCCCGCATCCCACATCGAGTATCTGCCTGCCGGAAATGCCGGTTTTCTGCCTTATGTAGGCGAGCCTCAGCGGATTTATATCGTGCAGGGCCTTCATGGGCCCCTTTTTGTCCCACCACCGCGCCGCCCGGGCCGAAAAACGGCCCAGCTCGCCGTCGTCTGTATTCCGCCGGTCCCGGTCCGTCATGCGACATGCAGCCCGGCCCCTGCAAACAAGGGCCTGAGGCACTCCTGGCTCTTGATCCCCGCCTGCTCGGGTGCGTTTACATAGGGATATAGTTCAAGGGTAATGTCGCCTTCGTATCCCAGAGTCTTCATGGCAGCAAACACCTCCCCGAAATCAATAGCCCCGTCACCCGGCACTATATGCTGGTGAATACGGCTTTGTCCTATGTCTTCTATATGCACGTGCCCCACCCATTCAAACAGGGTTTCAAACGCTGATGCAGGGTTTTCACCGGCGCAATAGAAATGTCCTATGTCAAAATTAATCCCCACAATGTCCGAATCAATACGCCGGATAAAATCAAGGAACTCAGGGGTTCGCTCTATCATCAGGTCAGGCTCGGGCTCCACAAGCACACGGACGTTTAATTCTTCGGCCAGGGGCACGACTTCTTCCATGCCCATGTGAAAAAGCATCATGGACTCGTTTCTCGAGGCACCGTCCAAAGGCCCGCCCGGGGGAACAGAGATGTTTTTAGCCCCGAGAAACGATGCTATCTTGATGCATTGTCTTGTATGCTCGATGCGGATTTTCCGCCGCTCCGGGTCCTGCTCTATCCAGGAGGGAAGATAAGTGTCTCCCACGGCAAAAAGGGTAAAGCTGTTGAGGTTGGTTACATGCAGATTGTGACTGTCAAGCAGGTCCTTTAGCTCTGCCAGCCTGCCTTCATTATAGTCCTGCGGATACAGGTGCGGCCTGTCGCACATGATTTCCACTCCGAAAAACCCCAGGTCCGCTATTTTCCCTATTGCCTGTTCAAGGCTGTAACCGGTAAAAGCATTTGTGCTGTAGCCGAGTATCACTGAATTATTCTCCGGGTTTTGTTTTGTTTCCGAAAGCCGCGTCGCAAAAGTTTTCAAGTTCCTCCATGGCAGCGATCTGGTTTTCAAAGCTCACGGGTGCCCGGCTGCCTGCAGGCTTTTTAAAGAAAAAGGCAAGCTCCGGGACCGGACCTGATTTCCGGGCAAGGCTCAGGGCTGCCATCCACCGGGCAAGGTCAATTACCATGGGCGCAGCCAGCACCGAGTCCCTGCCCTGGAGATTTATGCGCATGCTCATGGGAAGACCGAAGATTCCCTCGAAATCCACCACGTCCCATGCCTCCTTGGCATCTCCTCTCGGCGGATAGTAATCTATATTCACCCTGTGGGCGGATCTGCCGTATGGCTTTTCGCCCGGGCAATACCCGAGCACCTCTTCGAGCACACCGGTCTTGTTGTCGAGCTTGCAGGCGGCATTTGCCGGGTCCATGAGGTTTTCACCGTCTGCATTTCCAAGGATGTTTAAGCTGTACCAGCCGTTGACACGGAGTTTTCTGGCGCGAAACGCCGAGGCCAGAACCACCTTGAAATATGTCTGGCCTGTCTTGCCGTCTTTTCCGCACAAGGGCACCCCGCGTGCTTCGGCTTCATTGACCAGTGCAGGTATTTCTATGTCATTGGGCGTGAAATTGACAACTGCAATCCCCGCCTCTATTGCTGCTGCGGCATAGACGATATCAGCAGGCACATGACCGTCGTTTTCATATATCTGCCGAAGAGATGAAAACCCGTGCAGCTCATGGCAGATCCCAGCGGGCAGGAGATCTACGAATACCGGCACGTAACCCGGGTTGCGGTTTTTAAAGTCCTCCATGTCCGCCTTTAGCTGCGCCACCTGCTGGTTTATATCAAGATCTTTAACCGGCGCCTGCCTGACGTCAACGCCTTCGAGAAAATGCCCGCACGGCTCCCAGAGATCCTTTTCCAGGACCCCGGCACGGGAAACGGCACCGGTAAAAGAGCACTGCTCAGTGTCCCACCCTGCAATCCTTACCTGATCGGGTTTGCCTATGTACGGAAATTTTTCCCGGGTCATAAGGTAGGGAAGCACGGCATCAGGCTGCTGCCTGAGCATACCTGCTGCAGCGGCAACAGTGGATCCTATGGCCCCTTTTAACCCTGCTGCCAGCAGAAGAACGCCTTTTTTTGAATTGTCCTTGCCAGTCATATCATCCTGTCCGCCGTCCAGCCCCTTCGTATGAGAAGCAGGGTGTTGCCTGTAACGCTCAGGCTGCTGAGCATCATGGCCCCCACCGCCACCAGGGGATTTAACAGCCCGCTCATGGCCACCGGAATGGCCACGGCATTGTAGATAAATGTAAACCAGAGATTCTGCCGAACCGTCCTTGTCACCCTGCCGGCAAGGCCCTGGAAATCAAGGATTGATTCCGGATCCCTTCCCATGAACGTTACCGAAGGGGCTTTTCTGCCGATATTGTTTCCGCTGTGAACAGCAATTCCTATATCCGCGGCCGCCAGGGCCGGGGCATCGTTTATTCCGTCGCCCACCATGGCGGTAAAATACTGCTGATCCCTGAGGCTTCTTACGAAATCAGCCTTCTGCACCGGGGTCATTCCCCCGCGACAGCAGTCAATATCCAGGGTCCTTCCCACGGCATCAACCGTTTGCGGACTGTCTCCCGAAACCATGGCGACCTTGATTCCCTGCTGCTTCAGCTCCCTTACAAGTTTTCCGCCGGAGTCCGCAGGCAGGTCGCCGAAGCTGAAGACAGCGGCAATCCTGCCGTTAACAGACATATACACATAGGACAGATAAGGGGTGTCAGTCAACTCAATGTTGCCGGGCAGCCCTGTTTCACCTGAAACGAATTCCTCCGAGCCGATCCTGACCGGGGTTTGCCCCAAAAATCCGTAAACCCCGTTTTCCTCTTCTATCACTCCGCTAACCCCGGCGGGCGCGATCCCCTGCTGCTGCGCAGCTTCGCTGATCGCCCTTGCGGCCCTGTGATCTGATTCTGATTCAAGGCCTGCTGCAACTGAAAGGAGGAAATCAGTGTCATAGCCGTCTTGCGCAAAAACATCTGACAGCTTCCAGGTGCCCAGGGTCAGGGTGCCGGTTTTGTCAAAAACCGCGGCATTTACCCTTCCCATGCGTTCAAATGCAGTGAAGTCATGGACAAGTATGCCCTTTTCACCCGCCAGGCTTATCCCTGCCACGCGTGCAAGCGGAATTGCCACCCCCAGGGCGCAGGGACAGGAGATTACGAGAACCGTAACAGCCCGGATCAAGGATTCCCCGAATTCAAGGCCTGCGGCATACCAGGCCGTGCCGGTGGCGGCTGCCAGAATAACCACTGCGGGGACGAAAAATTTCAGCACCCGGTCCGAGGCCTCCTCCACACCGGTTTTTTTTGCCAGGGCGTCTTCCATCACTGATATAAGCTGGCCCGCAGTTGATTCTTCGCCAACCTGCGACGCCCTTACCCGCAGATCCCCCTCTATCAGGCGGGTGCCGCTGCTGACCGGGTCGCCCGGCTTTTTGGTCACCGGCCCGGCTTCTCCTGTCAGGGAACTTTCATCCACCCTTGCCGTGCCTGAGTCCACAAAACCGTCAGCTGCAATTGCCTCATCAGCTAAAACCCGGAAAACATCTCCCTTGCCAAGCATCCCTGCGTCAGCAAACCTGCCGTGCGGGTTGGCCCCGGTGCAGATCCTCACCTTCTGAGGGAGCAGGTCGAAAAACCCGCTGATCCTGGAATTTATCCTGTCACGCGTCCACTGCTCAGCCGCCTTTCCCGCAAGCACAAGGGTAATGAGCATGGCAACCGTATCAAAATAAAGATGAATGCTGTTGTGGTAGAAATTATACAAACTGAAGGCAAATGCGGAAGTGGCTCCTATGCTTATAAGCGCCTCCATGCCCGGCGCGCCGGCTGCCGCGCCTGCCAGGGCCTTCCGGTGTATCTGCGCGCCCCCGTAAAAATATACAACCGCGGCCATAACCATGATGGGCCATGAAATGCTGGCTGCTGCCCCGGCTGAAAGCTCTGTGAAAAAACCGGAATAAAGGGCGAAAGACAGCATCATCACGTTCATGGTAAGAAACGCCGAAATTCCCAGGCGGAAATATGCTTGCGCAGACGTCCTCCCGTCTTCTGCGCCGGCGTCAGAAGCATGGTAGCCGAGTTTTCCCACCGCCTGCATTATAAGGTGGGGCGCGCTTTTCACGGGATCGTAAACAACTCTTGCCCGGTCAGTGACAAACCTGCAGTCAGCGGCCTGGATTCCCGGCTGCCTGCGCAGGGTTTCCTCGATCACCCAGGCACAGGCGGGGCACCACATGCCGTTTAGCCGCAGATCCAGGGTCAGGCATCTGTCCTGCCCGGTGTCATCCTGTTTTCCTCCGGCCCCGCTTTCCGCCAGGGGCTCCTTCTCATGCCCTTCTGTATAAGGCGTTCCAGTGCGCCTTTCAAGGTCTTCCTGCGAGGCAGGGATAATCCCGGCTTCCACGCAGCGGAGGTATATCTCTGTCTGCTTGAAATGTGCCGGGTCAGGGCTGTCTGAAGCCTCCATGATCATCCAGAAAACCTGTTTGCAGCCGGAACAGCAAAACACATACTCCTGACCGCCTGTGGTCTCTGAAACAGCCCCCCGGCGGATTGACAGCCCGCACAAATCACAGGCCCGGATCGAATCATTTGATGATGTTTTACTGCTGCTGTTTTCAGGCAAGTCTTTATTCATCCAGGGATTTCACGAATGCTGTCACGTGCCAGCGCTCCTCGGCGGTCATGGTGGAATGCAGGGGTGGCTGGCGCCC
Organism: Desulfobacterales bacterium; assembly: GCA_046540695.1. Taxonomy (GTDB): domain Bacteria; phylum Desulfobacterota; class Desulfobacteria; order Desulfobacterales; family Desulfosalsimonadaceae; genus Desulfosalsimonas. The sequence continues at coordinate 10,092 of JBKHES010000074.1, forward strand.
GTTTTCCGTGCCGTAGCTTATGGAATGAAACATTTGTCCTGAAGGCATGTTTTGGGCCTCTTTGCTTGTCAGGTCCGTCGGCAGAGGCGAGAAACTCTGGCCCACCGTGCCGTTGCCATCATAGCTTTTTCCGTGGCAGTGCACGCAATACCTGGAATAAGCTTTCCTGCCGGATTCCAGGATTTCCTCGTCAACTGTTTCCCAGGGCGGTTCCAGGTCCTGTGCAGGGGTTGCACGAAGCTCAGCCTCGCCGCCGGAAAAAGGAATCACTCCTTTCTCCATTGTTGCAACAGGCTCTTCATGGGGCCTTACAGCAGGTGTCTCCCACATTCGGCCCGCAGTCATGGTCCGGTCATAAAAGGTAACAACCGCGTAGACCACCGCCAGCACCACTGCAACAAAAACCCCGAGTATCAGGAGCCTTTTGATCATTCTCCCCGCGCCCCCCTGATATGCTGAGGATGAGGCAGAAGATCATATTCGCCGTAGGGTGAGGACGCGGGAACATCCTGCACCGTGCCGTAACTCCATCCCGGCTGTCCCCTGTCTCCCACGACCGTGAACGCAAAAAGCCCCTTGGCCAGTATAAGAAGCACCAGCAGGCAGATCACCACCCACGAACGCAGCTCTGATTCGTTGTGAGACAAATCGTTCATATCAGCTCCCTCTTAAACACTCGACTCATCTGCTTTTTTTCTTTCCTTTAAAAGCAGCCTGCAGCCCCTTGGCGGTATTTTTGCAGGAACAAAACCCTGCGGTCAGGGTCAT
>JBKHES010000075.1:0-10853 GCA_046540695.1 Desulfobacterales bacterium
TGTTTCCGGCGTGAGAGGCCGGCGTCCTGGACCGCTAGACGATGGGGCCACAAGTACATGGCAGGCAACCAATATGCCTTTTTGATGCGGCTTTGTCAAATAAATTTCTCACTGGGCAGCCGCCCGTTTTTTGCCCCTGCGGAACCCGAACAACAGGTATATCAGCCAGCCTATAAAGGGGATCAGGGCCACGAGCCACCATATTGCTTTTTCGCGCATGCCGCCGGGAAAATCCTTTACGGTTACGTTTACAAGGGCCCACACGGTGAGCAGGAAAAACGGTAAAACTATTGCCGCAAGGGTTGCTATGGCAAAAAGGTCCATGTCTATGCTTCCGGTTTTTCGGGGATTTCAGTGTCAGTGTATAAAGATTCCAGTGAGACCTGGTAGGGAATTTTCCTGGTGAAACCGGTTATTGAGGTTATGCCGGCTTCCCGCAGCACTGCGGCTGCTTGCCCAAAGCCCCGGCCCACCTGTTCCGGCAGGTGCGCGTCAGAGCCCAGGCACACTGGGATATTTTTTCTGCCGCATTGTTCTGCAAGCCGCGGGGCGGGATAGATTTCCCCCGCCGGGTGGGCGGCCCCGCTGGTGTTTATCTCCAGCACCTTGCCTGTCTGTGCGATCTTGTCAAGTAAGTCCCCGGCCCTCTGGTAAAACCAGTCAGGCGGAATGGTGCCGAATTTTTTTATAATGTCCATGTGGCAGACTATATCAATGTATGTGCAGTCAAGCATCATGTCCAAAAGATCCAGGTAGCCTTCATAAATGGATGCATCAGGTTTTTCGTTATGACTGCGCGATGTCCTGGAACTGACAAGGTTTTTTTCTTCCACGAAATGGATGGATCCGCCTATCACGTCAAAGTCGAATCGTTCCGCCACGCTGCGGGCGGTTTCTGCATGTTCCGGGGTAAAATCCACCTCCAGGCCCACTTTAACCCTGATCCTGCCCCTGCAGGCCGCCTGCAGCCTCCTGGCTGAATAGTAATACAGGGCAACCTCGTCGGTTGTCATTGACAGGTCGCGTCCCTTTTCGTTGAGGGTGAGATGGTCCAGAAAGCAGATTTCAGACAGGCCGGCGCGTACGGCATGGTCCACGTATTGCTCCATGGTGCCCCTGGCGTGGCTGCAAAGCATTGTATGTACGTGATAATCCATCATGGGTGATCCCGCCTCAAGGCACAGGAAAAAGTTTGATTTCGGTTTTCTGCCGTATTATATTCACCGCTGCGGCAGATGGCCGGCGATTACCTTTACTTGCCATTTCGGGCTGACATATGTCAATCTTGAAAGCCCTTTTCGTTTAAAAGTTACAGGTCATGAAAAAAAGCGCGCGTACCACATACGTCTGCCAGTCATGCGGGCACCAGACCCCGAGGTGGATGGGAAGGTGTCCTGACTGCGGGACCTGGGACAGCCTGGAAGAGCAGGTCTCTCCGGGCTCCGGGGCCGGTTCGAAAAAAAGCCCCCTGCAACAGGCGGAAGCGGTTGCCATGGATGCAGTGGAGCTTGACGAAGAGTATCGCATTTACACGGGAGTTGCTGAATTCGACAGGGTGCTGGGCGGCGGGATAATTGCCGGCAGCCTTGTGCTCATAGGCGGTGATCCGGGCATAGGCAAGTCGACTCTTCTGCTGCAGGTGCTGCAGAAGCTGGCCGCGGCCGGCAGAAAGGTTTTATACGTGTCAGGAGAGGAATCCGCCAGGCAGTTAAAGATGCGAAGCCGCAGGCTGGCGGATTCAGCCCCTGGAATGTATGCGCTCTGTGAGACAGACATTGACGCGATCATTCCTATGGTGCGCGAGCGCATGCCTGATGCCCTGGTAATAGATTCCATCCAGACCATGTTTTCCAGGGACGCGGGTTCTGCCCCGGGAAGCGTCAGCCAGGTTCGCGAGGCGACCATGAAGCTCATGGTCATGGCAAAGCAGACGGGCATTCCCGTATTTTTGATCGGCCATGTAACCAAGGAGGGCGCAATAGCGGGCCCGAGGCTCATGGAGCACATGGTGGACACAGTGCTTTATTTCGAAGGCGACCAGAACCACGTGTTCCGGATACTGCGGGCGGTAAAAAACAGGTTCGGGTCCACAAACGAGATAGGCGTCTTCGAGATGAAGGAAACAGGGCTTTCAGAAGTGCCCAATCCCTCGGAGGTGTTTCTTGCGGAGCGCGAATCAAGCGCGCCCGGCTCAATTGTAACAGCGTGCATGGAAGGCACCCGGCCCATACTGGTTGAGCTGCAGGCCCTTATAAGCAGTTCCGGTTACGCCACACCGCGCCGCACGGTTCTGGGTCTCGACTACAACAGGGTTTCTCTTCTGGTGGCCGTGATGGAGAAAAAACTCGGGTTAAACGTGGCTGGCCAGGACATTTTCATGAACGTTGCAGGAGGGGTCAGGGTGTCAGAGCCTGCAGTGGACCTGGGAATAATCGCCGCGGTGGCCTCAAGCTTTCTTGACCGGCCGGTGCCCGAGGGGATGCTGCTTTTGGGGGAAGTGGGCCTTACCGGGGAGGTAAGGGGAGTCTCGCACCTTTCTCCCAGGATTGCCGAGGTTGAAAAAATGGGGTTTACCAGGTGCGTGGTTCCCAAAAACAGCTTAAAGCAGGTGCCGGCGGAAGGCGGAATTGAACTCACAGGGATCAGGCGGCTTTCAGAGGTCATGGAAATCCTTTTCTAGGCACTTTTGGCTTGCAGGCGGAAGAATGGATATATGAGGCGCAAAAAAGCGAAACCAGGCGGAAATCCCCGTGCAAGACCGGATTATTACGCAAGGAAGGCAAAAAAGGAGCATTTCCCCGCAAGATCCGTATACAAGCTCTCGGAGATCCAGAAAAAATACCGGGTGATAAGGCCTGGCTACACGGTATTGGACCTGGGGTGTGCGCCGGGTTCATGGATGCGCTATGCGGCAAAACAGGCCGGGGGTTCAGGCTGCGTCATAGGGGTGGACCCCAAGGGGGCCGATGTTGATAAATCGGAAAATATTGTTATATTTCAAGAAGATATAAATGAACTGTCACCCGAGGCGTGGCAGGTTGTTGACCGCGGCGTTGATGCAGTGTTAAGCGATATGGCACCGTCTACCACCGGAAGAAAGGACCTGGATGCCGCGCGCTCGGAGCAGCTTTGCGAGATGGCGCTCTATGTTGCTGACAGGGCGCTTCGCCCGGGCGGTTCCTTTGTGTGCAAGATATTCCAGGGCCCTGGTTTCCAGGCGTTTTACGAATCCGTGCGGGCCAGGTTTGAATTCATGAAAATATTCAAGCCCGAAAGCTGCCGCAAGGACAGCAGGGAAATATATATTATCGGAACGGGAAAGAAACAGGAGGAATAAATGGCAGGACACAGCAAGTGGGCAAACATAAAGCACAAAAAAAGCGCGGAGGACGCCAAGCGCGGCAAGATCTTTACAAAGATAGTAAAGGAGATCATTGTCGCGGCAAGAATGGGAGGCGGCGATCCCGACGCAAACCCGCGTCTGCGCACTGTGCTTGAAAAAGCCAAGCAGAACAACCTGCCCAAGGACAATATTGAACGGGCAATCAAGAAGGGCACCGGTGACCTCGAGGGGGTAAACTACGAGGAAACAGTATACGAGGGCTACGGGCCCGGAGGGGCGGCGGTTTACGTGGAATCCCTGTCTGACAACAAGAACAGGACCGTTGCGGATATCCGCCACATTTTTTCCAAGCACGGCGGCAGCATGGGTGAAAACGGCTGCGTGTCCTGGGTGTTTGACAAAAAGGGGTGGATACCCGTGAATAAAAGCGACTCAGACGAGGAAACTCTCATGGAAACCGCGCTTGAGGCCGGCGCAGAGGATATCCGCGACGAGGGGGATGTATTCGAGATAATCACGCCGCCCGAGGCGTTCGAGGACGTAAAGGAAGCACTGAGGCAGGGCGGGGTTCCGTTTGACGGAGCAGAAGTTACCATGCTGCCCCAGACCACCATAAGCCTTAAGGGCACTGATGCTGAAAAAATGCTGAAATTGATGAACGCGCTGGATGACAACGACGATGTGCAGCGGGTCCATACAAACGCGGACATTCCAGAGGACGTAATAGCCGCTGCGAGCTGAAAAATTGCCCTTCTGATATTTTGTGACTATAAAAAAAGCGCCCGGGAAATTTTCCCGCGGCGCTTTTTTGCCATGCAGGATCAAGGCTGTTTTATCCGGCAGCAGCCTCTGGTTCTGCTTGTTCTGCCGGCTGTTTTTCCACCTTGAATGCGATTTCGTCTCCGTCTGTGTCAGCTATGATGCGGTCACCCTCTGATACATCGCCTTCCAGGATTTTCATGGAAAGCGGGTTTTCCACCAAGTGCTGTATGGTCCTCTTTAGCGGCCTTGCACCGTAGACAGGGTCAAAGCCCCGCCTTGCAAGAAGATCGCGGGCAGCATCAGTTAGCTCTATTCCTATGCTGCGCTCTTCGAGCCGCATCTTGAGCTCCCTGAACTGGATGTCGACTATGTCGCGCAGCTGCTCGCTTGTAAGGCTGTGGAATATTATCACCTCGTCGATCCTGTTCAAAAACTCGGGCTTGAAAGTGGCGCGCAGTGACTGCAGCACCCTTTCTTCCATCTGCTCGCGGTTTTCCTCTCCTATTTCATGGATCTGCTGGCTTCCCACGTTGGATGTCATTATGATTATGGTGTTTCTGAAGTCCACGGTCTTGCCCTGGCCGTCTGTCATGCGGCCGTCATCCAATATCTGGAGCAGAACGTTGAACACGTCCGGGTGCGCCTTTTCAATCTCGTCAAACAGGATCACCGAGTAGGGCCGGCGCCTGATGGCCTCGGTGAGATAGCCGCCTTCCTCGTAGCCTACATATCCCGGAGGTGCGCCTATCATCCTGGAAACGGCGTGCTTTTCCATGTACTCTGACATGTCCAGGCGCACGATTGCCTGCTCGTCGTCGTAGAGAAACTCCGCCAGGGCCTTTGCCAGCTCGGTCTTGCCCACGCCGGTGGGTCCCATGAAGATAAAGGAGCCTATGGGCCTGTTGGGGTCCTGCAGGCCGGAGCGTGCACGGCGCACGGCGTTTGACACCGCGTTTACAGCCTGCTCCTGGCCCACCACGCGGCTCTTTATGCGCTGTTCCATTGCGATGAGTTTTTCGCGCTCGGTTTCCAGCATCTTGGACACCGGAATTCCCGTCCACTTGGATATGATGTAGGCGATATCCTCGGCATCCACTTCCTCGCGCAGCATTCGCCGGCCTTTCTGCAGCTCCAACAGCTTGGCGTTGGTCTCCTCGATTTCCTTCTGGATCTCGTTTCTCCTGCCGTAGCGCAGCTGGGCCACGCGTTCAAGGTCGCCGCGCCGCTGGGCGAGCTGCTCTTCGGTGCCGAGCTGGTCAAGCTCGGTCTTGAGGTCGCGCAGCTTCTGGATCACCTGCTTTTCGTTCTGCCAGTGGGCGTTCATCCTGTTGTATTCTTCCTTGAGCCCTTCAAGGGTTTTTTCAATCTTTTGCAGGCGGTCCCTGCTGGCGCTGTCAGATTCTTTTTTAAGAGCCTCGCGCTCGACTTCGAGCTGAGTGATCCGCCGCTGGATCTCGTCTATCTCCGTTGGCTTGGAATCTATTTCTATGCGCAGCCGCGAGGCGGCCTCGTCTATTAAATCTATGGCCTTGTCAGGCAGGAACCTGTCGGTGATGTAGCGCTCTGACAGGGTTGCGGCAGCCACTATCGCGGAGTCCTTTATTTTGACTCCGTGGTGCACCTCGTATTTTTGTTTCAGGCCGCGCAGAATAGAAACCGCGTCCTCGGTGCTCGGCTCTGCCGTGAGAACCGGCTGGAACCTGCGCTCCAGTGCCGCGTCTTTTTCAATGTGCTTTCTGTACTCGCTGATGGTGGTTGCCCCCACGCACCGCAGCGAACCTCTGGCCAGTGCGGGTTTGAGCATGTTGGATGCGTCCATTGCCCCTTCCGCGGCACCGGCTCCCACCAGGGTGTGGAGCTCGTCTATAAAAAGCACTATCTGGCCTTCTGATTTTTCAACTTCCTTTAAAAGGGCCTTAAGGCGGTCCTCGAACTCGCCCCGGTACTTGGCACCTGCTATAAGGGCGCCCATGTCAAGGGCTATTATTCGGCGATCCTTCAATGTCTCTGATACGTCGCCTTCTACTATGCGCTGGGCCAGGCCCTCGACTATGGCTGTCTTGCCGACTCCGGGCTCTCCTATAAGGACCGGGTTGTTCTTGGTCCGCCTGGAGAGCACCTGGGCGATGCGCCTGATTTCCTCGTCTCTTCCTATGACAGGATCGAGCTTGCCCTGCCGCGCTTCTTCCGTGAGATCCCGGCTGTATTTTTCCAGGGCCTGGTACTTGTCCTCGGGATTCTGGTCGTCAATTGTCTGGTTGCCCCGGATATCTGAGAGCACGTTTAATATGTCGTCGCGCTTAATACCGTGCCGCTCGAAAATCCGGCCGGCGTCGCCTTCCTTTGTTTCTGCAAGTGCCAGGAATATATGCTCTACGCTTACGTACTGGTCCTTCATGTTCGAGGCTATGGTAAATGCTGATTCAAGGACCTTCTTTGTCAGCGATGAAATATAAACCTCGCCTGCGCCCTTGACCCTGGGCAGCTTTTGCATTGCCTCGTTTGCGTCCTTTATCATCGCGGAGGGATCTGCCCCGATTTTTCTTACAATCGCAACAGCAACGCCCTGGGGGTCTTCGAGCATTTCAGCCAGAAGGTGAACCGGCTCTATCTGCTGGTTGCTGTTCTGCGACGCCCGGGACTGAGCCCCCTGGATCAGTTCCTGGGATTTTATTGTGAACTTGTCGAACCTCATTGAAGTCCTCCTTGCCTTATATTCAGATCATGAACAGCGTCATGATGATGGTTTTGTGTAGTGTTTGTATTTGGAATTATTCAAAAATATAATAAGCACGCAAAAACGGATGTCAATGCAGAGCCTTTGGTGTGAACAAGGAATTTTATTAATTGACCCTGACAGTGCGAAATCTTATTTTTAGAAATAGGAATGAAAACAAAACAGGGAGCAGGCTTAAGCCGGCCCTGGCCAGCCGACCAAAAAAAGCAAATCAATAATGCCAGATAATCCGAGACTAGTGTTTAACCCGGGGGATTCACGCCTTGAAAGGAAGCGCCTATGAGCAAGCAGACTTCATTTACCAAGCATGAAAGAAAGGTGTTGCCGGAATTCAGAAAAAAGATCAACAATTCCGAATCCACGGAGGACGTAAAAAAGTTTTTCTCCTACACTGCCGCCTCGTTGTTCAAGGAGATCCTTCCTGAAGACGTGACGGTTGAATTCGATGATGTCAGGCTGGCCCCGGACGACGATCCGCCCTTCGAGCTGTCTGATCGAATAATGGCAGTGCATGAGTTTTCCAGCGCGTGGGAAAACTCAGATCTTTCCAACGTTCTGGACCGTTTTGCCGAGGCTGCCTTAAACAGGTACAGGCGGCTGGAAAAAAACCCGGAAAAGACGGATTCAAAAATCCAGCGACGCCGCGAAAACAGGTAGGGTGCACAGACAGCAGACGGTTAGAAGTTTCTGGGCTTGCAGATGATTTCCCGGATGCGCAGGTCAAATACGTTTGACTGATGCGCGGGCTGTACCACAAGCGCCGTATCAGCCCCTCTGCCGGTGCCTCCTATAGCTATCAGGTCTTTTCCTGAAAGGGCCCCGCCGTCTGCTGCCATGATGGTTATTTCGACGCCCACCTTGGTACCCTGGCCGAACAGGCGCAGTGTATCCGCCATGATCAGGGCGGGATAGGTGCCCCCGTGCTTTTTTGCAACCCCGCGCTCCACTCCTGACAGCGCATGGGTCGCCTCTATGACCTTTATTCCCTCTTCTTCCAGGTCTTTTCTTACATCGTCCTTCATGGATTTTTCAAAGGGCTGCTTAAAACCGCAGTGATAGGTGACCGCGATCAGCCTGAATCCCTTGAATATTTCCATGGCCTTGTATGCGGTATCTCCTGTGGACGAGGCCACCACGACTTCTTCAACCCCGAGTTCCCTGCCGCGGTCGCAGGCAAGTTCAAGGGTCTGGCGGGTGTTTGTACTTCCGGGTTCGTCAAAATGCGTCAAAAGTCTGTCCATGTTCATGATGCCCTGCCGTGTGCTTGAGTTAAGTGATTATCGTTGTGATAAACGGCAATATATTGTATCCTATATAAGCAGGTCAAGCTCTGAAAGCAACTATTTTTAAGGAAACCGCGGAACACGCAAATGATTATAGATATTCACACACACCTTTTCCCTAACAACATCCGCGAGAACCGCGAGAACTATTTTCTGGACGAGCCTGCATTTGCGCTTCTTTACCGGGATCCCAGGGCCAGGATGGTTGGCTCCGACGAAATGGTCCGGGCAATGGACGAGCAGGGGGTGGATATTTCAGTGGTCTTCGGGTTCCCGTGGTTAGGCGTAGACACTGTAAGGCGGCACAATGACTACATCCTGGAATCAGTAGCCAGGCACCCGGGCCGACTGGTTGGTTTCTGCTGTGTTAATCCCTACACCGAAGGCGCGGAAAACGAGGTGCGGCGCTGTCTGGACGCGGGACTTTCGGGAGTGGGCGAGATCGCGCTGTACCAGGAAGGCGGAATTACCCGGGACGCGGTAAGCCGCATGGCCCCTATAATGGAGCAGTGCCTGGAAAAGAGCCTGCCGGTGCTGTTTCACACAAACGAGCCCGTGGGCCACAATTACCCGGGAAAAAGCGACAACACGCTTGCACAGATTTACAATCTGGTAAAGACTTACAGCCGCAACACTATCATACTGGGACACTGGGGAGGAGGGCTGTTTTTCTACAACCTGCTTAAAAAGGAAGTCAGCGGGGTGCTTGAAAACGTGTATTTTGACACCGCGGCATCGCCGTTTCTCTATGATCCGAGAATATACAGTATCGCAGCCGAGCTGGCAGGCGAGGACAGGCTTGTCTTTGGCACAGATTATCCCTTGATCCCGCCGCAGCGTTATTACCGGGAGATCGACTCCGCAGGCCTTCCGGCAGGGGCCCGCGGTAAACTCCTGGGCGGGAATGCCGCAAGAATCCTGTCGATTGATTATGACAAACAGCATCTATAAACAGCTTCAAAAGGAAGCAATAAGAATCGCCGGGCAGTATCCCGACCCCGGGTTTTACACTGATTTTTCCGAACAGGTGGCCCGCTCAAAGCGGTTTTTCGCAGGGGATGAAACAGTGTGCAGGCTCTTGAGGCTCGTGGCGGAAAACATTGAAAACGATTACGGCCACGGCCTGGAGCACGTGCAAAACGTGGCCCTGGATGCCGGGGCCCTGATCCTGATCGAGTCTGAAGGGCACCTGACCACGGCAGGTCAGCTGGAGCACCGCATGAGGCTTGCCCATGCCGCCGGGCTGCTCCACGACATAAGGCGCAAGGAAAAGCGCCATGCAGAAGCAGGAGCGCGGTATGCCGGGCGGATACTTCGGGATTACCGGTTTTCAGGCCGCGACATCGAAGACATCTGCCTGGCAATAGAAAACCACGAGGCATTCGGCAAAAACAGGCAGGGAGATACAAAAGCATCCTCCCTGCTCTCCGACTGCCTCTATGACGCGGACAAGTTCAGGTGGGGGCCGGAAAATTTCACCGGCACCCTCTGGGCCATGGTTTCCTATGCGGATATCCCGCTGGATCGGTTTCTCTACCATTATCCACGGGGCATGGCCTATCTCGAAAAAATCCGTGAGACCTTCAGGACCCCCACCGGCAGGCTCTACGGCCCCCAGTTTATAGATCTGGGAATCGCCATAGGCCGGGACCTGCATGAACTTATCCGCAGAAAATACGCAGATCTTATCAACTCAAAAGGTCCGGGGGATTTATCCCCCGAATGATGCCTCTGGCATTTGCACTGCTGAATCATTGGCAGCGGCAATGGTCTCTATCTTGCCCATGGACGCGGGAAGCAGGTTCATTACGAAAAATTCCGCTGTTTTTATGCAGCCCAGGTAAAATGCTGCGTCCTTGTTTTTGCCCGCCTTTTCCAGGATTTTTTCACTGTCTGTGCTGCCTGCGAGTTTTTCGAGTTTCCTGGAGGCGATTGTCGCCCGCCAAAGATGCATCCACGCCATGGTAACGTCGCCGGTGACATCCAGAAACGGATGGGCGAAGGAAAACGCGTTTAAGATGTTTTCAGAAGCAGCAGCCTTTCCGAGTCCTGCCGCAACCTCGCCGAGGCGGTTTACGGCCTTTTCCACGCGCCCTGTTATTTCTTCGAGGCTGCCGGTCTCGCGTGCTTCCTCAACTGTTTTCTGCATCTCGCCGAGATAATCCATGAAAGGCCGGCCCTTTTTCATGCCAAGCTTTCGGCCCAGCAGATCCATGGCCTGGATGCCGTTTGTGCCCTCGTAGATCTGGAATATCCTGCAGTCGCGCATAAGCTGCTCCACGGGGTATTCCTGGATATAGCCGTAGCCTCCGTAGACCTGGATCCCCTGGCTGGTGACCTCCAGGGAGCGGTCGGTTATGTAGCCCTTTATGATCGGGGTAAGTATGGCGTTGCGGTCCGCGTATTTCTCCTTTTCCTCTTCTGTCTGCGCAAGCCCTTCAAGGTCATAGGTCAGGCCGCCGTAGTAGATCAGGCTGCGCATGCCGTCCACATATGCCTTCATGAGCAGAAGCTGCCGGCGCACGTCGGGATGCTGGATAATCGGAACAGAGGGGGCCTCCGCGTTTTTGCCGGCGTTCAGGTGCTTGCCCTGGATTCTTTCGCGCGCGTAATTGACAGAGTATATGTAGGAGGCGGTTGCCACTGAAAATCCCTGAAGGCCGACTAGCTGGCGGGCCTCGTTCATCATGAGAAACATGGCGCGCATGCCCTTGTTTTCCTCGCCGAG
>JBKHES010000076.1:0-10842 GCA_046540695.1 Desulfobacterales bacterium
ATTTTTTTATGGCATCTACCAGATCCGGGGCTGCGGGTCCATAAAAAAACAGGGAAAACAGCCGGGTATCGGCATCCGGGGCTTCGATCCTTATCAGGATGTCGGGCTGCGGGGCGTCTTCAGGCAGGTGTTCCGCCCATTCTATTGCAACGACCTGTCCTGATGAAAGTATCTCTTCGAGCCCGGTTTCGCTGATTTCCTCGGGATCCTGCAGCCTGTAGAGATCAGCGTGAAAAAGGGTCATCCTGCCCGGGTACTGGTTTACGATAGTGTAGGTCGGGCTTGTTACCGAATATTTCTCCGGGACTCCCAGGCCGCGGGCCAGGCCCTGGATAAATAAAGTTTTGCCGGCTCCCAGGTCGCCCAGAAGGCCAAGGGTGCAGGGGCCGGAAGTGTTTTCACCAATCAGGCGCCCGAGCTTGAATGTTTCTTCTGAAGTCCTGGTTTTCACGGATAAATCACAGCATCGGTCTGCACTCATGGGCTATATCCGTAAACGTGCCGTCAGTGACGGCTTTTATGGTTTCAGGCATATTGTGCATGACGTCTGTTGCAACGTAGCCGAAAGGGCCGCGTTTTTCCGCAAGCATGTCAGCCGAGGCCCCGTGCAGGTATACGCCCATGCGGCATGCAGTCTCCGCGTCTTTTCCCTGGGCCGTGAATCCGGCTATTATTCCGGTGAGAACGTCTCCCATCCCTCCCGAGGCCATGCCCGGGTTGCCGGTGGGATTTACATAGACCTTGCCGTCCGGGCAGGCTGCAATTGTGCGTGCGCCCTTTAACACCAGGTAAACCTTGTGCGTTTCTGCAAACGCCCTGGCCGCTGCAATTCTGTCTTCCCGTATCTGGGCGGTGGAAGTGCCTGTAAGTCTTGCCATCTCGCCGGGGTGGGGTGTAAGGATCACGTCTGTTTTTTTTCGTGCCAGCGCCTGCGTGTTTTTTGCCAGGCAGTTTATTCCGTCTGCATCCACAAGTACCGGTACCGGGCTTTTTTCTATTAATGTGAGCACAAGTTTTTTTGTGGTATCCGCTGTCCCGATGCCGGGGCCAAGGGCAAGGCAGGTTTTGCCGGAAAGCAGGGAAAGAAGCTCGTCTGCATGCTGTTTTCCCATGATTCCTTTTTCTTCATCCGCCAGAAGATGGGTCATGACTTCCGGCACCATGGATTCGAGCACAGGGTTGATGCTTTGCGCCGCAGCCAGGGTCACCAGTCCGGCCCCGGCTCTCATTGCCGAGGCCGCGGTCATTGAGGCAGCTCCGGTTTTTCCCGGGCTTCCGGCAGCAACAAGCACGTGACCGTTGTTTCCCTTGTGCGTCTGCGGGTCGCGGGGGGCGAGCCTGGACCTTATCCATCCGGCTGTCAAAAGCTGGTGCCGCGGGTGCGTGGAATGCACTATATAGGGCGGGATGCCTATGTCCACTATAGAAAGCCTGCCTGTGTATTGCGCGCCCGGAAGGAGCATGTGGCCCAGCTTTGCGAAAGCAAAGGTGGCGGTGGCGTCTGCGTGCACGCATATGCCGCACGGCAGTCCGGTTTCAGTGTGAAGCCCCGAGGCGATGTCCACTGAAAACACCGGAGTCCGGCAATTGTTTATAAACTCTATGACTTCGCGGAAATAACCCTTTACCTCGGAGTCAAGGCCCGTGCCAAGGATTGCGTCTATTATCAGGTCTTTTCCGGAAATTTCCTTTTTGCATCCTGAAAATGACAGCTCGTCGGGCAGCTCGGTGACAGGGAGTCCAAGGGTTTCAATGAGCCCGAGGTTGGCTGCCGCATCCCCCTTGATCCGGCTGCGGTCTGCAAGCAGATAAACCGAGACATCAACCCCGTGATGGGAAAGATATCTTGCTATCACGAACCCGTCGCCCCCGTTGTTGCCCTTTCCTGCAATCACCGCCACGGAACGGGTATAGACGTCCGGCCAGGATTGAAAGATAGAGCGCACAGCACCCCGGCCCGCGTTTTCCATCAAAAGCCTGCCCGGAAGGCCGAAGCTCTCGATGGTCCTGCGGTCCATCTCCCTCATTTCGTCGGCTGTAAGTATATACATCACAGATTCCTTATCAGATCCCGCATTTCCCGCACAGCCTGTTCCATGCCCGTTAGCGCGGCCCTGGAAACTATGCTGTGGCCTATGCTGAACTCGTCTATGGAAGGTGCTTGAGAAAAATATTTAATGGTGTTGTAGCACAGCCCGTGGCCTGCATTGACCCCGAGATCCAGCTGACGGGCAAGCCCTGCAGCCTCGGCAACATCGGAAAAGCGCTGCTTTTTTTCAGCCGGGTCCAGGGCCTCGCAGAACGCGCCCGTGTGGATTTCCACCATGTCCGCCCCGGTGTCGGCAGAAGCCCGGATCTGTTCCGGGTCAGGATCCACAAAAAGGCTGACCGCTATTTTTGATTCCTTCAGGCTCTTTACCGCCCTGCCGGCCTGCCCTGAAAGCGATACAACGTCGAGTCCTCCCTCTGTTGTCAGCTCCTGCCTTTTTTCCGGCACCAGGGTGACAAGGTCAGGGCGCACGTCTGCGGCTATTGAAAGCATTTCCTCGGTTGCAGCCATTTCAAGGATCAGCCTTGACAAGACGGTTTTTTTCAGCAGGTACACGTCGCGGTCCTGTATGTGGCGGCGGTCTTCGCGCAGGTGCACCACTATTCCGTCCGCTCCGCCGAGTTCGGCCAGTGCTGCCGCGTGAACAGGGTCAGGGTAGCCGGTTGCCCCGCCCCTTACCTGGCGCAGGGTGGCTACGTGATCCACGTTTACTGCCAATCCGGACATTCGGGGCTCCTTATAAAGGGTTGAAAAATTGTTGAAATTTTATAAATTTTTGAGTGAATAAACTGTTTCAAAATAAATCCGAAGCACGAAATCCGAAACAAATCCGAATTACCAAAATCATTAATCACAAAACCTCTTTCTTACTGGCTTAAATTTCAAAAGTCAGGTTTTGAAAATTCGGTATTCGGATTTTGAATTTGTTTCGAATTTCGATATTCGAATTTCGAATTTTTACTATTCTTTATAATTCCTTCTGCTTTCGCCGAAGAATTTTAATCAGTTCGCGGCTTTTTTCAGCCATCTGCCTTGCATCCTCTTCATTTGTTTCATGATCGTATCCCAGAAGATGTAAAATACCATGAACAAGCAGTTCAGTAAACCTCTCCTCCATGGAGTATCCCGCGTCAGATGCCTCCCTTTGGGCGGTTTCCACTGATATGACAACATCGCCCAGCAGTTCGGGATAAATTCCGGCAAACCCGGGATCTCCCATGGGAAAGGCTATAACGTTGGTGGGTCCCTGCCGGTTCAGGTAGGTTTGGTTTATCTCTGCTATCTGCGGGTCGTCTGTTATCAGAAGGGAAAGCTCCGCCTCTGTTTTTTCAAGGGCCTCCAGAAGGGTTGCTGCCGCGGCTCTTATGCGGTCTTCGGGCAGTTCGCAGAGGTTTTGGCTGTCTTTTATCAGGATTTCCATAATCTGTTTTTCTGTCTGTTCCAAGGACGGGGTCTTATGATCCGGTTTTTGTCAGGTCTGCTGCGGAGGAGGTTCCCGATTTTCCTTTCGCTCGTATGCGTCTATTATTTTCTGTACCAGCCTGTGGCGGACCACGTCCTGCCCGGAGAAAAAAACGAATTTTATGCCGCTGATGTCAGCGAGCAGGTCCTTTGCCTCCACAAGGCCGGATGTGCGGTTCGGCGGCAGGTCGCTCTGGGTGATGTCGCCGGTTATAACCGCCTTGGAGTTGTAGCCTATGCGGGTGAGAAACATTTTCATCTGCTCGGAGGTTGAATTCTGCGCCTCGTCGAGAATAATGAAGGAGTCGTTCAAGGTGCGGCCGCGCATGAAGGCCAGCGGGGCCACCTCTATCACGTCGTGCTCTATAAGGCTGGAGGCCTTTTCAAATTTCATCATGTCGTGCAGTGCGTCATACAGGGGTCTGAGGTACGGATTTACCTTTTCTGCCAGGTCTCCGGGGAGAAAGCCGAGCGCCTCGCCAGCCTCAACTGCCGGACGGGTAAGTATTATCCTGCTTACCTGTTTTTTGCTCAGAGCCGCCACTGCCATGGCCATGGCAAGATATGTTTTGCCTGTACCCGCAGGGCCGATGCCGAAGACGATGTCATAGTTCCTTATGGCGTCTATGTATTGCTTCTGAACCGGGCTTTTGGGCGTAATCGTGCGTTTGCCGGGCGTTACGTAGACGGTGTCGAGAAAGATATCTTTTAGGTTCACGCTGTTGTCGCGGCAAAGTACGTTTGCCGCGTAATCCACGTCCTTGGGATAGACCGGGAAGCCCTCTTTTATAAGGGTGTAGATCTGGTTTAAAATATCAGAGGCCAGTTCCGCGGAGACAGTGTCTCCCTCGATAATCACGGAGCTTCCCCTGGCGTGTATTTTTGCCCCGGAAATTTCCTCTATGCGGTGCAGGTGGTCGTTGTGGACTCCGAACAGGCTCCGGGCAAGGCCGGGGTCGGGAAACGTCATTTCGGTTTTGGTTTTTTCACTGTAATTCATCAGTTGTTTTTTAATCTTGCCTGTTTCCGATTTTTTTCATATGCCTAAATTATCTGTACCATGTAATATTTGTATTTTGCAATCGTCAAAGTTCCGGTCCGGGAGAAATTTTGCTCAATCCGTTTGACATGGTGGTGGTGGTAATACTCGGCTACTGCATTATCCGCGGCGCCTTCAGGGGGCTAATCCGCGAGGCGGCCGCGATTGTGGGGGTGCTTGGGGGGTTTTACGCGGCATTCATGTTCCATGACGCACTTGCGCCCGTATTTTCAGGGTTAACGGACAATGATGTCTACATGCATTTCGCGGCCTTTCTCGTGCTTTTCTTCGGGGTGTTTGCTGCAGCGGTCCTCACTGGCATGCTTGTGCGGGCACTGGTTCAGCTCATGCTGCTCGGCGTGGTGGACCGCGCCCTGGGCTCGGTTTTCGGAGCCCTGAAAGGAGTGGTCGTGGTTGCCCTGCTGTTTTTTCTTCTCACATTTTTTCTCCCGCAGGGCGATTCATCAGCAATAATCCGTGATTCAAAGCTTGCCCCTCACGCTAATTCTGTTGCAGCGGGCATAATCCGGGTGATCCCGGAAGATGCCCGCAGGGCGTTTGCAGCCCGGATACAGGAACTCAGGCTCAAGTGGGAGGAGCAGAATACGCGGAGTAATAAATCCGGATAAAGGCTCTGTGGCTTGCAAAGGCGATTTCAGGCAGCCTGTCAGGGTCAAACCATCCGACTTCCTCTGCATCGTCTCTTGCCGCAGGCGTTCCTGAAAAGCTGCGGGCAAGGAAGCCTATCATCATTATTGTTTCATAATGGATGCTTCCGGGGCCGGTTATGATCCCGAGCAGCATGTCGATTTTGCCGGTAAGGCCGGTTTCCTCGATAAGCTCGCGCAGGGCTCCCTGCTCCGGGGTCTCGCCGGTTTCCATGAACCCGCCCGGCAGGCACCAGTAGCCTATCCTGGGTTCTACGTTTCTTTTTACCAGCAGAACGCGGTTTTTTTCATTTAAAACCACAACGCAGGTTGCAGGCACGGGATTTTCATATATCACTGTTTCGCAGGCCGCGCAGAAATGCCGGTTTTTTCCCTCCAGAAACTTTTCGGTCAGCCTTTGCCCGCAATAAGTGCAGAAGCGTTTTTCTTTCATCAATCAGTCTTCAAAGTCGCCGGACTCGCCCCGGTCTCTTGTGATATCAGATGCCCGCTCGCGGATTTTCCCGGGAGTCCACTTACCGGGATCTTCAATTCTTTCAGCCTTGGGGCCCGGGTCATGGGAACCTGCGTTAAGGATTTCCTCGACTGCAAGCGGCGCCGTGTCCTTGCAGTTAAACACATCCGCCAGTATGCCGTAGATAAACTGTGACACGCGCTCTGCCATTCTCTCGCGCACTTGCCTGGGCTGGGAAAGCAGCCTGCTTTCAAACGGGAGGTTTAACTTTTTGTAATCGCCTTTTTTCAGCCCCTTTGACTCCGCGTAGGCAGTCATTTCCTCCCACACGTCTTCTGTTACGCCCTCGTTTTTGACCTTTATGAAATTGCCGTTTTCGTCGAGCCTGGCATTGCCGTAATCGTTTACTTCAAGCCCCCAGGAAATCATCTGCAGGGAGGTTGCCACGTTGGCTTTTGTGGTTCTCGTCTCGTTGGCTATCCGTCTCAGCCGCTCCGAGCTGTTGCCTGAAGTTCCGTGCTGTGCGCCTGATACCTTGTAGGGTGAAAGCTCGTTGTGTATCTTTGCTGTCAGTTCAACATGGATGCCTTCGGATCCGGCTTCTATGCCGTGGGTGGTTCCGTTGTTTAAGGCGATCCAGTCAGGAAAAACATTGTGCGCGTTAAGGCCCCGGATAAGAAACTTTGCTTCCTGCGGGGTTGAAATTCCTGTTTCGCCCTTGATTTCGCCAACCTCGGTTTCCCTTCCGGACCATTCCGGCACGTAAGGCCACAGCTCCAGGCTTGCCAGAAGGTTTTCGTCATCTGGCAGGTGGGAGGCGTCAATTGCGATTGAAGTTATTCCCGCGTCAAACATGCTGGGGATTTCTGTTTTGGCGTATTCAATGTCTGCGGGCCCCTTGACTACGTAGTGGTCCGCATGCACTGCCACCGGCACGGTGATGGAAAGCTCGTTGCACAGATCATCCACAAGCCTTGCAATGTTCCAGTAATTGACAGCGCAGTATGTGCTCTCGGATTTTGCTATCTCGATTATAATGGCTGCATTCGCCTTCTGAGCGGCCATGAGGGCGCCGCGCACCGCAAAATAGTTCCTTCCGTTTGCAGCCATGGCAATGGCTTTTCCTTTTTTGAGCATTGCCCTGTCAATGAATCTGCCGCTTACTATCAGCGCGCGGGAATTGGGAAAAAGTTCAGCCACGTTGGGTGGCCGCCCGATGCGCAGAGCCTTTTCAAATGATTCCTGGTATCCGGTCATTTCCTGGTCTCCCTCCATGTTTAATTTCCACTGATATTTACTACTGCCCGCTTTCTGCCCTGATCTGGTCTATTATTTCCAGAATAATGGCTTTATGCGGCTCCGGCGCGTATATCTCGCCCCATCCTTTCTGCATCTGAAACAGGCCGTCGTAGGCCGTGTCGTGATGAGACCTGATGCGGTGGGGAATTTCGCGCTCCTCTAAGACCGAGCCCAGCAGCTGGGCCTCAAAAGGGTTGTCTATGCCGGAGATGCGTATGAAATCTGTTTTTTCCGGGTTTTCATCTTTCATGGAATTTCAATTGAACTCTCTTTATTCAGTGTGGTATTAAAAAAGCCGGGTTTCATACAAATATAAGTGCACGTGTTTTTTGCTGTCAACAAATATTCCGGATGAATTCATGGACAAGGTGCTTATAGTAGACGGCGACCCTGATTTTCTGGATTATACCGTCAGGGGCCTGGAAAGGGTCCGCCAGTTCGAAGTGCTCACCGCGCAGGACGGCCAGGACGCGGTTTCCATTTTATCCGGCGGCGGTATATCCGTGCTTGCCACAGACATTGAATCCCCGGGGCTTGATGCTATAGAGCTTTTGTCCTACATGTCCCGGAATCATCCCAACACCCCATGCATAGTTATGACAGACAGGGGCAAACCCTGGTTTAAAAAGCGCATAAGCCAGCAGTCGTTTCTCTACCACCTGGAAAAGCCTTTTGAAATCAAATCCCTGGTATCCGCCCTTTTCGTGGGATTAAACCTGCGCGACGAGGGTGAAAGCGCCAAGGGGATGACAATGTCCAGCCTGCTTCCCCTGATGGAACTCCAGCAGAAGACCTGCCGCATGCAAGTAAGGGGGGCGGGCAAAAGACAGGGTTTTTTGTATTTCGAGGAAGGCGAGTTAATAGACGCCCATTGCGGAAAGCTTGCAGTGCATGAAGCCGCCCGGGAAATAGCCGCCTGGAACAGGATATCGTTTTCACTCTCTGAATTGCCCCGCCGCAGAACCCGCCGCAGGGTCAAGACCAAGCTCATGGATTTTGCGGACGCAACCTGGAGCACCGGCGAAGACCCGTCGCAGGAACTCCTGCAAGAGGCTGCAGAAACCGGAGAGGAAATAATCGAGCTCGTAGAGGAGGTAGACGATGAAGAGGCCGAAGTCCGCCCCCATGCCCCGCCTGCCGGGCCCTCAGCGGAGATGCGGCAGAAGGCAGCGGACTGGTTGAAGAAAATATTTGAGGAAATAAGGGATATCAGGGACTGCAGGCTGATTGCAGTAATCACTTCGGCGGGCAGGGTTTTTGCCACACAGCAGATAACAGGCACACATGACGTTGAAAAACTGGCGCTTTCCATGAGCGGTTTCATGACAAGCGCAGACAGGGCTGCATCCAGGGGAGATCTGGGCAGCGCTGCATCAGCCACCCTTCATTCTGCCGGGGGCATAGTGATAATACAGCAGCTTGAAAACCATGCAGGCCAGCCCCTGTGTGCGCTTGTTATTTGCGGTCCCCGAAGCAACTGGTTTTTTATAAAAAGCCGCCTGGAAGAACTCAGCTTTTAGAAATCCCTACAGCAACCCCGTTTAAAGCTGCAGTGGCTGAAAGCGGGTCCGTGTCAGCGGGAATAATCCTGTTGGTGTTCACTCCCGGGTTTTTGCGTGCCACCCGCATTTTAACTCCCTCCATGTCATGGCCCCACCCGTGGGGCAGGCTCAACACGCCCGGCATGACCCGGTCCGTGATTTCCACCGGGGCGGAGATCGAGCCGGCGGAGGATTTTATGGTGGCGTCGCCTTTTTCTTCCAGGCCCAGGGCCTCTGCGTCGCGCGGGTTTACCTGCAGGGTGCACGGGTTGTTTCTGCTGAGCGATTCTATGTTGTGCATCCAGGAATTGTTGGTCCGCAGGTGCCTTCTGCCTATGAGGAGAAAAGGCCTGTCTTCGGCCGGCTCCGGCGGGTTTTTTATCTCCGCCAGTGCGGAGCGCAGGGCAGCGGGAAACAGGTGGATTTTTCCGTCCGGGTTGGCAAGGGCGCTATCAATCCATGATTCAAGAGGCCCCAGATCCATGCCGTGGGGACTGGCTTCCAGTTTTTCCAGGTTCAGCCCGTCGGGTTTCAGGCCGAAATTGTCCCCGTAAGGCCCGATGCGCAAAAGAAAATCCAGGACCCGCTCCGGGCCTTTTCTGCCGGAGACCATCCCGGCAAGCTCCTGCTGGCTTACCCCTGCCTTTTGTTCCCCGCCCAGTGCCTTGATCACGTTTTTGGCCAGGTCGCTCACCATGGCCTCAGCCACTTGGCCGGGGTCCGCTCCGGGCCCTTTTGCCGAGGCGATAAGGGCAAGGTGGGACAGTATCTCCCACTTGTACTTTTCATCCGGCCCCTTTTCGAGCACCGGCGGCGAATATGCAGCAAAGTTGCGAATCGAAAGACCGGTAAAGAAAAAATCGTAATGGCCGTGGGCAAGAATGGGGGCAGGCGGCAGGATAACGTCTGCCCTGCGGGTGGTTTCGTTTATGTAGTAGTCCACGCTTACCATGAAGTCCAGGTCCCCAAGGGCACAATCCAGCCGGTCGCTTTCAGGCGCCGCCACCACGGGATTTCCTGCAACTGTTAAAAGTGCGCGGATTTGACCTTCGCCCGGGGTTTCGATTTCCTCTGCCAGCACTGAAACGGGCAGTTCCCCGCATACCTCCGCCGCGCCCGAGACCCGGGAGTGCCAGCGGCCGGTTGCAAACCCCTTTCCGGCAATGCTTCCCTCAGGCACGTGGGCGGCCCTGGGAAAGCCCGTGCCGCCTTCGGAGTCCAGGTTTCCGGTCAGGATGTTTATCACTTCTATAAGCCAGGAGCACAGAGCCCCGTGGCGGACCGTGCTGGTGCCCATGCGGCCGTATACCGCGCAATTGCCGGCGGATGCAATTTCGCCTGCAAGCCTTGTGATTTCCTCTTGAGCCACGCCGCATACTGGTGCTGCAGCTTCCGGGGTCCATTTTGACACTGCGTTTTTAAGAGCCCCGATATCTCCGGGATCAATGAAATCCGAAAGGCGGCCGGGGCTGACCATGCCCTTTGAAAACAAGACGTTTATTATAGCACACAGCATGTAGGCATCAGTGCCCGGCAGGATGAAAAGGTGGCGGTCCGCAGCCCTTGCAGTGCGGGTTTTTGCAGGGTCTATCACTATCATCTTTCCGCCCCTCTCCTGCAGGGCCCGCACCCGGCCCGGGAAGTCAGGAGCTGTCATCAGGCTCCCGTTTGACACGAAGGGGTTGGCGCCGAAGACAACGAAAAGGTCGGTTCGGTCTATGTCAGGCACTGGAATGCGGCCCGGATGTCCATAGAGCCAGCCACATGCCGCCATTTTGGGCATCTGGTCAACAGTGGAGGCGGAATAGAAGTTTTT
Source organism: Desulfobacterales bacterium (assembly GCA_046540695.1). Lineage (GTDB taxonomy): Bacteria > Desulfobacterota > Desulfobacteria > Desulfobacterales > Desulfosalsimonadaceae > Desulfosalsimonas. The sequence continues at coordinate 10,329 of JBKHES010000076.1, forward strand.
TGTTTTAAGGGCCTTTACCAGGGGGCGCACAAAAAGTCCCCCGGCCATGGTGTGGGTGTTGGGGTTGCCCAGGTAAAGGGCCACGGAATCGTTTCCTGACTCTTTGCGGATGCTGTTGAGCCTGCTGTCGACCATCTGAAGGGCCTCGTCCCACCCGGCTTTCCGGAATTCGCCGTTTTCGCCGCGGATCACAGGGGCTGTCAGCCGGTCCGGGTCTTCGTGAAGGTCCTTTAAGGCAATTCCCTTGGGGCAGCAAAAGCCCCTGCTCATGGGGTGCTCCTTGTCCCCCCTGATTTTTTCAACCCGGTTTTCATTAAGGGTGATCCCGAGCCCGCAGCCTGCCTCGCACAGCGGGCAGGTCCTGAATGCAGTTGTCTGTGCCATGTTTTCTCCTCAGCAACGGCCAGTGGGTTAAAATTGCCTTTCCGGATCCGCAAAACTAGACTTGGTTGTTGTTTCTATCACACCACCCGGGAAAAGCCAAATCGGTATCGATCCCGAAACCGAGCCCGAT
>JBKHES010000077.1:0-10697 GCA_046540695.1 Desulfobacterales bacterium
ACCTCGTGGACTCGGTATGCAGCATGCTCGAGGATTACCGCCTGCGGGTTGAGAAAAATGAAATAACAGAACAAAACGCCAGGCGCCAGGCCCTGGAACGCATACGTTACATGCGTTTCGAAAACAACGGCTACATCTGGATTAACGATACTTCCGAACCCTACCCCCGCATGATCCTGCATCCCGCCAGGCCTGCTCTGGAAGGAAGATCCATGGACGATGATTTCTACAGGACAGCCTCTAGCATGCAGCTTGGCACTGACGGCGCCGAAAAAAGGTTTGGCTCTGAAAAACGCCATTTTTTCAAGGTTTTTCTTGAAGTTGCTCAAAAAAGCGGAAGCGGGTTCGTGGAATACAAGTGGCGCCGTCCAACCTCTGAAGGGGTCACTGAAGAACTGTATCCGAAAAAATCTTATGTGAAGCTGTTTGAGCCATGGGGCTGGATCATTGGCACGGGCGTGTACATAGATGATGTTTATGCACAGATGAACAGCCTGAAATGGACAATTATCTCCATGGCCGCAGCCATACTGGTCCTGGCTCTTGCAGGGACTTTTCTGATAATGCGAACCATTACCGGGCCGATCAATCAGCTGGCGGGCTTTGCAACCAACGTGGCCGGCGGTGACATGAATGCGCAGATCCAGGGGCGCTTCACCGGAGAAATGAGACAGTTGAAAGACGCCATTTCAAAGATGGTGGCAGAGCTGCGCACAAGGATGCAGGAAGCCGAAGCCAGGGCCAAAGAGGCCGAATCCGCCCGCGAGGCTCTCAAAAGAAGCGAGGAGAGGTTCGAGCTGGCGGTTCGCGGCACAAATGACGGTATCTGGGACTGGCACCTGGAAACAGGAGATGTCTTTTTTTCCAGGCGATGGAAAGAAATCATAGGCTATGAGGACCATGAACTGGAAAACCGGATTGAACAGTGGAAAAACAGGATTCATCCTGATGATTATGACAGTGTCATGGCGGCTCATCAAATGTTTTATGAATCAAGCGCCGAACAGTTCGCCATTGAATACAGGCTGCAGCACAGAGACGGCAGTTATCGCTGGATACTGGGCAGGTCAGCGTGTATCCGCGACCGGCACGGAAAACCTGTTCGCCTGGCAGGGGCGCATACCGACATTACAGAGAAAAAGGAAGCTGAAAAAACCCTCATGCAGAGCGAGGAAAAATACCGGCTGCTTTTTGAAAACGCACCCCTCGGCCTTCTTCATTTTGATCAGAAAGGAGTTATCACCGCATGCAATGATAGATTCGTGGAGTTGATCGGCTCTTCGAGGCAGGACCTTGCGGGCATGAACATATTCAACCTGCCTGACGGGGATGCGGTGGCGGCAGTAAAAGCGGCCCTTAACGGCAGGCAGGGGGTTTACAAGGGTGTTTATCGTTCGGTCACGGGCGGAAAGGCAACGCCGGCCCGGGCACTTATTGAGCCTTTCAGGGACAGCACCGGCAATGTGGTCGGCGGCGTGGGCATGGTGGAAGACATAAGCGAACGCAAGAAAGCCGAAGACGCCCTGCGCGAAAGCGAGGAAAAGTACAGGATACTGGTTGAAAACGCAAAGGAGGCAATCTTCGTGGTCCAGGACGGGTTAATCCGTTTTGCAAATCAGGCCACCTGCGAACTAACCGGCTACAGCCTTGAAGAGTTGACCTCCAGGAAGTTCACAGACTTTATGTATCCTGAAGATTCCGAATTTTTTCAGGGCGAGCTTTTTCAGCCATACAGCGGCGTAGATCACGAAGCAGAGTGCTGTTTTCGGATTTTAGGCAGCCCTGAAAACGTCAGATGGGGGGCGCTCAAGTCCGTGGAAATTGAATGGGAGGGGCGGCCTGCCACCCTTAATTTTTTGAGCGACATCACGGAACAGAAAAAAGCACGGCAGGAAAGGGAAAAGCTTGAGATGCGGCTTCGTCAGGCCCAGAAAATAGAGGCGCTGGGCACCCTTACCGGTGGCGTGGCACATGATTTCAATAATATCTTGAGTATCATCATGGGGTATACCGAGCTTCTGCAGGCCGAACTGCCTGAGGATCACGAGGCCCAGAAGGGCCTTCGTGAAATCAGTTCGGCAGGCAGGCGTGCACGCGATGTTGTGCGCCAGCTGCTTACCTTCAGCCGGAGGGGGGAAGAGGAAAAAAGCCCCCAGAACATAAGTTTTGTAATCAAGGAAGGCATACGCATGATCCGATCAACAACGCCTTCTTTTATTGATATCCGGGAAGATATTTCCACGGACCTTCCCCTGGTGATGGCCAACCCCACGAAGATTCACCAGCTCATAATAAACCTTTGCAAAAACGCCTCGGATGCCATGGATGAAAAAGGTGGCGTTCTTACCGTACGCTTTGAGCAGGAAACCCTGGAAGAAAAAACAACGGCTTTCGGATCCGATCTGCATAAGGGTGATTATGTGAAACTGACAGTTGAAGATACCGGAAACGGTATTGCGGCAGAGAGCCTTGAGAGGATTTTTGACCCGTACTATACAACCAAGGAGGTTGACAAGGGAACCGGCCTGGGCCTTTCTGTTGTTCTGGGAATAGTCCAGGATCTTGGCGGCGGCATTCTCGTGGACAGTGAAAAGGGGCGGGGCAGCAGGTTCGAGGTTTTTTTCCCGGCTTTGCAGAAATATGGCGAAGCACAGCTTCCCCCCGACAGTGAAAACCTTGCCCGCGGTACGGAGACAATTCTGTTCGTGGACGACGAGGCAAGGGTGACCGAGCTCGCCGAACTGCGCCTCAAAAGCCTTGGATACAAACCGGTGTGCGAAACCGATCCTGAAAAAGCACTGCAGCGGTTTTATGAAGACCCGCAAGGGTTTGACCTCGTGATCACGGACATGACCATGCCGAAAATGACCGGCGACGTGCTGAGCATGGAAATTTTAAATATCCGGCCCGGAATGAAGATAATCCTGTGCACCGGCTACAGTGAAAGGATTTCAGAGGATACGGCAATACGGGCTGGAATTGCCAGATACGTGGAAAAGCCGCTAGAGTTTGCCGATCTGGCCCGCGAAGTGCGCTCAGTGCTCGATGAATAAAAGCCGGCTTCCTGGCGGGTGCTATATCTTGATAACTTTTCCGGCGCCGCCGGGTATCGAGGCTGACGGGAACCTGGAGTTGATTTCCCGTATGTGTTCTGTGCAGTGGGTTGCGCAGATTATTTCCAGCTGAGAAATTGCCTGGAAATCATAAAACCCGTGAAGCCCGCCGATCAGGGCGGAAGGAGGACCGATTTCCGATGCCGCGGAAAGGATTGCTTCCACCCCGGGATGGGAGCAGCCGGCTATCACCACCACTTTTCCGTCCTGCAGGATGCACATTGAATGTTCAATGCCTTTGAGGGTTCCGGTGGAATAAATGTTTTCATGGATTTTTGCAGCCCTGCTGACCGGAATTGTCTGCCGGGCTGATTTTACAGTGGTTATGGTATCAGGGACAAAGACCTGCACGGGATTTCGTTCCAGTATTTCGGAAAGTCCGCCTGTATGATCCCAGTGATCGTGGGAAATAAATATCTCGTCTATGCTCTGCGGGGAGATTCCGAGAAGTTTCATGTTATCCAGAAGCAATTGCCCCCTGGCGCCTGTATCAAACAAAATGGTCCGCCCGAAGACCTCCAACAGTGCCGCAAAGCCCCAGTCCGCAGCCAGGCGCTTGTCCCATGCGTAATTGTCGTATAATAGAGTGATTTTCAATTGCCGCCTGCCAGTGTGGTGTGTTTCCGTGATGCAACCCCTTGCACGTGAGGGGTGCCGGCTTTGTCTTTATGAACATATGCTTATGTATATAGCACTTAAATATTGCTGTGTAAAATCTTGTTTGGGGTCATTTTAAGTGATATTCGTTTTTTTTATCATGCGATAAAGGTTTAACAGACGCGGAGCAGTGACAATGGAGATCAAAAAAGACCGTGAGCTTTGCAACGAATGCGGGCTTTGCGTAAGAGACTGTGTCGCAGGAGCCTGGCGGGAAATAGAGGGCAGCGCTGAGATGGCCGCCCCGGAGTTTTGCAGCAGTTGCGGCCACTGTGTGGCTGTTTGCCCCAGGGGAGCAATAATTCACGAGGGTCTGGATACGGGCCAGATCAGAAAGGTGGACAAAAGGCTCCTGGATGCAGAGGTATTGCGCGAGATTTTACGCAGCCGCAGAAGCGTACGCAGGTATCGTTCAGCCATGGTGCCGTCCGAAACGGTTCTGGACATACTCTGGCTTTCTTCTCACGCCCCCACTGCAAGCAACAAGCAGGATGTGGGATACACGGTAATTACGGACAAGCATGTGTTGGAGGTTGTCTCAGGGGCCTTGTTCGGATTTGCCGGGAAACTTTACCGCGGAACCCGTAAAGGGCCCGGAAAGCTGGTTTACCAGGGCCTCAAAAGGTTTTTTCCGGGAAATGACCTGGAACGCTACATGGAGCCCATGCCGTATTACATAAGCCAGGCGGAGCAGGGAAGGGATTACATTCTGCACGGTGCGCCTGTGCTGATACTTTTGCACGCTCCGAAAAAAGGCAGATTTCATTGTGAAAACTGCAATATTGCAGCGGCCAACATCATGAACGATGCGCATGCCCGCGGGCTGGGAACCTGTTATATCGGCTTTCTCTGCCTGGCTTTGAAGTTTTCGCGATACCTGAGAAGGATGGTTTGCCTTCCACCAGGCCGAAAGGTGTATGCCTGCCTGGTAATGGGATATCCGGCATACGTTCATACCTTCACTGTTTCCAGAATGAAAAGACAGATCCGCTGGATTAAAGAAAAAGAAAAGCATCCATTTTAATGCACCGCCCTCATGCCTTTTTTGAAACTATGCGCGCGACAAAAAACAGGACTGGCGTGACAGAAGTTTTCCCGGCCCTTGCTGCTCTTCTGCAAGGGCATTGCAGATGGCCTGCTCCATGGGGATAAGCTCAAGCGGCACAAGCTCGCGAATCCTGTTTTCCCGGCATACAGCGGTTGTTTTCAGCCCTTCTGCCAGGGGAAATACAATTCCCGGCGGCACCGGCGAGATAAGCGCCACCCAGTAGGCAGACAGCGTGGTATAGAAAAAAGGAACCCCGACAATAAATCGCCTCAAACCGCGAACCCGGGCATACATTTCCATCAGGCCCCTGTAATCGAGGACCTCAGGGCCGCCTATGTCAAATGTTTCGCCTGCGGTGGACGGGTTTTGAAGGCATCCGGTAAGGTAGTCAATCACGTTTTCAACCGCAACAGGCTGGGACCTGGTATATATCCAGCGCGGGCAAAGCATTACAGGCAGGCGCTCAACTAGGTATCTTATGATTTCAAAACCAGCTCCTCCGGCCCCGATTATTACTGCTGCCCGAAGCACCGTGGTCCGGGCCTGTCCTGAGGAAAGAATCTGTCCAACCTCCTGGCGGCTGGCCAGATGATGAGACATGTCACCGGCATCCGTCACATCGCCGAGGCCGCCCAGATAAATCAGACGCGAAAGCCCGCTGCGGTCCGCTGCAGTCACGAAGTTTTGGGCGGCCATGCGGTCTTTTTCCGCAAAAGCCCTCATTTCCCTGAAATTTTTGCCGCCCATGGAATGGACCAGGTAGTAGGCAGTATCCACCCCTTCCAGGGCATTTTCAAGAGATGCCGGGTCCAGAAGGTCTCCCTTGACTATTTCCGGTTCATTTTTCAGCGGGTACGGGGTTTCCCATTTTTCAGGCCTGCGGACCATGCACCTCACCCTGCAGCCCATTTCATCTAAGCGGTAGAGAAGGCGGCGGCCGATAAAGCCTGTGGCGCCAAGAACAAGTATCCGGCCGGAAGTTGAAGATTGCCGGCCGTCGGCTGTGGATCCGGAGTTATTCATTTGATTTCCTCTCTGTAGGCGTGGGTGAGATTGTCCAGAAAAACCACTGAGCATACCCGGATGCATATCAGGGCCGCATCAGGTTCATCGAGAAACGCTTTAATATCCGGGCTGTTTTGCAGCAAATGGCTCCGGAGTTTTTTTATTTCTTCGGGATCAGTTATTTGTTCGAATGTGCCGGTCAAGGTCAGTGCCAGGGGCGGGGAGGCGTGCCTGTCGTCTATGAGAAGGCCTGCTTTCGGATTCTGTACCAGGTTCCGGTATTTGCGGGTTTTTTTGCCGGTTGCCATGTATATGCGGGTGCAGGATTCATCTGCAGCATAGTTCATAAGGGAACAATATGGCAGGTTGTCTTTTGTGGTTGCAAGAACGCAGTGCCGACGGCTCCGGATCAGAGATTTTATATCCTCGCGCATGATTTGCCTTCGTGGTTTTTATTGAATTCCATCCTACAAACTTATCATAATGTGAAGCAAAAAAATGTCAAACTCAGAACAGGAAGTGCCCGGAGGGCTTTATTGATTATAAAATCCCGGAATTTTTATCTTGACTCGAAATAGGCGGTTTACTAATTGATTCAATTATTGTTTGTGGGGTCTTGCTGGTAACATGCACCATTAAAACTGCAGGAGGTAACAGTCTTATGGCTAAACGTGAACAATGGGGCACAAGAACAGGTTTTATTCTGGCTGCAGTGGGATCGGCCATAGGCCTGGGAAATATCTGGCGGTTTCCCTACATGGCCTATGACAACGGGGGCGGGGCTTTTTTAATCCCCTATTTTTTTGCTCTCCTCACGGCGGGAATTCCGATTATCATCCTGGAATTCGGTGTGGGGCACAAATACAAGGGGTCCGCGCCACTTACCTTTTTTAACATCTTTAAAAAATGGGAATGGCTGGGATGGTGGCAGTCCCTGGTTGCCTTTGTAATAGGCATTTATTACGTGGTGATCATAGGCTGGGCTCTCAACTACGCCCTGCTGGCACTGAACGTTGGCTGGGGTTCTGACCCGGAGGGTTTTTTCTTCGAAGAATTCCTGGCTATAAGCTCCGGGCCTATGGAACTCGGTGGTATTGTATGGCCAGTATTTCTGGCTGCTCTGGCCATGTGGTTTGTAACCTGGATCGTTCTTTTCAGCGGGGTTAAAAAGGGCATAGAAATGGCCAACAAGATTTTCATGCCGCTTCTTTTTCTTCTTCTTTTGGTAATGCTGGGCCGTGCCGTAACCCTGGAAGGGGCCGCCGAGGGCATTGGATGGCTTTTTAAGCCTGATTTCAGCGCGATAATGGACTACCAGGTCTGGACCGCTGCATACGGGCAGATCTTTTTTACCCTCAGCGTATGCTTTGCCATCATGATTACTTATTCCAGTTACCTTCCTGACGATTCCGATATAAACAACAACGGGATGATGACCGCGTTCATAAACTGCGGCTTCAGCCTGCTGGCAGGCATAATGGTATTCGGCGTCCTGGGTTACATGGCCAACGAGCAGGGAGTGGGCCTGGAGGAGGTAGTGGGCCAGGGGGTCGGCCTTGCATTTGTTACGATTCCCGAGGCCATAAGCCTTCTGCCTGCGCCGGAGTTTTTCGGCTTTCTGTTTTTCCTTGCCCTTGTATTTGCAGGTCTGAGTTCCCTGATATCAATATGCGAGGCAGGCTGTTCCTCTTTGATTGACAAGTTCGGCTGGGACAGAAAACCCACCACCAGCCTGTTCTGTCTTGTAGGCTTTATGCTCAGCCTTATATTCATGACCAACGGAGGGCTTTTCGTCCTCGATATCGTGGACCACTTCATAAACAATTTCGGAATAGTTTTTGCCGGCCTGGTGCAGGTTATTCTTCTGTCATGGTTTTTCAGGCTGGACACTGTGCGTGAACACGCAAATTCGCTGTCAGAAATAGCCATAGGCTCCTGGTGGAATTTCTGCCTCAAGATTATAACCCCGATCGTACTGGGCTACATGGCAGTGGCCAACCTGGTCGGTGATATTAGTGAAAACTATGAAGGACACCCTGGCAGCGCGCTGGTCATGTTCGGCTGGTGCGTGGTCGTGGGTGTTGTGCTTTTGAGTTTTGTGATGCAATCCATGAAGAGCAGCTGGCCTGAAGATACCAAATAACCCGTAGTTGAAAAGGAGTGCGGCAATGAGTTTCGGAGCAATAATAATGATGGTTCTGGGCCTGGCAGTAACCTGGGGCGGCGCTGCGGTATGCATCTCCAGGGCAATGAAGAAAAAAGATTTATAGGATTAGAACATATAGTGACTGCTTCCGGGCGGCGGCAGCCCGCCCGGAAGCAGAAAACACTATTTGGATATCTTCCCCCATAAGCCACCGATGCAGGCAACGATGCAGCTGCCGGCCGTCAAATCAATTCTGCAGCCCCGCTTTCCTGTTACATAAAACCCAGCACGCCGGAGCCCTTGTAAAGCAGTTTGATCGACAAGATCGGCATGCAGGGTTATTTTTTCCTTAATTAAAAATTGATAGCACTTTAAAAGGTGCTTTCAATAGAATGTCAACTAAAATCAGCTATCTGTTTTTTTGAGGCCTGGTACTGCCGTTTGGCTGTTTCCCGGGCGTTGATCAGTACAGGTAGCCGGATTCAAAAAAACATGGATTAAATCGGGGGAGATGACATGAAGGTTCGCATCGACTATGAGCTTTGTATGGGAGACGGCAATTGCCACAAGGTATGCCCTGAAGTATTCGATTTCGACGATGACCAGTTGATCGGCATAGTAAGGCAAGAAACCGTGCCGGCTGAACATGAGCAAAGCGTAATCAGGGCTGCAGAGGAATGCGCGCCCGGCGCGATTGTTGTGGAAAGATAGCGTTCACCCCGGACTATACTTGAATAATTCCGGAAAATTCAGAAAGGTGCTGCAGTGGTTATGAAGAACGAAGACATACCTGCATTTGTCCGGCAGTTAGTCGAGCAGGCAGTTGAGGATTTCAACAGGGAGGAGATGAGCGGTTCAGGCAAGGTCTATCACGTTCGTTTCAAGGGCCGCTATGTTTACGTGGACCGTGACGACGGAATAGGGCCGGCACCTGTTTTCCGCCTTGAATATACTGGTGATTTAAGTGATTGGGAGTTCGCGATATACAAGTACAGTGCAGATGATTACGATGAAGAGGAAAATTTTTTTCCTGGAGCGGAAAAACTGGACGGAACCATTGAAGGGGCCCTCCGTGCAGGGATGAAAGCATACGGGTAAGCTGCAGTCATTACCCTGGAAAAATTCCTGGAAGGCAACGATTTGGAGGTGTACTAAATGAGCAGGATAGCAGACATATTAACGGACTGGTTCGAGGATTCCGAACACACGGAACCCGCAGAAGCTTTTAAAAAAGCCGGGCATACGGTTGTAACCGTGGGGCCGGAAGCAGGCGGGACGGCAAAAGGCAAGAAACAGGGCACTGAAGTAAAAATAGAAGTCTCTGTTGCAGAAGCATCCCCGGATGATTTTGACGCACTGCTTATTCCGGGCGGTTTCTCGCCAGACAAGCTCCGCGTTGACGAAAACGCTGTGGCTTTTGTCAAATCATTCATGGATGCAGGCAAGCCGGTCTTTGCCATCTGCCACGCCCCTCAGCTGCTTATAACCGCGGATGTGCTGCGAGGCAGGACTCTTACAGGCTATACGTCCATTATCCAGGACATAAAAAATGCAGGGGCAAACTTTCTGGACAATGAAGTCGTGATTGACGGAAACCTGATCACCAGCAGAAATCCAGGGGATCTGCCAGCATTTATAGATGCCTGCCTGAAAATGCTGGAAAGCTGACACAGCCCTTTCGGGTTTCTGATTCCAGGTATGAAATGCAAAATACGTCATTTTACCATTTTTTCCCGGAAGCCCTGAAAATCAGCTAATAACCCTTTGCCTGTCAGTCTCACTGTGGTATTCCTATAAACACTGATTCACTGAGATTAACCGGCGTTGCGGCAGGGCTTTATCTGCTTTCGCACCTGCCGGGACTGCCGCTGGAGTCAGCAAAACTGAAGTGAACAGCTGTAAAATGAAAGCAGCGATTGACGTTTATTATGAACAAAACAGGTGGATGTCTGCAGGTTCCTGGGGCTGGAATCACTGAAAGGGATTATCAAAAAATGCGCAAGGTCGAAGCCACCTTCCGGCAGCTGCAGGAAGGTGTATACAACGAGCCCCGGGCAGAGGTGGTTGAAGATGCCCTTATAAGGATTGCCCTTAATCCTGCTGTAAAACAGTATTTAGCTTCAGGGGCGGAAATGGCCGGGCATCTTATGGAGTTCCGGGAAGCCGGCGATCCATCGGTCAGGGAAAACGCGCTGATAGCACTTTATAACAGCCTTCATTCCGCAGGTGCTGTTTATAGGAAACGCGAGGAAGAGACTCTTAATTCATGGAACGGACTTGGCTGTATTCCGGGCGGTTTGCTGCCGCTGTTCGTTGCCAGCCATCTTATAGGCCCGGAAAGCGTGACAGCAGACCTGGGCGCGGGTAACGGTCTGCAGGGCCTTTTGATCCAGGCACTTTGTCCCCATCGGCAAACCTTTCTTGTGGAGATCTCAGAAAGCCTCGTTGAAACCGGCCGGCTCTATCAGCAGGCTCTGGGCTTTCCTCCGGACAGGATCCTGTGGGAGAACGGCGATATTGCTGATACTGATCTGAGGGAAGTGGACCTGGTTTATCTGTATCGGCCCATCAGGCCGCAGGGAGGTGGCAACCTTCTCTATAAGGCAGTTGCGGCAAAGCTTGCTGAAAACAACCGCTCCGTAACTGTGGTGAGCATGGCAGACTGTTTGGGAAGCTTTCTGGATGAAAGATTTAAAAATATATACAGCAACGAGTTCCTGGAAATTTA
>JBKHES010000078.1:0-10584 GCA_046540695.1 Desulfobacterales bacterium
GAAATCCGCTCCTTTTTCATGGCCATAGGCATGGCACGGGAAGGGCCGGGCAAAGCAAACGAAGGGTCCGTATTTGTTCGCCTTGACCACTACACTGAAAGGGAAAGAGGCCAGCAGGAAATCATGGATGAGGTCAGGCAGAAAATAGACAGGCTTACAGGCGTCAAAGGCTACGTTGTCGAATCCAGCGGGCCAGGCGGGCAGGAGGCACCACTTCAGCTGGTATTACAACACCAGGACATTGACAAGCTCGCAGAAGCCCAGGAAGAGGTCATGCAGTGGATGCGCGGCCAGCCGGAATTTGCGGGCGTGCGCTCTGACATGAAGCTTAACAAGCCTGAAGTGCAGGTGACTGTAAACAGGGAAAAGGCCCAGGAAATGGGCATAACCGTTTCGGAACTTGCAAACACGATGCGGTTTATATTCGGCGAGCCGGATATAACGGAAGTTGAAAGACAGGGGGAAAGATACGATGTGATCACGGAAATCATTTCTGAGAACGACGTTCCTGACAGGATAAACGACCTTTACATACGCAACAGTGACGGCGAAATGGTCAACATGGCAAGCCTCGTTAACCTGGAAGAAGACATAGGGCCCAGCGAGATCCACCATTTCAACCGTGGCCGCGCAACCACCATCAGCGCGGATCTGCCCCCCGGTGTGCCTCTGGGAAGAGCCCTTTCAAGCGTTGAAAACTACATAGACACCGAGATACCGTCTGAATTTCAAACCGATATCACCGGGCAGTCCAGGGATTTCAGGGAATCGTTTTTTTATCTGACCATGGCGCTTGTATTTGCCGTGATATTTATCTTCCTTGTGATGTCAGGGCAGTTTGAATCATTTCTGCACCCTTTAACAATCCTGATGTCACTGCCGCTTGCCGGAGTCGGGGCCTTTGGCGCGCTGTGGGCCATGGACATGACGATGAACATATTTTCCTTTATAGGAATTATCATGCTGCTTGGCCTGGTAACCAAAAACGCCATCCTGATGGTGGACTATGCAAACGTTCTTGTGGCAAGGGGAAACACAGTCATGGAAGCCGCCCGCAATGCGGCCCGGGTTAGGTTCAGGCCGGTTCTCATGACCGCCATTTCAACAATTCTGGGCATGACGCCCATAGCCCTGGGTTTCGGGGCAGGCGGAGAAGCCAGGGCACCCATGGGTGTTGCCATTTCCATGGGAATGTTTGCCGCAACAGCCCTTACCCTGCTTGTCATCCCGGTGGCATACACCCTGTTTAACGCCCTGCAGGAAAAAATCCTCAGGCACAGGCTGCTGAGCATTGTTGCAGCGGCTTTTATAGCTGCCCTGGCTGCAATGTATTACATTTTCTAAAAGACAAACAAGGCGACGGGTTTTAAATCCGTCGCCAACCAGGAGGGGGCGTTCATGAAATTCATGCACATAACGTTTCACTTTGAATACGCAGACAAAATCGAGCAGATACTCGACCGGCACGAAATAGAAAACTTCGTGCGCTACCCTATGCTCGAGGGAAAGGACTCGGAAGGAAAGCACTACGGCACCCAGGTTTTCCCGGGAAGCACAACAGTGGTACAGGCCCAGGTACCGGAAGACCGCCTGGATGATTTAATGGGGGACTTAAACGCCTTCCGCGAGGAAAAAAACTCCCAGAAGCACCTGGAAGCAGTGGTGCTGCCAATAGAAAGACGTCTTGGGTAGAATACTCCGCACGCGGGGATTGCCGTTATGAAAAAAACTCCTGTAAAACTTTTAACAGCTCCTGCTTGCGCACAGGCTTGGAAATATAGCCGTCCATGCCCGCAGCCAGACATTCCTCCCTGTGCTCCGCCATTGCGTGGGCGGTCATGGCCACCACGGGCATATCTGAGAAACCTTTTTCACGGATTTTTTTAAACGCCTCGAAACCGTCCATTTCCGGCATCTGAATATCCATGAATATAAGGTCGTAACTCTCGGGCGCAGCGGTAAAGGTTTCCACCAGTTCCCTGCCGTCGGCTGCCAGGGTCACGCTGCAGCCTATCCTGGAAAGCATCATCTGGATCAGTTTCTGGTTTACCGCATTGTCTTCAGCCACAAGCACCCTTGCCCCGGAAACGGGCGAAGGCGCCTCTTCTTCTTTTTCAGTCGTTTTCTTTTCAGGCACCCCGGGTTTCTTTTCCCCTGCCAGCATATCTTCGAGCACCTGGAAAAGACGCTCCCTGCGAATGGGCTTTATGAGCGACTGGTCAAACCCGGCCTTAGCAAAAAGCTCCGGATCGCGCTCTCCGAGATAAGAGGCGGCAATGAGAGGAAGACCTGAAATTTCCTGATTTTCCGAGGCCCTTATCTGTCTTGCAACCTCGTAGCCGCTCATTCCGGGCATATGAATGTCTATTATACAGGCATCAAAAGGGTTGCCGGCAATTATGGCACGCTCCAGGGTGGGGGCCGCTTCCATGCCGTTGCGCAGATCCGAAACCCTGAGACCCGCTAAATGAAGCGCGTTTCTGAGAAGATCCAGATTGGCTTGGTTATCATCCACTATAAGTATCTGAAGCCCTGAGAGCCCTGCGGTGACCTCCTGCCAGGAAACCGTCTTGGCTGAGCGTTCAAACCAGCCTGTGAAATAAAAAGCCGAACCCACGTCAGGTTCGCTCTCCAGGCTGATGTCTCCGCCCATGAGCCGTGCCAGCTGCCTGGAAATCGAAAGGCCCAGGCCTGTACCGCCGTATTTGCGGGTGGTTGAGCCGTCTGCCTGGTGGAACGGCTCAAAAATCTTTTCCTGTTTTTCCTCTGAAATCCCTATACCTGTATCCCGGACCATTGCATGTACTTGGACAAAATCCTCGCTGCTGCGCCCCATTTGAAGCGAAAGGGTTATCTCACCGGACTCGGTGAATTTCGGAGCATTGCCCATGAGGTTCAACAGTATCTGCTGAAACCTTACCGGGTCGCCCTTCAGGTAGGAAGGCATGTTCTCGTCCACACGGCAGATCAATTCTATCGGCTTGTCGCCTATCTGGGGCCGGATGAGCTCGCATACGTCATATGCCAGCAGCTCGGGGGAAAAATCTATGTTTTCGAGTTCAAGTTCGCCTGATTCTATCTTGGAGAAATCCAGGATATCGTTTATCAGGGCAAGCAGGGCCTCGCTGCTGTTTCTTATTGTCCTTGCGAAATCGAGCTGGGTATCATTAAGGCTGGTGTCTATCAGCATGTCCGTGAAACCGAGAACCGCGTTCAGGGGCGTGCGCACTTCATGGCTGACGTTTGCCAAAAACTGGCTTTTGGCGCGGTTGGCCTCTTCCGCGTTTTTTGCATGCATTCGTGCTTCTTCTATGGCCGCATGCAGCTGCTCGTTTGTACGCATAAGGTCCGCGGCCCGCTCCTTTACCATCTCGTCGAGATTGTCCCTGTGACGTTCGAGCTCGCGCGTGGTCTGCTTGTGCTCCTCGATTTCCTTTTCCAGGGCCTCGTTTTTTGCCTTGAGCTCCTGGGCAAGGATCTCATTGCGCTCGAACACCCATGAAAACCGCCGGAGCAGGTTCTTTTCAAGCCTCTGATCCAGGCGCGATTCGGCCACGCGATTTTCCATCTCATCGAGGCGCTGGAAAATGCGGGATAAAAGGTTAAACCAGGGGCGCCAGTGTCTGGGGACCTCCTTGAGTGATCCTGCCGCGGCACCACCGGAACGATTGCGCATTGCCATGTAGCCGAGCATTTGTTTTGCGGGATTTATAAATAAAGCGTACAGAAGCCATGTCAGTGCGCACAGCAGTACCAGGCCTGCAGCAGACGGCAGAATTGCCCCAATTCCGGCTTTGCCTGCAAAAGCTTTTGCCGCGTTTACAGCAAGCGCTGCGGCTACCAGAAGGATCAGAACCCACAGACCCAGTTCATAACGCCTTGCAAAACCTGAAACTGCATTATACAGAGAATCCCTTTTCATATTAAGGCCAACCGGGTCTCTTCCTAGTAATGAAACTGAATCATTGCATCGCCGACTTCGATGACGTCGAATTCCCTTAACATGACATCGAATTTAACCGGATGGTAATTCAGCTTTATTCTGGGTTTTTTCGATACCGGGCAAAGGTAATATCCATCTGTTCTTTTTTCTATCTTTGCCTCGGTTTTGTCCACAAGCCATCCCCGCACCCGGATATCGCTGCCGGCGTCTTTTCCTATAAAGGTTTCCCTGCCTTCCAGGCGCATTGGCTCGCTGCTGCCGGATAAAAAGCTGAGCAATGGGGGATCCGCCTCTTTTTCCTCCTGTTCCGCGAATCCTGCCACGCTTCTTGCCAGGCGCGCCCTGTGCTCCTCGGTATCAAGCTGCATGGTAGCCTGATGGCCCTGACCTTCATGGGATGCAGGCTTTTTCTCATCCTTTCCGTAGGCAAAAATCAGGGAATGATTGCCTACAGAAATGGCGTCCCCGTGGGCCAGTCGCCTTGAAATCACGAGTTCCTTGTTTACGAACGTACCGTTTCTGCTGTTGAAATCCGTAAGGTAAAAATGCTCGTCTTCCGGCTCGATTTCCGCGTGAAGTGTTGACACTGCAGTGTCGGGTATTGCTATTTCATTGTTTTCAGCCCGCCCTATCCTGACCTTGCCGGAGGGCTTTAAACGATATGTCTTTATCTTTTTACCCTCATGCTTTAAAATAATATATGGCATTTTGACCTTTCATATCCGGTTTTGGACGCAAATATGGCCTGTACGCGAGATTGGGTTCAATATTCAAGCGGTTATACTGAATTTATATAAGCCGGTTCGCCCGGAAAATCAACATGAAAATATCGTTGACTCGGCAGAAGGCAAAAAGCTATTTTAAAAAATCTGTCCTGTCACCCCATAGTTTCCGGATCATAATGGCCAAATCCCGTTCTGACATAAAGCACATCACAAACTTCTTCCTGGACCTTTTCGTGGTACAGACCCTGGGTCCCGGCATTGAACCGGACGCGGCCGAGGCCTGTCTTGTATCCGAGGACCCGGCCAAAACAGCAATTTATGAATTCACGGTAAAAAGCGGGGACCGCAAAAAGAAAAGAAGAATGAGCGTCCAGCCGATAGGAGAGCAGGTCGGCAGCAAAAGCGCATGCTACAAGGTGATTTACGACGACGCCCTGGTGATCAAAATACCTCCCCGTTCCATAACCGATTTTTCGGAATACCTCAAATACATCCGGCGGGAACACCGGATAGTAAACCGTCTCTCCCCGGACATCTCGTGCGTGTTTCCAAGACTGGCAGCCATTTTAAAAATGGTCCCCTTTCTTAAATTTTCGGATTCCGGTTCCGCAGAGGACACCGAAGATGCCTATATCAACCAGCTCACCAGGCGCCCGGGTCTGCAGCAGTACTTAAAAATAGGCGGAAGTTTCGTGTTTTTCATGAACCTTTCCCAGCACCTGTTTTTCAACAGGGTCGTGGATTACATGCACACCCTCAAGGACCGGGTGAGAAACGACATAATGAAAAACCTGCCCGAGGCCTTTGAAGACCCGGATGCCTTCGGAGCCCTCTACGGCGAGGAAAACTACCCTGTCTACCTTGAGCTCAGAAACATTTTTTCAGGCTATGAGGACGAGGCCAGGCTTCTGGGGAAAAAATACGCCGAAGACCTCTACATACCCGACTACAGATGGCGGGAATGGTTCTTCTGCTTTCTGGCGGGAATACAGCCTGATATAGAGGAAAAAGGAGCTGCCAAGCAGTTCGGCAAAGAGCTTGGCTCCCATGCAGGCAGGGTAATAAGTGAAAACAGGCAGAGTGTTGAGAAAATATACCGGACAGTCCACAGCAGGGTAAGGCAGAAAAACTTTGAGACCAACCGGGCACGGATAAAGGGCATCATAACCAACGTGCTGGAGCTTCTCTTCAAGCTCAGCGAGCGCAGCCTGGCCCTGAGAGACCTGAAACCGGACAACATGTACATTGACAGGTATCTTGACGCCGCCGACCACATACTTGCAGACCCTGAAGCTTACGGCTTCGGCCTCATAGACCTTGAAACCGCAGTATGTTTCGATCCCGGCCGGACACCGGGCCAGCCCCTGCTGGCCGGAACGCCCGCGTATGCGACCCCGTCTCACCTGTTTCCGAACAAACTGCTCGATGCCCTGTACCCCGGCCAACTCGGCAGGATTTTCAGGCTGCAGGACTGGTACGCGGCCGTGGGAATAATGTTCAACGTCATAACCGGCAGGCTGTTGTTTGCAAAAACCGCCAGGCTGATGCCTGAAATAATGCGGGCCAAAAAACACGGGCCAAGGACGGCAAACAGCTATATATCCATTTACAAAACCGTCTCCGGCAGGTTCTGGGAATCCGCCATAGATGAGTTCAAAGAAAACACCCGTTATTACGCAGACAGGCTTGCTTCCATTGAAATGGACCTGCCCCGCCATCTAAAACAATTTCTCAGGTCAGAGGCGGAAAAGGAAAAACACCTCCTCCAGGAGGTCAATTCATCATGGCTGGATAAAATCCGGGTGCTCACCCCTTACAAGGAAAAAATCCTTAAGGCTTCCCACACGGGTGTTGTAAAAACCGTCAAAAAACACCGTGCCTCAAAATCCCGCTCCTCATCCGGCCCGGATGAAGCCCTCCGGGCGCTATCCAGGATCGCACGCTTCAAGTACAGGCAGGAGCACCTGGATCATGCCGCGGGATTACTCTCGGAAACTACTGACGCGCACTTTGTTTTGTCATTTGTTTTCGACCGGGCGTTTTACGGAATGTATCCTCAGCAATGGTCAAGAAAAAAGCCCTGGCCAAACGGGCCCTGCCTTGACACCTACGGCACGAATCAATCCAGAACCTGACGCTTCAACTCACATACGAAATTTTCAAGCTCGGTTTCCATCAGTGCAAAGAGCTCTGCGGCCCGGGAAAGGCTGTTTTGCTCCGCAGCACTTTCAAGCTCGGCGGAAATGCGACTGAGGCGAAAAGCGGACAGGTTGGATGATGCTCCCTTTATGGAATGAGCTGCCCGGCTGACCCCGCCGGCGTCGTTTTTGCCCAGCAGGTCGCGTATAACCTCCAGGGTTTCATGAGAATCATCAATAAACATCTCGCCCATCTGCCTTGCCAGTTCAAAATCTCCTTCCAGCCTTTCCAAAAGATCCGCCTTATCAAAAATCTCATCGAAATTTTCGCTGCTGCCTGCCATTACCGTTTTTCCTTGATAAAAAGATTCAGAGGGCTATATTTTCACCTCTATTATCACCAGGGTTTCATCGCCCGTATTTTCAACATTGACCCCGCTTTCAGGGGTAATATTAACAAAATCCCCCCTTTGCAAGTCCCCGGCAGAACCGTTGCGCACCATACGGCCGCTGCCTGAAACTACGGTCATATGAACCACCATACCTTCAGGCGCACTTATTTCCGCCTGCCTTGAAGGCTCAAGGCTGAGCTTCCGGATCGCGTGGCTTTCACAGGCTGCAATCTCAGTCTCTGCACCCCATTCATGATAAGCTGTTTCATGCCTCAGCGCTTCCCTGCGGTTTTCATCCTTAAGGGCCTCTGCCACTGCCTTAACGTCCTGTGACCTGAAACGGTCAGCCACAAGCAGAGCGTCATAAGTATCTATCACCACGCAGTCCTGCATTCCGAGCACTGCCACCAGACGCCGGTCCGAAAACACGAGGCTGTTATTAACACCGCGGGCTATTACCTCCCCGTCAATGACATTTCCGTCAGCATCCTTGCCCCCCGCCTCCCACATGGCGGCCCAGGATCCAAGATCGCTCCAGCCGGAATCAAAAGACACCATGGCGCCTTTTTCAGTTTTTTCCATGACCGCGTAGTCTATGGAGTCAGACGGGCAGCCCGCAAATGCTTTATTATCCAGACACAGGGCGCCGCGCTCGTATACGGAATCCTGCCAGGCCTGCAGACATGAAGAGGCTATCTGCGGGGAAAACCGTCTGAGCTGTTCCCAGACGTCTGCTGCACGGAAAAGAAACATCCCGCTGTTCCAGAAGTACCTGCCGGATGCAAGGTATTTTTCAGCTGTCTGCAGATCAGGCTTTTCCACGAACTGATCTATTTCGAATGTTCCGGGCCCGTTGCCTTTATTTCCGTCAGCTTGCAAGGGCTTTCCCCTGCGGATATATCCATATCCTGTTTCCGGGCTGTCCGGGGTCACCCCGAATGTTATCAGATAACCGAGTTCTGCATAACGATCTGCTGCTGCAACCGACCGGCGGAATTCGTGGTTATCTTTAATCAGATGGTCTGCCGGAAGCACAAGTATACGTGCGTTTTTGTCTGCAGAAAGCGCCTTGAGTGCGGCAACCGCCACTGCAGGTGCAGTGTTTCTGCCCACGGGCTCCAGAATCATTGCCTGTTTTTGCCCAGGGCCCAGTTCACGCACCTGCTGTTCAACAGGGCAGCGGTGCTCCCTGTTGCATATCAGCACCGGATCTGCTGCGTTTTCCACCCCTGCAGCCCTCAGCAGCGTCTGCTGGAGCATGGTATGAGTTCCTGTGAGCCGCAGCAGCTGCTTTGGAAACAACTGCCTGGACATCGGCCACAGCCGCGTCCCCGAACCCCCGGCAAGTATCACCGGAATGATCATCCAGAACCTCCTTTCAAAAATCCGGATTACGGCTCCAGCAGCGCAAACCCGGTTACTTCGTCATGCAGGCGCACCGCATCGGTTTCAGTGAGCTCGATCACCACTGCCTCCATGACATGCCAGACCTTGACCCCGGCACGAACGCAGCCCGTCACAGAGTCATTCCGCCTGCCGCAGGCCATGTGCATGTGAAGAACAGGGGCGCCCGAGTCATCGGGAAAGATCGTTCCCACGCCGGCAGCCTCGTGAACGTTTTCCAGCATCAGGATCACGGGTACAATACCTGACGCCCTGCCCTGTTCAGGGCCTGCAACCAGGCGGCTGCCGCTGTCAGCACCGCCGAGCATAACAACCGCCGCGGCCTTGACCCGGTTTTCTGCTGCAAATCTCTCAACGCACTCGTGGACCACGTCACCGTCTTCGAGCCTGAGCACGAATACCCGGCCCAGGCCTGCCTCGCTGTATTTCATCCTAAAACTCTCCGGGTGTTAAATGCGCCCGCCGTGTCTGTACCCGGTGATTTCGCCGGGCAGGCCTTTAACAGGCAGGCCGTTATAAGGCACGCACTCCCCGACCCGGAAGGCGCCGGGCAGTTTATGTGCAACCGTCTTGAAAACATCGGGAGGGCAGGCGAAAACCAGCTCATAGTCCTCACCGCCTGCAGCCATGAGCTGCTGCGGCGACTTGCCGTATTTCAGGCAGTAATCTGAAAGCTCGCAGCTCACAGGCGCGCCTGAAAGGTCCAGATTTATGGTCACACCGGATGCCTCGGCAATATGCACGGCATCCCCGGCAAGGCCGTCACTTATATCCATTACACATTCGACCCGGTTTTTTGCAAGCACGGCTGCAGCGTCAAAACGGGCTGAAGGACTGGTAAAAGCACGAATCAGGCCATCAAATTCGTCATCCCCCCGGGAAAGGCAATCCAGGCCAGCCCTTGCAAGGCCCAGCTCACCGGTAACATAAAGGCCCCAGCCCGGAAGGGCTGAAAAACGAACAGGGAAAATATCAGGATCAGCCTCTCCTGCTGCAAAAAGATCCAGGCCCAGCACCCGGGCAGAAGAAACATTGCCTCCGCCGAGCACTGCCCCCCGGGCAAAAAGAGATGTTCCTATTCCTTCATATATCTGCAGCACCTGGTCCTCGGAAATATCTGCAGGCAGGGCAAGGTTTACAAACAGCGCCACAGGATCCGCATAAGATGCAGCCAGGTCGCTGAATGTTATTTCCGCGGCCTTGTATCCTATCTCTGACATTGACTGCCACCTGCGCCTGAAATGCACGTTTTCGCGCTGGGTGTCAGTGGTGATAACCGGATTTTTAAGGGTTTTAAGCAGTGCAGCGTCGTCTCCGGCGCCCACTTTAACAACCCCCTGTTTATTGCCGCGGGGCTCGTGAAAATCCGCAAGAATGCTACGGATCAATGAGAATTCGTCATTCCAGGGGGAGGCGGGCTCCGCCGGCTGCAGGCCGCATGCGGCGGCGAACCGGGCGGCAGAGCCGGCCGGATCTTCAGCCCGGGTGATTGCGCTTATTACAGCCGCGCCCTCGGCGCCCGCTTTAAAGCACTGCCGGACACGCTCAGGGGTTATGCCGCCGATGGCAACCACCGGAAGGGAGCACCTGTTCACCACTGCTGCCAGTCCATCTGTGCCTATGACTGAACCGGCGTCCTGCTTGGTGCCGGTACTGAAAACCGGGCCCGTGCCTATGTAATCGCAGGGGGCCAGGTCCGTGCGGGCAAGTTCCGCCGGGGTGGAAACAGATATTCCTATGACCGCCCCTTCGCCCAAAAGCTTTCTGGCAAGTGCCGGATCAGAATCCTCCTGGCCCAGGTGAACCCCGTCTGCCCCGGCGGCCCTGGCCAGCACAATGTCATCGTTTACTATGAACAACACTCCGTTTATTGTGCACAGGTCCCTGACAGCGATCACTTCCTGCAAATCCTGCTCGGAAAAACCCTTGTTGCGGTACTGCACAACCGTGGCCCCTGCAGCCACCGCTGTCTCAGCCTGCTG
>JBKHES010000079.1:0-10433 GCA_046540695.1 Desulfobacterales bacterium
TGGTGGAGGCGGCGGGAGTCGAACCCGCGTCCGGAGACATTCCACAACGGCGTCTACATACTTAGTCTGAATTTTGGATTTCGCAGTTTACGGCTCCTTCAGACTGGATCCGCAAACCGCTAGCCTGTTTGATTTTCGCCTTACCAGGAACAGGCATCCCGGATCGGCTATCCTGCTGATCGACGCCCTGTACCGGGCCCGCAGGAAAAAACCCGGAAGGACGGTAGCCGTCTTAAGCGGCTACTGCGTAGTTATAGTCGTCTGCCTTTGTGTTTAGGCGCCGCCGGTTTTTACGAGCCAGCGAACTCGGTATGCAACCATTGCTTCCATGCCCCCGTCGAAGCCGTTTCGCCCCCTTTATTCAGAGATGCTGGCTGCGGCAGGCGTGAAAAGCAATCCGTATGTACATGTATAATAAGCAACGCAGGGCTTTTTGTCAAATGGAACCGGCGCTGTTTATCAGGGGACTTTAGACTTTTTCGCCCTGTCCATTTCGCGCTTGACCTCGCGCTCCTTTATGGCCGCGCGCTTGTCGTACTTGCGTTTTCCCCTGGCAAGGGCGATTGCGACCTTGGCCTTGCCTTCCCTGAAATACACCCTTAACGGGACCAGGGCGAAGCCTTTTTCCTTTATTTTACCGTAGAGCCTTTTTAACTCTGATTTGTGCATCAGCAGCTTTCTGGGCCGTTCCGGCTCGTGGTTGTCATAATATGCAAAGGGGTAGGGGGCGATATGCATCTGGTAGAGCCACAATTCGCCGTTTCTGAATTTGCCGTAGGAATCCTTCAGGTTGGCACGGCCCTGGCGCAGAGATTTCACCTCCGTGCCTTTCAGTTCAAGGCCCGCCTCGAATTCATCCATTATGAAAAACTCATGGCGGGCTTTTCGGTTTTCCGTGACTATTTTGATGTGTTCGTGATTCATAATCTGTTTCTGCCGTGCTTTTATCCGTGCCGTATCCTGAAATTCCCGTTATTCCGAGTAAATGTCTTCATACAGGATGTCGCCGAATTCGTCTGAGACAATTTTCTGCATATCTTTTGCAGATGACTGCTGCAGAAGGGTCTCCATGAGTTTTCTGGCGTCTGATACACTGATTTTCCGGATAAGATTCTTGATCTCCGGAACTGACTGGGGGGCCATGCTCAGCTCTTCTATGCCAAGTCCCAGAAGAATCGGAAGGTTGATTGGGTCTGCGGCCATTTCCCCGCACATGAAGGTTTTCTTGCCCCTGTAGCGCCCGGCGTCAACCACGTGGCGGATGAGCCTGATCACGGCGGGATGCATCGGGTTGTAGAGGTGTGCCACGTGGCGGTTGGTCCGGTCTATTGCCAGGGTGTATTGAACAAGATCATTTGTGCCTATGCTGAAAAAATCTGCCTGGTCGGCCAGAAAGTCAGCCATTACTGCGGCTGACGGAATCTCTATCATTATGCCCAGCTCTATGTCGCGTTTGTGCTCGATTCCTTCCTGTTTCAATTCAGCTGATGCCTCGTCCATCAGGCTGATGGTTTCCGTGACCTCCTCTGCGCACGAGATCATGGGCAGCAGCAGGCGCACGTATCCGTGGGCGGCTGCGCGCATTATAGCGCGCAGCTGGGTTCTGAAAATCTCCGGATTTTTAAGACAGAACCTGATGGCGCGCAGGCCCAGGGCGGGATTGGCCTCCTCAGGCGTGGGCATGCTTGAGACCTCCTTGTCCCCGTTTATGTCAAGGGTACGGATTGTAACGGGAAGAGGGGCCATAAGCTCCACGACTTCCCTGTACTGGTCGAACAGTTCCTGTTCGCCGGGAAAATCGTGCCTGGACAGATAAAGAAACTCGGTTCGGAACAGGCCGATGCCGTCTCCTCCGTGATCCTTTACTGCCACTACTTCCTCGGGCAGCTCTATGTTGCCCATGATGCGGAAGGATTCGCCGTCAGAAGAGGTGGCAGGAAGGTCGCCCCTGCGGACGACTTCTTTTTTGTGGGCCTCGTATCTCCTGGAAAGTTCCTCGTAACGGATCAGTGTTTCTTCTTCAGGATTTATGATGACAATGCCTTCGTTGCCGTCGACAATGACAATGTCCTCGTTTTTAACCAGCGCGGTGGCGCGCTCGAGCCCCAGAACTGCAGGTATTTCCAAGGTTCGGGCTATGATGCTCGTATGCGAGGTTTTCCCGCCCCTGTCCGTGATAAAGCCCATGACACGGTCAAGCTGGATCTGGCTGGTCTCAGCGGGCGAAAGGTTGTTTGCCACCAGCACAACCCGCTTGTTTATTCCTGAGATGTCTACATCATCAGTCCCCATAAGGTGCCTCAGGATGCGGTCCGAGACATGCTCAATGTCTGCCGCCCTTGCCTGTAAATAGGGGTCGGAGATGTTTTTGAAAACAGACTTGGCTGCCGAAGATGCCTTTTTAAGCGCCCATTCAGCGTTTATCTGCTCGCTTTCGATCAGCTCAAGGGTTTTGCCGTAGAGCATCTTGTCTTTGTGCAGCAGCAGGTGGGTTTCAAGGATATAGGCATGCTGGCGAAGATCCTCAGGGATGTCTTCTATGATCCCGGAGAGTTCTTTTCTGGCATGGTTCACCGCTTGCTTGAAGCGGTTGATCTCCTTTTTGATGTTATTCTCATCAAGATAGTAGCGTTCTACAACATCCACGCCCTCGCGGTCCACGAGATAGGCCTTGCCTATGCAGATACCCTGTGAGCCGCTGATGCCGCGCAGCACTATTTCTTCTGTCTGGTCATTTGACATGATCCTGGTAATTACTCCTTAAAGCCTGTTTCGAAAAGGGCGGAAATTTTCTCTAGAATTTCAGCGTCTGCAGGATCGTCTATTCTCAGGGTAATCCGGGAGTCTTTGGTGCCGGAAAGCGAGAGAATATCTATGATACTGGTGGCGTCCACCTGTTCGTCGTCTTTGATCAGCCATACACCGGATCCGGCCTGCATGGCCAGCCTGGCTATCATGGCCGCGGGCCGGGCGTGCAGGCCGAGTTCGTTTGCAACTGTTACCTCTTTGGTCAATTCCTTTTTCAACCGGTCCATATTATTCATAATTTATTAAGATAATTTAAAAATTTTAACACGTCAAATCCTTTTCTGTCAACCAAATGTTGGGGCGTGTTGCGGATAAATAATTGACAAGCAGGCGCTGGATTGCTATTTAGCTCAGATGTTTATAATACGCGGAGAGGCTGAGATGGAAAAACAGTATATGGTGGAAGATGTCGCGCTGAGTGAAGCCTGGCGGTTGTTTAAGATAATGGGCGAATTTGTTGAGGGTGTTGAGAACCTGCATGATCTGGGCCCGGCAGTCAGCATTTTCGGTTCAGCCCGCATGACCGAGGATGATCCCTATTACTGCAAGGCCGAAAAGCTCGCAGGCCTGCTTGCAGAAAACGGTTTCGCGGTGATCACGGGCGGAGGCGGCGGCATCATGGAGGCTGCAAACAAGGGCGCGGCAAAACAGGGGGGAGAGTCCGTGGGCTTGAACATTATTTTGCCCATGGAGCAGAAACCCAATGATTACGCCAATATAAAGGTCGAGTTTAAGTACTTTTTCGTGCGCAAGGTGATGTTTGTAAAGTATGCCTACGCCTACGTGATCATGCCCGGCGGTTTCGGCACCCTGGATGAGCTGTTTGAAGCAGTTACCCTTATCCAGACAGACCGCATAAAGCCCCTGCCGGTGATTTTGTTCGGCAGTGATTACTGGGCAGGGCTTGTTGACTGGATCAGGTGCAAGCTGCTGGGAAACGGAATGATTTCTGATAAGGACATGGATATAATCCATGTAACGGATGATCCCGACGAAGTCCTTGAAATTGTAATGCGTGCTTCCGGAATTTAGGCGGTTTTTTCATGAAAACCCACCACAGGCTTTTTTTCATAGACAGCCGCTCAATGGGGATGGTTGCGGATCAAAGCATCGATCTTGTGGTCACATCCCCTCCGTATCCCATGATAGAAATGTGGGATTCCACCTTTTCTTACATGGACCCTGAGATAGAAAGCAGTCTTGTAAAGGGCAGGGGGTGGGAGGCATACGGCCGGATGCACGCGCTGCTTGACTCAGTGTGGAAAGAGGTCTGCAGGGTATTGAAACCCGGAGGATTCGCCTGCATCAACATCGGTGATGCTGTGCGCAAGATAGGCGATTCCTTTTTTCTTTACCCCAACCATGCGCAGATACTGCAGTCTTTTACCCAAAACGGGCTTTGCCCCCTTCCCGCAGTCATCTGGAGAAAGCAGACCAATGCTCCCAACAAGTTCATGGGCTCGGGAATGCTGCCTGCAGGCGCGTATGTCACTCTTGAGCACGAATATATCCTGATTTTCAGGAAAGGGGAAAAACGGGAATTCTCGACCCCTGAACAACGCGAAAACAGGCAGCAGAGTGCAATCTTCTGGGAGGAACGCAACCGGTGGTTCTCAGATGTCTGGTTTGATTTAAAAGGCGCAAGGCAGCAAATGACAGAGGAAAAGATCCGCAAAAGAAGCGGGGCATATCCATTTGAGCTGCCTTACAGGCTTGTTAACATGTATTCGGTGATGGGCGATACGGTGCTCGATCCGTTCGCAGGTGTGTGCAGCACCATGTTTGCAGCCATGGCCGCGTGCAGAAACAGCGTAATGATAGAAATCGAGCCTGATTTTCTTTTTGCGGCTGAGCAGAAGGCAGGAGAAATAAAGGCTCTTGCCAACAAAGTGGTGGACGGCCGCATCCTGGGGCACATGGAGTTTGCACAATCGCGAGAATCCGAGGGCAGGCCCCTTAAATACACAAACGAGAATTACGGCTTTCCGGTGATGACACGGCAGGAAACCCGTCTGAAGATTCTTCCCGTCCAGAGGGTCCGCAGGCCGCAAAAGGCTGTTTTTGAAGTGGACTACACCGGCCCTGTACTGCCTGAAATGCATGTGCAGCAATCCCTGTTTGAAAATGAGGGAAAATGAACACGGTATTTTTCGCAATTGTCGCCATAGCCTTTATTTTCGCTGGCTGGCGACAGATAGCAGGCGGACCGCACACAGGGGATCAAACTCCCATCCAGGAGGTCTCGCAGGGGATTGTCGAGTCTGCGGGCGGGGCAGTGGAGCTTGCCATAGGCCTGATAGGGGTCATGGCCCTTTTTTTGGGCCTGATGAAGGTTGCGGAAAAAGGCGGGCTTCTAAATGTTGTTTCCCGGCTTCTGAGGCCTGTCATGATAAGGCTTTTTCCCGAGGTGCCCCCTGAACATCCCGCCATGGGAGCCATGATTCTCAACATGTCTGCAAATGCCCTGGGATTGGGAAATGCTGCAACCCCTTTCGGCGTCCGCGCCATGCAGGAGCTCGACAAGTTAAATAACAGCAAGGGAACCGCCACAAATGCCATGGCCCTGTTTCTTGCCATCAACACCTCGAGCATAACCCTTCTGCCGACCGGTGTAATCGCCCTTCGGGCTTCGGCAGGCTCTGCTGATCCTGCTGGAATTCTTCCCACGACCCTGTTTGCAACCCTTTGTTCAACTATCGTCGGGGTGACCGCGGCCAGGCTCTATCAACGGTTTTCTCCTTCAGGCCCGGAAAATGCCGCAAACCAGGGTCAGGCAGAAGCCGCAGGCGGTGAACTGCCGGATGAAGGCCCGGAAGACGGGCAGGAGGAATTGCCTGAAGGCCCTTCAGAAGGATATCCAATGTGGGTGAGTCTTGCCGCGCTTTGCTGCGTTGTGGTGATTATCCCGCTTGCGGTTGTTTACGGGGAGGTTATCTCTCCCTGGATAATTCCCGGCCTGGTAACCGGGTTTCTTACCTACGGCCTCATACGGAGGGTGCGGGTATACGAGGTTTTTGTTGAAGGGGCAAAAGAGGGATTCCAGGTGGCGGTAAGGATAATACCCTACCTGGTGGCCATACTTGTTGCAGTGGGTATGCTCAGATCCAGCGGGGCACTGGAGGCCATGGTGGGTGTTCTGGGGCCTTTGACCTCGCAGATAGGGCTTCCTGCAGACGCACTGCCCATGGCTATTCTAAGGCCGCTTTCAGGCTCGGGAGCATACGGGGTGCTGGCCTCGATCATAAACGATCCCTCGGTGGGGCCTGACAGTTATACAGGTTACCTGGTAAGCACTTTTCAGGGCTCAACCGAGACCACATTCTACGTGATGGCGGTATATTTCGGGGCGGTCAACGTGCGCCGCATCCGGCACACAATGGCTGCGGCGCTTACCGCGGACATAGCGGGCATAATGTTTGCCGTGCTGGCCTGTATTTTGTTTCTGGGTTAACAATGGCTGCCGGGCCCTGAACCTTTCGGCGGATGCGCGTGATGCCGGAATTTTTTATTCGTCCTGGCGCACCTGAAGGGTCCGCA
The DNA here is from genome assembly GCA_046540695.1 of Desulfobacterales bacterium. Taxonomy (GTDB): domain Bacteria; phylum Desulfobacterota; class Desulfobacteria; order Desulfobacterales; family Desulfosalsimonadaceae; genus Desulfosalsimonas. The sequence continues at coordinate 6,346 of JBKHES010000079.1, forward strand.
TCCGGTTGATTGCCCCGGCGATGTCCACGCTTCTGATTTCCGCGAGGTCTCCTGTTATGTGCGGGGCAACAATATCGAGCCCCTTGGCGCTTATGTCCGCCTGTACTTTTTCCGTGACTTGTTTCAGGCTAAGGCCGTCTTTCATGCAGCGCGAGGCGTAATATACAGCATTTGCAAGGGCCCTGGTCTGTGAAGGGTCCACGATCTGCTCAAGATCGCTTAAGTCGATTTCTGTTTCACCGAAAAGAATCTCCTTTAAGTCCCTTGCGGCAATTTTCATCTTTTTGTTCCTGCGGTAGGGAGAAAAGCTTTCTGCAATCGGGATTCGCCTTGCGATTCTGCCGAAGCTGCTGCCTCCTTCCTGCTGCCTGCCCGAGGGATCCGCGCTGGCAATTTTTCTGGCCTCGGCCGTGGCATCAGCAGGAAGGTACTCGGTCATTCGGATCACGCGGTCCGCAACGCTGAAATAATCGCCTGATCCGCCCATTACAAGAACAGTTGAAACCCCTTTTTCGGAATAGAGCTGCCGAACCTTGTCTATAAACGGGGTTATGGGCTCGCGGTCCTTTGTCACAAGCTGCTGCATCCTGTGGTCCCGGATCATGAAGTTGGTGGCAGAGGTGTCTTCATCCAGTAGTATGGCCCCGGCTCCTGCTTCCACCGCCTCTATTATGTTTGCGGCCTGGGAGGTGCTGCCGCTTGCGTTCTGGGTGGAAAAAAGCGAGGTGTCCTTGCTTAAGGGCAGGTTGCTTATAAATGAGGAAATATCTGTTTTTTCAATATTTCTGCCGTCGCATGCCCGTATCTTTACGGCGTTTCTTTCTGTCACCGCAAGATGACGTCCGTCGCCGGGCACATGGTTGTATATCCCCCGTTCCATTGCATGCAGCAAGGTGGATTTTCCGTGGTAGCCGCCTCCGGCGATCAGGGTCACGCCCCGGGGTATGCCCATTCCCGGCGTGGGGCCGTTGTTGGGAAGATCCAGGGTGACTCTGAATGCGTCATCAGAGTAAAAAGAAACCGCCTCGGGGTCGTCTAACGGCCGGTCGTCGATTCCGCTTCTTCTGGGAAGCAGGCTTCCGTCTGCTATGAATGCCACGAGTTTTTTTTCAGAGAGCTGATTTCTTGCCGCATCCGCGTCTTCTGCGGTTTTTATGTGCCTGTAGACGGCTTTCTGGTCAAGTGCTGAAAAAAACATTGTGGCGTCAACTATTTCCGGCAGCTCGGAGAAAAACATGGCTGCGGCGTCCTTTCCAGCGATTTTTCTTCCGAATGCGGGAAGGCCCATAAAAAACCTTGCCTCCACGAATTTGTCATTCACGACAAATGAGCTTCGCTCCAGGATCTGCTGGCCGGGACGGTCTATTGTGATCTTCCCGCCTTTGCCCGTGCCCCTTGTTCCCTTTGCAATAGTGCGGCTCTGATGGTGAAACCTTCGGGTCAGAAAGTCGGCAAGGGCTGTTACCCGGCTTTTATTCGAGGTGGTGTCATTTAAAAATCCTGATTCCGGTCGGGCAACCCGCACCCGGAGCCTGGAGGGGGCTGCAAACGGATCGCCCTGCACGTGGTCTATAAAAAGAGTAAAACGCCTGAAATCATATTCTCCTGCGATGTCCTTGTAAGCCTTGTAGCCTTTCCCGTCTATGCGGCTGAGGTTCTGTTTCAGCGCATCAGCCGGTTTTACTCCCATCTGTCCCCCTTTTTCTCCAGGTCTATGTGTTCGGTGTCCTTTCCGTGTCCGCCCGGGCGGCCGGAGCCAGGCCCGCGCCCAGGGCCGGGTCCCCTGACATCAGCAAGCAGGGTGTTTAATAGCCAGCTTGCCGCGCTTATGACAATTGCGCCCAAAACCGTGCTCCAGAATCCTGTAACGGTAAAGCCCGGTATTATCCCTGATGCTATTTTCAGCATAAGCGCGTTTATAACAAAGGTAAAAAGCCCCAAGCTCATGATATTTATCGGCAGCGTCAGAATCAGCAGAAACGGGCGAAAAAAAAGGTTCAGCACCCCTATGGCTGCAGCCGCGAAAAAGGCGGAGAGAAATCCGCTTACCTCTATGTTTTCAATCAGGTAGGCGGCAATCATCACGGATGCTGTCAAAATAAGCCATTTGGCAAGCAGAACAGGCAGAAAGTTTTCATTTACGGGCCCCCTTCCGCCGCCTCCTCCGGAATAACGCTTGAAATCAATCCTTATCTGTTGTCTCAATTTTTTCTCCGTTTATTGTAATGTAGAGTTGGCCGTTTTCGCCGTCGCCGCCCAGATAGACGTCGGCCCCGGATTCGCCGCGCAGATCCCTGTAGCGGTTTCTCAGGAAGTTGAAATCCAGTGTCTCCAGGGCATGATGCAGAAGCTCGATGCGGCTTTCAAGATCTTTTTTCTCCTCGTCCCTGCCGGCCTTGAAATATTTTGAGACCGCACGGTTGTACTGCCCTTTAATCGCGGTTTCAATGCAGTGGCGGTGAACCGGAATTTTGATATTCATTTTTCCCTGCTTTTCTGATAAATTTAATACTTTCTGATAATAAGGATTTACTGATTGTCATGCAACTGTTGACAAGTAAGGCCTGTTTGCATTATCAAAGACGCTTGTCAATTATCCGAGCGCTTTTTTGCATTTTTTGCAACCAGGAGAACCAGATAATGTACGTACCACGATATATATTTTTCACCAAGGGTGTGGGAATAGATAAAGCGCATCTGGCCTCGTTTGAAAATGCGCTGAGGGAGGCCGGTATAGCCCATCTTAACCTTGTCCAGGTGTCTTCCATATTTCCTCCGGGATGCAAGATAATAGACAAGGAAAAAGGGCTTGCCAAGCTCGAGGCCGGAGAGATAACACACTGCGTGATGGCCCGGGAGCAGAGCCGTGAGCCGGGAAGGCGCCTTGTGGCAAGCGTGGGCCTGGCGCTTCCCGAGGGAAACGAAAGATACGGTTACCTCTCCGAGCACCACGGGTTCGGCCAGACCGAGGTGGAGGCCGGCGAGTTTGCAGAGGACATGGCTGCATCCATGCTTGCCACCACCCTGGGCATCGAGTTTGACCCTGAAAAGGACTATGACGAGCGCCGCGACATCTACAAGATGTCAGGCAAGATAATTCACTCCAGACATATAAGCCAGGCCGCCCTGGGGGCGGAGGGCAGTCTCTGGACAACCGTAATTGCAGCAGCGATATTTGTGAAATAAAATGGGACAGCAATCATTTATTCCGTTCGGCGGTGAAGCGATCCATGTCCGGCGCATCGAGGATGCAAAGGCGGTGGTTCTGCCGGTTTACTACGAGGTGGCGCCTTCTTTCGGCAGCGGAGCCGGACAGGGGCCGTATCACCTGCTCAAGGCCTCATATGAGCTTGAATGCCTTGATGAGGAAATCCTGGTAGACTGGGGCAGGCTGGGTATCCATACTGTTGCCGCGCTGGAGCCTGCAAAGATCCCGGAGCAGGCCGTGGGTGAAATTGAAACTGCCGCGGGCAGTTGCCTTGATGCAGGAAAGTTTCTGTTTTCAATAGGCGGTGATCATGCCATCACCATCGGTCTTAGCAAGGCTGCGGCAGCCCGTTATCCAGGCATGGGGGTTTTGCAGATAGACGCGCACCTTGACCTGCGCGACTACTGGAACGGCAGCAAATACAACCATGCTTGCGTGATGCGCCGTATAGGAGAAGACCTCAGGCTGCCGTTCGTGCAGGTGGGCATCCGTTCATTCTGCCCCGAGGAGTACGACTATATAAAGGCCCATCACCTGTACCCTTTTTACGCGCACAACCTGAACCCGTCGGATGATTCGTGGATGGATGACGTGGTTTACGCCCTGCCGGAAAACGTTTATCTCAGCATAGATCTAGACGGCCTGGATCCGGGCATTCTGCCGGGCACCGGAACGCCCGTGCCCGGAGGGATGAGCTTTCGGCAGGCAGTTGAGCTGATAAAAAGGGTTGGCAACGAGAAAAACGTCGTGGCCGCGGACATCACCGAACTTGCCAAGGTGGAGGGCTCGGTGGTTTCAGAGTTTACCGCGGCCAAGCTTGCCACAAAGGTTTTTGTGCACTGCGTGAAATAAGGCAAATCCGAAATCCGAAGCACGAAAT